>CABRIB010000175.1 GCA_902470915.1 uncultured Collinsella sp. | reverse complement strand
GATAGGAGTCCGTCTCGTGGGCTCGGAGATGTGTATAAGAGACAGGTTGTGGAGTCGGGCATTAAATTTGGCGGAATCACGGCTATTTCCGATGGCGAGCGTATCGAGGTCACCACGTACCGTCTGGATGGCTTTTACACCGATGGTCGCCATCCCCAGAGTGTGGAGCGTGCCGCCTCGCTCGAGGACGATCTGGCGCGCCGCGACTTTACCGTCAATGCCATGGCCTGGCATCCCGAGCGCGGGCTTGTCGACCGCTACGACGGCCAGGGTGACTTGGAGCGCAAGCTGATTCGCGCTGTCGGCGATCCCAAGCGTCGCTTTAACGAGGACGCCCTGCGCATGCTGCGTGCGGTGCGCTTTGCCTGCCGTCTGGACTTTATGATTGAGCCCGAGACCAAGCGTGCGCTTGACGAGTGCGCGCCGCTGCTCGATGCCGTGGCGCGTGAGCGTGTGGGTATTGAGCTCGAGGGCATTCTTTCGACCGGTCATGGGGGAGACGCGATGCTCCGCTATCCCGAGCTCATCTGCGCCGCCGTGCCCGAGTTGGCAGCGGGTCGCGGGTTTGATCAGCGCAGTGTCTATCATGCGTTTAACGTCTACGTGCATATCGCCCGTGTGCTGACGGTGGCGGGGGAGCTCGCGCTGTGTGACGGCGTCGTGCCCTCGTCGAGCCTTATGTGGGCGGCGTTTTTGCACGATGTGTCCAAGCCCGAGTGCTTCACGGTCGATCACGCCGGCAGCGGACACTTCTACGGTCATCCCGAGCTCGGCGCCAAGAAGGCGCGCGTCATTATGGATCGCCTGGCCCTCTCGCACGACTTGGTGCGCGACGTGTGCCTGCTCATCAAATACCATGACAAGCCGCTGCGCCCCGAGCGCTCCTGCCTGCTCAATATGATGCGCGTGCTTTCGGGTGAGGGCGTCGACACGGCCCGCCTGATTGACGAGCTCATGGACCTTAAGCGTGCCGACACACTTGGCAAGGCCCCGTCGTGCTTCTATTATGTTGAGACGATTGAGGAGATGCGCGCGCTGGCGCACGAGCTGCTGAAGGCAGGGGAGCCCTATACGCTCAAGATGCTCGACATCAACGGCGGCGACATGATCCGTGCCGGAGTCAAGCCCGGGCCGGAACTGGGTCAGCTTCTCAACTCCGCCCTCGACGCCGTGATCGAAGACGATATTCCCAACGAGCGCGAAGCTCTTTTGGTTCATCTCAACTTGAATTAGCTACCAAGTTTACCTGCGTATTCCATAACCTGCCGACAATTTTTCGGCAATTTGGAATTTCTTCTTGCGCTGACGTTTTTTGTCCCGTAATATATTTCCTCGCAGCACGGCAGTGCAGATGTCATGTGGCCCGTTCGTCTAGCGGTTTAGGACGCCGCCCTCTCAAGGCGGAGATCACCAGTTCGAATCTGGTACGGGCTACCACTTCTTTTCTGCTGAGGCTTATGGCCCGTTCGTCTAGCGGTTTAGGACGCCGCCCTCTCAAGGCGGAGATCACCAG
>CABRIB010000174.1 GCA_902470915.1 uncultured Collinsella sp. | reverse complement strand
AACTGCGGGAACGGCCTATCCGCCTAATGTGTTCGGCTGAGATCGGAAATCAACCACGCCCTCGCGAACCTCGCGAAGACATCAGCCACCACGGAAGGCGCGGGCAAACGCAATCTCGCCGCAAGAGACCCCTACATCTCACCGAGCATGATCCAGGCAGAGCTGTCCTGCGCGAGCCTGCCGTCTGCAAGCGGTGATGAGGTGAGCAGGACCCTGCCCGCCGGCAGCTCCACGGCTGCTGCGCCGAAGTTCGTCACACACGCCCAGCCGTTGTCGCGGCGATAGGCGATGACGCCGCCCTCGGCGCCCTCGGCACCATCCGCAAGACCGGTGCGCCCGTCAAGATCGAGCCACGCAAAATCGTTGGCGCAACCGCGCAGCTTGCGCCGAAGCAAGAGGGCGTCACGATAGAGCGCAAGCATCGATGTCGGGTCCGCTTCTTCCCTATCGGCAGCGTAATCGGAAAACCATGCAGGTTGCGGCAGATGGGGCGCCGCATCGGCGTCCGCCGGCGAAAACCCAAACGATCCGCCCTGCGCGGGATCGTCCGCCGCCACCCACGGCAGGGGCACACGGCAGCCGTCGCGCCCCTTCTCACGCTTCGGTCCGCGCGTATTGGTCGCAGTAGGATCTTCGAGTGCAGCCCACGGGATGTCAGCCACCTCAAAAAGGCCGAGCTCCTCACCCTGATACACGTATGCCGAGCCCGGAAGCGCCAGTTCAAGCAAAAGGGCCGCCCGCGCGCGGCGCTCGCCGAGTTCACGGTCCTCGTCATAAGACAACCCGTCGCGTAAGAGCCAGTCGAGCGCAATCTGGTGGTAGCGCGTCGCCTTGATTTGCGGCAGGGCATAGCGTGTCGCCACGCGCGGCACGTCGTGGTTGGAGAGTACCCAGGTCGAGGCGGAATCGGATTCGACGGCTGCCTTCAAGCCCTTCTCGATTGCAGTGTGCATGTCATCATAGGTCCAAGTGGCCTTGGCAAACTCAAAGTTGAATGTCTGGCCAAGCTCGCTGGGACGCGCATAGAGATACTGGCGCTCGGGCAGCACCCACGCCTCGGCAACGGCACTGCGCGGCGGATTATAGCGGTCGAACACGCGGCGCCACTCGCGATAGATCTCGTGGACCTCATTGCGGTCCCACAGCGGATGGGTGCCGTCGTCAACCATGTCATCGCCCTCGGCGAGATGCCACCGGTCGAGGTCATCGCGGTCGAGATCCTTGGCGAGACCCTGCGCCACATCAATGCGAAAGCCGTCGACGCCTCGATCGCTCCAAAACGCCAGGACGTCGCAAAAGAGCGCATGAACCTCGGGGCATGACCAGTCAAAGTCCGGTTGCTCGGGCGTAAACATGTGCAGATACCACTGACCGTCCGCAACACGCGTCCATGCGGGGCCGCCAAAGTTGGCATTCCAATTGGTGGGAGGCAGCTCGCCATGCTCGCCGCGACCATCGCGGAAGATATAACGGGCGCGCTCGGGCGATCCTGTCTCTTATACACATCTCCGAGCCCACGAGACGGACTCCTATCTCG
>CABRIB010000173.1 GCA_902470915.1 uncultured Collinsella sp. | reverse complement strand
TCTACACAAGGAGTATCGTCGGCAGCGTCAGATGTGTATAAGAGACAGCCGAACATGCCGAGGTACTGGTTGCCACGGCTAACGATGCCCATGCATCGCTTGCCTCTGAAGGGGGAGCGCTCGATGCCGTGAACAGCGCCGTGGCAGAGCTTTCCCGAATGGCTACCGTCGATCGCAAACTCGGCGACATTGCCGATGCACTTTCGGATGCCTGTATCTCCCTTGAGGATTGCGCGAACGAGCTTCGTGCCTATCGCGATGGCATCGCCTTCGACCCGCGCGAGCTCGCTCGCATGCGTGAGCGGTATTCCGACCTCAAGGGCCTGTTGCGTCAGTGGGGCCCCACCATGGACGATGTTTTTGCCATGCGCGATCGCTCGCAAGAGCTGCTGTTCCTGGTCGATGATGGCGATGAGCAGATCAAAAAGGCGCGCGAGGCACTCGGGAGCGCCGAGCGCGAGTTGTTTGCCGCTGCCAAGGCACTTAAGCGCGCCCGCAATACGGCGGCTCCGCGCTTCTGCCACGAGGTGGGCCGCCAGATGGCTCGCCTGGAGATGGGCAGCGCCGAGCTCGTCTGGGAGTCGCGCGATCTTCCCCGTGCTGAGTGGACGCCCGTTGGTCCTTCGAGCTACGAGCTGCTATACCGCAGCGGTGCCGGCTTGACGCCACGTCCCCTGCGCCGCATTGCGTCGGGCGGTGAGCTCAGCCGCGTCATGTTGGCAAGCAAGGTTGTCCTCGGTAACGCGGACGGTGTCGATACGCTGGTGTTTGACGAGGTCGATGCCGGTGTCGGTGGCTCCACGGCGCGTGCACTCGCGGGCGTGCTGGCAGATCTCGCCGCTACGCATCAGGTGATTGTCGTAACCCACTTGGCGCAGGTCGCCGTCATGGCTGACAAGCATTATGTTGTCAGCAAGGAACCGGGCGATGTTCCCCAGACGCATTTGGACGAGGTAACCGGCGAAGCGCGTATCGCCGAGATCGCCCGCATGCTGAGCGGCGATCAGTCCGAGGCAAGCTTGGCCCACGCAAAGCAGATGCTCGAAGAAGCTCGAGGTTAGGTCGTATCAGCGGTGTTGGTGGGACAAAATCGACTGAAATTTTTGTCCCACTACGCGTTTTACTCAACGACTTTATCCGGCTGGATGAGCTCCTCGTAGTAGCTGATATGTTCGCGAGCGTCTTCAATCTCGGGCAGCAGGAAGTTGTAGATGACTTCGATGATCATCGTGGCGCTGATCTTGGAGAACGCAAAGTCGCCCGTCGTCAGTAGCGCTTCGTGGTTGACGGTATTAAAAGTGTAGTCTGCCAGGCGCGCGAGTGGGGATTTGCTGTCGCTGCTGATGACGACTACGGTTGCGCCGCAGTCGCGAGCCGCTTTTGCCATGCGATTCAGTCGGCGCGATTTGCCAGAGTTTGAGATTAGCACGATAACGTCACCCGGGCGCAACGTGAGCGCAAAGCCGATTGATGTCTCGCTAATGGTGCTCGCCATGCCTGTCTCTTATACACATCTCCGAGCCCACGAGACGGAGTCC
>CABRIB010000172.1 GCA_902470915.1 uncultured Collinsella sp. | reverse complement strand
AGATAGGAGTCCGTCTCGTGGGCTCGGAGATGTGTATAAGAGACAGCCGTTTACCAGACGCTTGATACCGTTCACCGGAAACTCAGTATAAGGCCCAGCGGATACCGGCTCGCTTTACGGCCCCATTTGTAACAACTTGACTTCTCGGTATAGAAAAACGGACCCGCTTCACTAGGGAAACGGGTCCGTTTTCGATTATCTTCGGCCAATTTAGATAACGCCCTCGAAGATCATCGGAATCCTAGCGATCAAACTCCGCCAGCGCCTCGCCCAAAAGCCTCAGGCCCTCGCGCAGAACGTCCTCGCTCGCGCAGTAGCCCAGGCGTGCGCCACAGGGAAGCTCAAAGCGGCTGCCGGGTACCAGCAGCACTCCCCTCTCGGACAGCAGGCGCTTGCAGAACTCCTCGTCGTCCTCGGGAATATCCAGCTGGATAAACGAGGTAGACACGCCCTGTGGGGCCGTCCAGGAAACGCGATGCTGCGTATCGATCCAAGCCTGCGCGATATCGCGGTTGCCAAACACGATCTTGCGATTGCGCTCGAGGATCTTGTCCTTGTGCTCAAGCACATAGGTCGCCAAGGCGTCGTTGAACACACCGCCGCAGATCATGGTGTAATCGCGATAGGTACGGATGCGGTTGGACACCTCTTCGTCGGCCACGACCCAGCCCACGCGGGCCGCAGGCGTCGAATAGGTCTTCGACAACGAGTTGGTGACAATGGCCCTCTCGTACACGTCGACCATCGACATAAAGGACTCAGTGTTTTCGAGCGGCAGATACACCTCGTCGCACAGCACGTAGGCGCCCACCGAACGGGCGATCTCGGCAATCTGGCCGAGCATATCGGTATCGAGCACCGTACCGATGGGGTTCGATGCGTTGTTTATGCAGATAAGCTTGGTGTTGGGGCGCACCAAGCGCTTGAGTTCCTCGATATCGGGCTTCCAGCCGAGTTCCTCGCAAAGCTCCCAATACTCGACCTCGGCGCCGAGCGTACGTGGGATCTCATAGAGCGGCGCGTAGGTGGGCCACTCGGCGATAACATGGTCGCCGGGCTCGACCACAGCCATGATGGCGTTGAGGTTAGCGCCCGTGCAGCCATTGGTCTGCAGAATGTGATCGGGATTGACCTCGCGACGATACAGCTTGTCAACCTCGGCCTTAAACTCCGGCGAGCCCTCGATCCAGCCGTAGTTCATCTTCTCGCGGTCCAGGCGCTCGTAGAACGTGGCGCCGTCCTGTTCATCGAGCGCGCGTAGCTCGCCCATGGTGAGCGACGAGATCGTCGACTGGGCGATGTCCCACGTGGCGCTCTTCTCCCAAACGTTGAGCCATTCCTCAACGCCAATCGTCTTGATGTCCATGGCCAAGCTCCTTACAAAAGCAGTCATCCAACCGTGTTGACGTTCCTCATACAAGATTGGGGCGGTGCGAAAACCCGCACCGCCCCAATGGGAGACATCTAATGGCAGCTAGATGTATGTATTATGACCTGTACGGGTCCTTGAAGACCTTAGAGGTCCTCGCGCCAGAAGGGCATGCTCATGCAGCGCGGGCCGCCGCGGCC
>CABRIB010000171.1 GCA_902470915.1 uncultured Collinsella sp. | reverse complement strand
ATAGGAGTCCGTCTCGTGGGCTCGGAGATGTGTATAAGAGACAGGTATTGCAGCTCGCCCGTTGTTGCACAACAACCCCTCGGTAAACGGCAACAACCCTCCGCGAAATCTTAAGGAATTGCGCTCAACCTACAGCTAAATGTCAAAGTTGATCTCGGGAACGGCGGCCAAGTCGGCCAACGTCACGCCGTCGACGTACTTTTCGATCACGTCGTCCAGGCCACGCCAGAACTTGACGGTGGAACACAGGTCACTGCGGGCGCAGCTGTTGTCGATGCCGTCGCACGCCACGGGCGCCGTGCTGCCCTCGACAGCGCGCAGGATGTCGCCGGCACGCACCTCGACCGGGTCCTTGGCCATCATGTAGCCGCCGCCCTTGCCGCGCACGCTCTTAAGCAGGCCCGCCTTCATAAGCGGACGAACCAGCTGCTCCAAATACTTTTGCGAGATACGCTCACGGTCAGCAACCTCGCGCAGGGCGATCTTGCCCTCGGCGTCACCAAGCGCTGCGATATAGATCATCAGCCGGAGGGCATAGCGGCCCTTAGAAGAAATGAGCATACCTACCCTCCCGTTGTTCCTAAGACAAAACCACCAGGGGCATTTGTCCCAAATCTTATGCACGCGGGGCAAACAAACCTGATTATTATGTCCCACATCTTAAAAGTCGAGTGTATTAGTCGGGTTTTCCCTTGACTAACGCCGAACCCATAGTAACTTTATTCCGAGAAGATTCCTAGGGTTTAGTACACCTATGAGTACACCATATACAGAGAGGGACAGCATGAGCGCAAATCCGCTGCTTTCCATCGAAGGTCTGACCGCCTCCGTGGACGAGAAGACCATCCTCCACAACGTCAACCTTAACGTCGCCGCCGGCGAGACCCACGTGCTGATGGGACCCAACGGCGCCGGCAAGTCCACCCTCGGCCACCTGGTCATGGGCGACCCCGTTTACACGGTCAACGACGGCCGCATCGTCTTTGACGGCCAGGACATCACCGAGCTCACCACCGACAAGCGCTCGCGCGCCGGCCTGTTCCTGAGCTTCCAGGCCCCGGTCGAGATCCCCGGCGTGCCGCTGTCAAGCTTTTTGCGCGCCAGCATCGCCGGCCGCCCTGGCCTGGAGATGAAGGGCAAGGAATTCCGCCGTCGCGTCAAGGAGCTCGCGGCCGAGCTCAACATGGATACCGCCTACCTCAACCGCGAGCTGGGCGTAGGTTTCTCGGGCGGCGAGAAAAAGAAGGTCGAGATGCTCCAGCTCCTGCTGCTGCAGCCCAAGCTTGCCATCCTGGACGAAACCGACTCCGGCCTGGACGTCGACGCCCTGTCCACCGTCAGCCACGGCATGGACGCGTATCGCAAGAGCTGCGACGGCTCCATGCTCATCATCACGCACAACACGCGCATTTTGGAGCACCTGGATGTCGACCGCGTCCACGTTATGGTCAAGGGCCACATCGTGCGCGAGGACGACGCCTCGCTCATCCCCTGGATCGACAAGAACGGCTTTGAGACCTTCGAGCGCGAGGCCGCCGAGCAGCGCGCCCAGGCCGAGGCCGCCGCTGCCGAGCAGCAGGCGTAAAGGGGCGACGCACTGACCAAGAACCGCACCGAGGCCGCGGCCATC
>CABRIB010000170.1 GCA_902470915.1 uncultured Collinsella sp. | reverse complement strand
GAGATCTACACAAGGAGGATCGTCGGCAGCGTCAGATGTGTATAAGAGACAGCCCGCTAAGGATGAAACAGTTACGGTTATTGTATACCGCTCAAATTGTTTCTAGGCAGGTAAACAGCTATTTTTCGCCGAAATAGGCGCTTTATTGATCAAAAAGCCGTACCGGGCGCTAACCCGATACGGCCAAAATGCAATGCAATTACCGCGGTGCTTCAAACTTAGCGATGGAAGAAACCGCGGCGCTCAAACTTGGGCTCGCAGCACACGTTGATACCCAGTTTGCGCAGTACCGTCTCGTCCGTCGGCGAGATAATCACGCTAAAGAAGGCATCGCAACCGCGCAGCTGCTCCAGGCCCGAAAGGACGCGAGCGGCCGTCTCACTCGTGGCCGAGGTGATCGACAGCGCCATAAGCGTCTCGTCGGTGTGGAGACGCGGGTTTTTGCTGCCCAGGAAATGCGTCTTGAGCTTGCTGATGGGCTCGATCGCCTCATCGCTGATAACCTCGAGCTCAAGGTCGACGCCCGAGACGTGCTTGAGGGCGTTCATAATGAGCGAACTTGCGGCGCCCAGGCGCGTGGAAGTCTTGCCGGTCACCACGGAGCCATCGGGCATAACCATGGCACCCACGGGACCACCCGTCAGTTGCTCCCTGGTGAGGGCCGCCGAGCGCGCCGGTGAGTAGTTCTTATCGATGCCGGCTTTCTTCATAATGATCTTGAGACGGTCGACTTGCTCATCGCCCACGCCGGTACGGCGCACATTTTCGACCGCGGTAAAGTAGCGGCGGACGATCTCCATCTTGGAAGCGTCGCGGCAGGCATCGTCATCGGTGATGGCAAAGCCGACCATATTGACGCCCATGTCCGTAGGACTCTGGTAGGGGCTCTTGCCCAGGATCTTTTCCATCAGAGCACGGACCACCGGGAAGGCCTCGACGTCGCGGTTGTAGTTGACCGTGGTCTTGTTATAGGCCTCAAGGTGGAAGGAGTCGATGATATTGGCATCGTCGAGGTCCGCCGTGGCCGCCTCGTAGGCGATGTTGACCGGATGCGTGAGGGGAAGGTTCCAGACCGGGAAGGTCTCGAACTTGGCATAGCCGGCGGCCGTGCCATGCTTGTGCTCGTGATAGAGCTGAGACAGGCAGGTGGCAAGCTTGCCCGAGCCAGGACCGGGGGCAGTGACCACGACGAGCGGTCGGGTGGTCTCGACAAACTCATTCTTGCCGTAGCCATCGTCGGACACGATCAGATCGACATCGTGCGGATACCCCTCGATGGGATAGTGCAGCTTGGCGGGAATACCGAGCGCGTTCAGGCGGTTGCGGAACACATCGGCAGCGGGCTGGCCGGCGTACTGGGTGATGACCACAGCCGCGACAGCAAAGCCGTTGCCGCGGAACAGGTCAACCAGGCGCAGCACATCCTCGTCATAGGTAATGCCGAGGTCACCACGAGCCTTGTTTTTCTCGATGTGGTTCGCGTTGATCGCGATGATAACCTCGACATCGTCGGCGATGCTCTTGAGCATGCGGAACTTGCTGTCCGGTTCAAAACCCGGCAGCACGCGACTCGCGTGATAGTCGTCAAACAGCTTGCCGCCAAACTCCAAATAGAGTTTGCCGCCAAACTGCGAGATGCGCTCCTTAATATGAGCGGCCTGCAGCTCGATATATTTCGCGTTGTCGAAACCCTGGCGCATGTATGGCTCTGTCTCTTATACACATCTGACGCTGCCGACGATACTCCTTGTGTAG
>CABRIB010000169.1 GCA_902470915.1 uncultured Collinsella sp. | reverse complement strand
CATACGAGATAGGAGTCCGTCCCGTGGGCTCGGAGATGTGTATAAGAGACAGGCAGCTTGGTAGGCGTTTTTGTAGCCCATCAAAAAGCCGATGACCATGTCGCGGAAGGGGTAATCCATAGCAGAGTCCAGCTCGGAGCCCTGCAGGTAGCGACGCAGATGGCCGTAGCTGATCTTGTTGGAGGCGTCTTCCCAGACCTCGCCGAGCAGCAGCGCGTCGGGCTTTTCGGCAAGTACGGCCTTTTTGATCTCGGTCAGGAAATCGTCCGAAAGCTCGTCGGCCACATCCAGGCGCCAGCCGTGAGCGCCGGCGCGCAGCCATTTACGAATGACGCCGTCCTTGCCCAGGAGCCGCTCGCGTACCAGTTCGGAGCTCTCATTGATGGCGGGCATATTGCCCACGCCCCACCAGCAGTCGTACGAGCCGTCCTCGTGGAAATAAAACGCATCGCGCCACGGCGAATCCTCGCTCTGCCATGCGCCCACGCCGGGGTAGTTGCCGTAGCGGTTGAAGTAGATCGAATCGTCGCCCGTGTGGTTGAACACACCGTCCAGAATGATGGAAATGCCCAGCTTCTCGGCCGCCTTGCACAACTCCGTAAAGTCTTGTTCGGTGCCCAGAATCGGATCAATCTTGGTGTAATCGGCGGTGTCGTAGCGGTGGTTGCTCGCGGCTTCAAATATGGGGTTGAGGTAGATAGCTGTAAAGCCCAGCTCAGCGATGCGGGGCAGGTCATTTTGGATGCCCCTGAGTGAGCCGCCGTAAAAATCCCAGGTCTTGATGGAGCCGTCTTCGGCACGCTCGTACTCGGGCGGTTCGTTCCAGTCCTCGACCATGCGGCGCTGGATTCCGTTTCGCGGTTTTTCGACCTCGGCAAGCGTGCGCTCGCGCCAGTTTTCGTCGCGGGCATAGCGATCGGGGAAGATCTGGTAGACCATACCGCGCTCGTACCACTCGGGACGAACCTCACGGTGTTTGTAGACGGTGACCTGGAATGACGGCACCTCGGCGTAGTCGTAGGTTACGCCCTCGCCGCCGGTGCGTCCCTGTGGTGCTCCCAAGCGGACCTCGGGCTGGCCCTCGATATTGCATATAAAGCTGTACCAGATAAGACAGGGCTCGGTGCACTCAAGCTCTGCGGTAAATATGCCGTCGCCTTCGTGTGTCATAGGATACCGAGACTCGCCGATCTCATCGACCCAGGTGCGCAGCGTAAGCGTTGCCTGCGCGGGATCGGCATCCTCCAGAATCACGGAGAGCGAAAGGGTAGTTCCTGTGGTCACAGCGCCAAACGGAGTGCGAAACTGCGGCAGACGGCTGTTGTGTATCAATCTCATAGTACGGTCCAGTTCTATACAATCATGGCGTGCGGGCCATGGGCTTTACGCACAGGATGTAAGTATATCTGTTGTACACAGGCTGTATAAACAACATCCGTTTACCATCGGCGAACGGTTGTCCTAGAAAATCGTTTTACCAACTATCTACAGAGAAGGGGCGCCCGGTTGGAGCGCCCCTTACTTAGGGTTTGATTGGGTTTTGGATCGCCTGTGGGCTAGCGGCGCTTGCGGGTGGCCGTGGCCTTGCGGACTGATGTCTTCTTGGTCGGAGCCTTTTCCTCGGCCGGAGTGGCGGGGGAGATCGGGGCCTCCTTGGCTGACTCGGTCTTTGCCTTAGCCTTGGGAGCGGTTTTAACCTCGGCGGCCTTCGTTGCCGGCTCGTCCTTTACTGCGGGCTTGTCCTCGGCCTTAGCCTCTGCCTTGGGAGCAGCGGCCCTGGTCGTGGTTTTCTTGGTCGTCGTGGTGCTGTCTCTTATACACATCTGACGCTGCCGACGATACTCCTTGTG
>CABRIB010000168.1 GCA_902470915.1 uncultured Collinsella sp. | reverse complement strand
ACACAAGGAGTATCGTCGGCAGCGTCAGATGTGTATAAGAGACAGGTCGTGGCCTTGTGAATGGCCGGGTTGGCGGGGTTCACAAACTGGCCGGCGATAATGCTGTTGGGGGTCTCCTTCTGCAGCTCCTCGGCCTTGGCGATAGCGCCCTTCATGCCCTTGGAGCCGTCGGTGAGCACGAGCTGCGCACCGTATGCCTGCATCAGCTTGCGGCGCTCGACGGACATGGTCTCGGGCATGGTGATGATCACCTTGTAGCCGCGGGCGGCGGCCACAGAGGCGATGCCGACGCCGGTGTTGCCGCTCGTGGGCTCGATGATTGTGTAGTCGCCGCCGCGCACGAGCTTGCCTGCCTTCTCGGCCTCGTCAATCATGTTCTTGGCGACGCGGTCTTTAACGGATCCGGCGGGGTTGAAGTATTCCAGTTTGACGAGCACGCGAGCCTTGAGGTCCTCGTCGGCCTCAAAGTGAGTGAGCTCCAGAAGCGGGGTGTGGCCGATAAGCTGATCGATGGACGTGTAAACCTTGCTCATGGTGAACCTCCAAAGTGTTCAAGTTGCTGGTTGCCGTGTGGTTTTACGGCGTGTCTAGCAGCTAAACCCATAAACCTTATAGGTTGTTCGTTTAGCTGTTGGCAAGCATAGTAGACACTAAAGCCTAGTAATGCAATAGGAAATAGAAGATTATTACGAGTCGATTAACCATCTTGACTGGAACGGGTATTTCCAAAGCCAATTTTTCGGCTAGAATTTCAACGGACTAAAAGACCGAAAGGCAGCACTAGATATGTTGGTTTCCACTAAGGGCAGGTATGCCCTGCGCGTTATGGTTGACCTGGCCGAGCACCAGGCGGCCGGTCGCATCCCGCTTAAAGAGATTGCGGCGCGTCAGGGTATTTCGGAGAAGTACCTCGAGAATATTCTGGCGACGCTCGTGCGCGCCAATATGCTCTCGGGCATGCGCGGCAAGGGCGGCGGCTATGTGCTCACGCGCCCGCCCGAGCAGTACACGGTGGGCGAGATCTTGCGCCTGACCGAGGGCAGTCTGGCACCGGTCGCCTGCCTGGATGGCGACTGCAAGGGTTGCTCGCGATCTGATGAGTGCCCCACGCTCGACGTGTGGAAGAACCTGGACAAGCTCATCAACGATTACCTCGACGGCGTGACGCTCGATCAACTTGTCGCTCCCAACCATGGCTACGACTACGTCATCTAACCCATACCTGCCATTTGGGGACGGGGTGGAAATGGTAGATTTTCTTGCCCTCTGAGACTTGGCAAATAAGAAGGCCGCCCATTTTTGCGATGGGCGGCCTTTGATTTGGTCCGATGCATCTGTGTATCGGGGCGTTCTACTCTTCGGCAAGACTATCGAGGATGCTGCGCATGATGGACACTAGGATGCTGCCCATAAAGGCCGAGCCAAAGCCGGCGATGGAGATGCCGACGCCCAACAGGTTGACCGACAGGTAGCTGGCGAGCTCCAGCATAAAGCTGTTGAGCACGAGCTGGAAAATGCCGAGCGTAATGATCGTGAGCGGCAGCGAGATGACCGTGAGGAACGGTTTGACGAACGAATCGACGATGTTGAGGAACAGTCCCACAAAGGCAAAGCAGACCCAGGCCTCGGCAAAGCCGAAGGGCTGGATGCCGGGGACGAGGAACGTGGCAATCGCGATGGCGATCGAGGTGAAGAGCCAGTTAAGCATAAAGCGCATGGCGTGAATCCTTTCTTGCGCCGGGGTTGCTGGCGTCGCGTGAAGCGGCTTGCGGCGGCGACTTGGATGGTTGCGCGGGCGCGCCGCGGTGTTTGGGCGCCCATTGTCTCAAATATTCGTGGAGCTTACGCTGTCTCTTATACACATCTGACGCTGCCGACGATACTCCTTGTGTAG
>CABRIB010000167.1 GCA_902470915.1 uncultured Collinsella sp. | reverse complement strand
TACACAAGGAGTATCGTCGGCAGCGTCAGATGTGTATAAGAGACAGGTGTTTGGGCGCCCATTGTCTCAAATATTCGTGGAGCTTACGTGCGCATTCGGTTTCTAAAAGGCGTTCGTCCTGAAAAACGTGCCGCTGGCAGAGAGTCTTGTCACTTTAGTTTGGTGGTGTGCTACACTGCTACGGGCAAATGGCCCATGCATAGTTTTATTGCATATTTACGGGCGAACGATGCCCGATATCAGTATCAACTTCGATGCCTTTTGGCGGGTTTGGCGGTGATCGATGAATATCGAGAACATGTTTGACAAGCCTGATGTCAAGCAGCTGGTCCACGCATTTAGTCTTTTGGACGACGAGAAAGATATCCAAGCGTTTTTGACCGATATCTGCACGCCGCGCGAGATTTGCGACCTTTCTCAGCGTTTGCAGGTTGCGCGCTATTTGGACGAGGGCGAGCCTTATGTTGAGGTTCAGGCCCGTACCGGCGCTTCGTCCACCACGGTGAGCCGTGTGTCCAAGGCGCTCAACGGCGAGTACGGTGGCTACCGCAAGATCCTCATTAAACTGGAGGATGGCGAGTAGGCCGCGCCAAAAACGAATTGTGCAAAACCGCTCCTCCGGGGGCGGTTTTTATATGCCCGCAATTGGCTGGTGCGTTGGGGTCAGGTTGCTTTGTACCAAAAGATGGAGCTGCGGTGGCAATGTGTCCGCTTGGGCGGGTAGGATGGATGCATTGATTATTGCGAACAGTTTGAGCGGAGGACCATGCCTGTTCGAATCTATACCACCAATGCCGGCACGGATTTGAGTGATGCCGAGTCGGCGCTGCTTGCCGACCTTGTTGGCTGCCACGGACGTGCCGTGCTGCTGACATCTACGTTTGCCGAGCTCGACCTGTGCCGTCATGATGCGGCGGAAGCCGGGATTTCGCTGGGCATTGACTACAAGACGCCTACATCGTGGCTTCGCTCGCTTTGGGAGCTTATGGGCGACGGGCGCGGTTTCGTCGACAACCTGCAGCGCCAGATGCTGTTCTCGGACATGGTCACGCGTCTCGACGATGCCGACCTGCAGCCGCTTTCGCGCAGCCAGGGCACAGTGCGCATGCTCGCGCGCATGGCCCGCGACGTGTTGCCGGGCGTTGCGGGGACGGGTGCCGAACGATGCCGTGGCGACAACTGCCAGCCTGAGCCAAAAAGCGATGCCGAGGCTCGTGTGTTCGAGCTTTTGCGCGCCTACGCGGGTGGTTTGGACCGTCGAGATATGGTTGAGCCCTGCGAGGCAGCTGACATAATGACCAGTGTCCTGGCCGATAGCCTGCCGGCGTGCACTCGCGCCGTATGCGTGCGCGGTATCACGTCGTTTACGCACGGTCTGCTCGAGCTGCTGTCTGCCGTGGCGAACAATGGGGGAGAGGTCGTCGTGCTGCTTGCCCGCGAGCAGGCGGCGATGCGCGAGGAGCTTGCCGCGGCATTTGATGCCCGCGATGTGTTGTTTGAGATCGCGCCGCTAGGGGAGGGTGTCGGCGCGTCTGATGCCGCTTACGGGACCGCCGCTCAGCCTGCCTTTATTGAGGTCGCTGGCCCCCATGCCTGTGCTCATGCTTATGCGGACGCAATTGATGATCTGGTAAAAACGTGCCGGGGTTCCGGGGTCGACGGCGCCTCTGCCGACCCCGTGCGTGTGCTTGCCGTTTCTGCCCGGGCACCCCAGCTGTTCGGTGAGCTCGCCTCTCGTTTGGCGGCGCGTCACATTGCGGCCGAGACAACCGAGTTCACGGCGTTTTCCCAATCCATCGCGGGCAGGCAGTTCACGGCGCTCGCCAATCTGATCGAGCGCATGAAGGCCGCCGACGAGGGCACCGCCTCCAAGACCTGTCTCTTATACACATCTGACGCTGCCGACGATACTCCTTGTGT
>CABRIB010000166.1 GCA_902470915.1 uncultured Collinsella sp. | reverse complement strand
GACAGCTCCTCAGTCTGCCGCCAGGCGTGCGGCGTCGGCAGACTGAGGAGCTGTCTTGGCGATGGTCTCGACAGCGATAGAAGAGGCCACCTCGCCGGCAGCGTGACCACCCATGCCGTCGCATACGCAAAAGAGCGGCGACTGCACCAGGTAGGAATCCTCATTGTGCGGGCGCACGCAGCCAACGTCGGAGCGGGCGCCCCACATGAGTTGCGTGGTGGTGCCGGCATCATAGGTCGAGTCGGTCTCGATGCGCTCCTCGGTTAGGGGTTCAAAGCTCATGGTCGAGCCGGGGTCTTTGAGCTTGGCCTCAACGGCGGCAACGTCGATTTCGGCTGTGTCACCGGGAGAGACGGTGTCGGTCTCGGCGTTTGATTCGGAATCGCCGGTGTCCGGGGAGTCGGGCTCCTCGGAAACGCGGGCGGTCGACTCGTCATCTTGCGGGTTGACGTCTATAGGCTCGGGCGTCGCAAAGTGCGACGGCGCGGGCGTGTTTTGCGACTGGGCGGCGGGCTCGGCCACGGCATCGGACTCGCTTGCGGGCGCAGGCTGCGGGGTCTTGGGTGCAGGGCCGTCCTCGGGGGATGTCCCCGCCTCGGGCGCCGGCGTAGACGCGGGCGCAACCTCGGATGCCGGGGCTATGGGAAACGCCGGCGCGGCGGGCTCGGGTGCTGCAAACACCGCAGCGCTCTCGTTGATTGCCGCGGCGACGGGCTCTGCAAAGTGAGCCGGTGCCGGGGTTGCTTCGGGCGCTGTGGGCTGTTCCGCAGCATGTGCGCCGATGGGCGCTGCTGCGGCATCCTCTTCGCCCTCGTTATCGGCGAGATCCGAAATATCATGCGTTACATGCGAAAGAGGCAGGGAGAACACGGTGTCCTCGGGCTCCACGGGTGTGGAGCCCGCCGGAGCGGCGTGGGCCGGTGCAGCTACGGCGGCAGCCGGTGCCTCGGTCATGGTTGCGGACTTGTTCTCCTCGTCGATCATCGACGGTTCACCTTCATGACCACGTCGCCAATCTGGACTTCGTCGCCCTCACGCAGCGTCGCGGGCTCCACGAGCTGGCGGCCGTTGACGAGCGTGCCGTTAAGCGAGTTGAGGTCCTCGATGATGAGCGCCGGGCCCTGCAGCGAAAAGCGCGCATGCGAGGCCGAGACAAACGGCTCGTTGATGCAGATGTCCGAAGACGGCGAGCGGCCGACGATGACGGGGCCGAGCATGTCTACGTGGATGCCGCGGATGCCGCGCGGACCCTTGTCCACATCGATCGTCCAAATGGCCGAGTCGCGGCGCTGTCCGCGCACAAGTCCCACGCCGGTCTTCATGACGGCGAACAGGAAGATATAGAGCAGGGCGACCAGGACGATGCGGCCTGCAAAAAGGACGATATCGATGTTCATAAGAGACTATCCCCTAAATTCAAAGGTGCTCAGGCCAAACGTCAGCAAATCGCCGTTGCGCAGCGGGCAGCGCGTAATGCGGCGGTTGTTGACGAGCGTGCCGTTGGTGGAATTGAGGTCCTCGATTGACCAATCCGAGCCCGTAAAGGTGAGCTGGGCGTGGCGGCGCGACACGTTGGGGTCGCGCAGGGCAATGTCGGAAACTGAGCGCTCGCGACCGATGGTCACCTGTGCGGAGGTGATGCTATGGCTCTCGCCGCTCACGACATCGACGAGCTGGGCGAGCGGGCGCTGCGGGGCGCGAGTGCTCGCCATGTTGGAGGCGATGCCGGCTGCGGCGCCTAGGCCCACGGCGGCACCGGTCGCGGCGGCTCCGCCCATGCCGGCAAGCGCATCGCGCGAGACGGTCTGCGGCACCGGGATAGGAGCGGCGGGGTCGGGGACGCTAGGCGCGAAGGGATCTGCCACGGCAAGCGGGTCGGGAGCGGCGGCGCGAGGCGTCGGCTGCTGCTGGGGCATGGCCTGTCTCTTATACACATCTCCGAGCCCACGAGACGGACTCCTACCTCGT
>CABRIB010000165.1 GCA_902470915.1 uncultured Collinsella sp. | reverse complement strand
TACACAAGGAGTATCGTCGGCAGCGTCAGATGTGTATAAGAGACAGCTTTACCGTCGAGGCCGCCAAGACCCGCGCCGTCGAGGCGGCAGACCTGGTTGAGCATGTGGGCCGCATGGGCTCCTCGCCCTTTGAGGCAGCGAGCTTTGACGTTTCGCTCGACGCCGGCTGCGGTATGGGCTTCTCTGCCGTGCACAAGGTGCGCGCCGCCGCCTGTAAAGCATTGGAGGAGGCCATTCTGGCGCCGTACGAGGAACGCGCGAAGACGCTCGAGTTGCCGGTGCTCGACAAATGTACGCGCGCTATGCCCGAGCACTACCGCGATGAGCCGCAGATCTGCGCCGCCGTCACCACGCTCGAAGCCGCCGAGGCGGCTCGCGCCGAGGGCGCCGCGCGCATCTATATGACCACCGACGCGCTCGAGGCTGTCGGACTCTCCCCTGCCGATGCATTTGAGCAGGGTATCGTGCCCGTACTCGACGAGGTCTGCCGCGCCGTCGACCACGAGCGCGTCGATCCTTGGATCAATGCCGGAGCCACCGTCGCCGTCGGCAATATCTCCGAGCTCGCCGTAGCCGCGCATGCCGGCGCCACGGCCGAGATTCGCTCTTGCCTGCCGGTGCACAACATACCCTGCATGGAGGCGCTTGCCGAGCGCGGAGCCGGCGCATTTTGGCTCTCGCCCGAGATCACGCTCGACGAGATTGCCTCGCTCGGCGCCGCCGCGCCCGCGGCTCTGGGCATCACCGTCTTTGGCCGTCCGCGCGTTATGACGAGCGAACACTGCATTCTGCAGGTTGCCAACGGCTGCATCCACGATTGTGTCAACTGCCGTCTGCGTGCCCGCAAGCTCTCGCTCAAGAATATCGACGGAAAGGTCATGCCCGTCCGCACCGACATCCACGGCCGCTCTCGCCTGTACGATGCCTACCCCATCGACCTCACGCCGCAGGTTCCTCAGCTGCTCGATGCCGGCGTGCGTCGTTTCATGGTCGACGGAACTTTGCTCGAGGCCGATGAGATTGGCCGTGCCGTCGCTCGCGTCCGTCGCGCCGTCGAGGCGGCACAAGCCGGCCGCAAGCCCGCCGCCCGCCTGCGCGGGGCGACCTCGGGCTGCATGTTTGTGGGAATTAGCTAACCGAAAGGCTTACACGTGAACGAAGAACCTCAAGTCCTCTACTGCGATGCCTGGCTCATGGCCATCGACAAACCCGCCGGCATGATCGTCCACGGTGACGGCACCGGCGAGCGCACGCTCACCGACTACGCCAGCGACCTGCTGCTGGCGATGGGCGACGGCTTTGCCGCGACCGACATGCAGCCGCTCAACCGCCTGGACCGCGACACCACCGGCGTGGTGCTGTTCTCGCTCGACAAGCAGACGCAGCCCGCCTTTGACCAGATGATCATCGACCACGCTTTCGAAAAGCACTACCTGGCGCTCGCCGAGGGCAAAATCGACTGGAACGAAAAGCTCATCGACAAGCCCATCGCCCGCGACCGCCACGACAGCCGAAAGATGCGCGTCGGCGCCAGCGGCAAGCCGTCTCAAACGCGCGTGAAGGTGCTCAAGCGTCTTAAGAGCCGTCGTGGCCTGCCCACGCGCTCGCATATCGATGTCGAGCTGCTCACCGGCCGCAAGCACCAAATCCGTGTGCATCTGGCGAGCGAGCGTCATCCCCTGGTTGGCGACGACCTGTACGGCACGCCGCGTCCTTGCGGCCTCATGCTCCACGCCCACAGCGTGTCCTTTACGCATCCCGTAACCGGTGAGCACATCCACATCGAAGCCCCCTGCCCCTGGGAGCCCTAAAACCTGCCAAAAAGGGCAGGCACCTTCGTGGTGGTTTTGCCGCAATGGCTCAGCCACGGTCCCAAAACGTCTCGATCTGTAACAGTTAGAACCCATTTTCCGCTCAATCTGTTACCTGTCTCTTATACACATCTGACGCTGCCGACGATACTCCTTGTG
>CABRIB010000164.1 GCA_902470915.1 uncultured Collinsella sp. | reverse complement strand
CCGTCTCGTGGGCTCGGAG
Source organism: uncultured Collinsella sp. (assembly GCA_902470915.1). Taxonomy (GTDB): domain Bacteria; phylum Actinomycetota; class Coriobacteriia; order Coriobacteriales; family Coriobacteriaceae; genus Collinsella. The sequence continues at coordinate 2,076 of CABRIB010000164.1, read as the reverse complement.
ATGTGTATAAGAGACAGTCTAATTCGGCATACGGTCGATTTTTGAGGGTATTCGGTCGTCATTTCGTTATAATCATCTCAGTTTTATTTCTTATGGTTTATCTATCAGCGCAAGACGATGTCAGATGGAGGTCTGAATGTACAAGCGCACCAAGATTGTATGCACCATGGGTCCCGCCTGCGATAGCGACGAGACCATCCGCGAGATGATCAAGGCGGGCATGAACGTCGCCCGTTTTAACTTCTCGCACGGATCCTACGACGAGCACCACGGTCGCATCGAGCGCGTCCGTCGTATTTCCAAGGAGCTCGGTCTGCCCGTCGGCATCCTGCTCGACACCAAGGGCCCCGAGGTCCGCACCGGCCTTCTGGTCGACGGCAAGAAGGTTGCCGTCAAGACCGGCGATAAGATCGTCGTTACTGCTCAGCCCACGTCCGAGGATTTCCACGGCACCTCTGAGCACATCTCCCTCGACTACCTGGCTCTGCCCTCCGAGGTCGAGAAGGGCTCCCTCATCCTGATCGATGACGGTCTGGTTGCCCTCGAGGTCGAGTCCGTCGACGGCCAGGACATGACCTGCGTCGTCAAGAACGACGGCCTGATCGGCGAGCGCAAGGGCGTCAACATGCCCAACGTCAACATCTCGCTGCCCGCCATCACCGAGCGCGATCGTCAGGACATCCTCTTTGGCCTGACCGAGAACATCGACTACATCGCCGCTTCCTTCATCCGTGACGGCGAGTCCGTCCGCGGCATCCGCGAGCTTTGCCGCGAGAACGGTGGCGAGCACGTGACGATCTTCCCGAAGATCGAATGCGCCCTGGGCGTCGAGAACTTCGACGAGATCCTCGAGGCTTCCGACGGCATCATGGTCGCCCGTGGCGACCTGGGCATCGAGATCAAGCCCGAGCTCGTTCCGCACATCCAGAAGGAGATCATCGCCAAGTGCAACGCGGCCTACAAGCCCGTTATCACCGCTACGCAGATGCTCGACTCCATGCAGCAGAACCCGCGCCCGACGCGCGCCGAGGTTGCCGACGTCGCTAACGCCATCTACGACGGCACCGACGCCGTCATGCTCTCTGGCGAGTCCGCTGCCGGTAAGTACCCGGTCGAGGCCGTCAAGATGCAGGCCAGCATCGCTCTCGAGACCGAGAAGTACCTCCCGGCTCACGCTCCGCTCGAGGTTCCGGCTGACGCTCACGGCACCCGCGTCGTCAACAACGTTGTGGGTATGTCCGCTGTGAACATGGCCACCACCGTTGGCGCCAAGTGCATCACCGTGCCGACGACCACCGGTCGTACCGCTCGCCTGATCTCGCACTTCCGTCCCAACATGCCGATCTGCGCGTTCTCCCGCCACGAGTGGGCCGTCCAGCAGATGATCATGTACTGGGGCGTCATCCCGCACCAGGCCGAGATTACCCAGGGCACCGTCAACGGCACGATCGTCAAGGCGATCGAGACCGCTAAGGAGCTCGGCTACGTCAAGACTGGCGATTTGACCGTCGCTACCGCCGGCGATCCCCGCATGAGCGTCCAGCTCGAGGACAAGGTCTCCTCGACCAACGTCGCTTACGTCGCTCAGGTGCGCTAAATCGCACTTGCAAGCAGATTTGCATTGCAAAGGGTCCGGAAGGCTTCGCCTTCCGGACCCTTTTTCTGTGCCAATGCCGGCGCACGGCAAAACACGCACTCATTTCTTTACCAAAAGCGCGAAATCCACCCTTCGAGGCCCAAAAAATATAGCTCAGGCGCTAGAAGTGTTCACCCGGTGGCAAGACCACACCTCACGCAGGGCTGATAAATCGTTTTAGCAAGAACCAAATCGACCTGGTTTTCGGAAGTATGCGGCAAAATCTGGAACCTCCGAGCACACCCTGTTTTTTCGCAACAAAATGCCTGATAAACTAGCCTCAAAAGCCAGGTCTGGATGGCGTGAATTTTTGTGGTGTAAGAGGGAGGGCCGCGTCAGCGCCCCCTGCGCCTAAGGCTATTCCGCCACGCCGTGGCGGTCAAGGACCTCCCTTATTCTGTCTCTTATACACATCTGACGCTGCCGACGATACTCCTTGT
>CABRIB010000163.1 GCA_902470915.1 uncultured Collinsella sp. | reverse complement strand
GAGATAGGAGTCCGTCTCGTGGGCTCGGAGATGTGTATAAGAGACAGTTTTTGGGCTGCTCATTGGCATCGTTATCGCCTATATCGCGCTCACCCAGCTGGCAAAGTGCCGCTACATTGCCCGCCACGGCGAGCTGCTGTAGCAAGTAGACGGAAAACACCCTGCCAGCTGCCGTTGCCACTACCACAGCTGCCAACGCCGCTGCCGCTGCCTCTGCCGCCGCCGCAGTCTATCCCCCCAGCAGTTGCGGTGAAATAGTTCCTGTTTAAAGCCCCGTGACTTTAATTTAGGGACTATTCCACCGCAACTTATTGGGAGGTTAGCTAGTCCTTGGGTGTCCAGGACCAGAAGAAGTTGATAAGGGCCACACGCGAGGCGGTACCGGCCTTTTTGTTGATCGAGGAAATGTGGCGATAGAGCGTGGAGCGCGAAAGAAAGAGCGTTGTGGCGATGTCCTGAACGCTCTGGTCCGAAACGACCAAGACCTCAAGAATATCGCGCTCGCGCTCTGTAAGCCCAAAGGTGGCGACGAAGGCATCAAGGCGTTCATCGGACGTGAGCTCCGCTGCCTCCACGGGCTCGGGGTCGGAGCATGTGGGCGCAAGATCCCCACCAAGATCGTCGGTGGCAAGCGGCAGTCCGTCCCGCATCGCGGCATCATCGGCCCGTTGCCCCAACTGCCCCAGCAGCGTAATCGCAATGCCCACAAACATCACGAGCGCCGCACCGACCGCAGCCAGCACATTTTGACTCGAGATAATCGCCACTGCCGGCGCCGTCACGAACATCGAGCACACGTTGTTGACGACGCGACCCATGCACGGCCAAAAATATGACCAGCGCGCATAGAGCGAGACGGCGGCATATTTTGTGGTAAAGAACACCACGAAAAAGCCCAAGCCCAGATAAAAGATAATCGTGGCAGCAAGCTCGTTGCCGCCATTGCCATCGACGATGAGCACAAAGAACGAAAGCGTGGACAGTATGGCGGCACATGTCATGCCGATATTCATATACGAGCGGCCGTGCAGGTCAAATAGTGCGCCAGCGACCAACGAGCTCACGACAAGCAGCAGGCGCGGCCAATCGCCCAAATCGACGGCTCCGACAGCATGCAGGGTCGTGAAGCCCGCGTTGAGAGCGGCGAATACGCTGGAAAGATACGCCGTCGCCACGGTCAGGCGAACTACGGCGCGACGGAATGCCGCCTTTGCCTCGGGATCGTCATGCCACTTGGCGCCATATTCCAGAGCATCTACCGAAAGCCCGGCAGCACTGGGTTCAAAGTTGGGATCGGACTCGTCGCGCAGCTTGGCGCGTCGGGCACCGTGGAGCAACGCCACCTGCGCGATCGCACAGACGACCAGAACAGCCTGCTGAGGAATGCCGACAGGCACCACCATGTGGTTGAGAACCTGCACCAGAACGCCCATGGCGTAAGAAAGTGCGGCGGCGCGCGCCAAGCAGGGCGTTCGCGCAAAGCGCCTCGCAAAATTTGCATGAGCAGTCGATCCGCAGTAGCCCAGCGTGCAACACGCCATCAAACCGCCGGCAATTACCACCTCAACCGAACCGCCATAATCATCAGCAGCAATGCCGACACCAGCAGCACGCCCGTGATGTCGCTCGTCGTATCGATCGCGCGGGGGCGGCGATAGTACAGAATAGGACGCACAAAAAAGCCGATTACGCTCGCACCGACGATGAGGGTCTCGTAGGTAGCAACCTCGCTCGGCGGCACAAACTCGGCCACGCGCATGTCGAAGAGGTACTCGCCAGCCAAAAACGTAAAATAGAACAGCGCCAGGCATATAATCTCCCGAATGCCCCGACGAAAGTACGCGGCCGTGCCTCCCATATCTTTCATGAATATCCCCCCCCCCGCAGTCGTTTAATTGCCTGCAAATCTATTCTATTAGAGAACCAGTCCTAATATCGAACCCATCCTCAAAATGTCGCTAATTTGACCCCAACAGCCCACGGCGTAAACCGATTTGAGCCGCATGGCCAAGAAGGGGCGCGCACGGCTTGCAGCTCGGCAAGGAGTGTCCCCAACTGCCACTCATTTAAGTACGTCCCCAATGCTGTCTCTTATACACATCTCCGAGCCCACGAGACGGACTCCTATCTC
>CABRIB010000162.1 GCA_902470915.1 uncultured Collinsella sp. | reverse complement strand
CGTACTGGGATGCCGCGGGCGACCTGGGGCTGGGTGCGGGCGATGGTGCCGATGTCGGCCGCGACGCTCTCGTGGTGCCGACGCCGCGCGACCGCCACGAGGCTTTCGTCATCCCCAGCGATATCTGCTTTGCCGCACGTGCGTGCGATCCGCGTCGCCTGGGCATTGACGTGACAGGCGCTTGGGCCGTGGCTGCCAACGCGCTCTCTTACGACTACCTGTGGAACGAGATCCGCGTGAAGGGTGGTGCGTACGGCTGCGGATTCCGCGCAGCCGGCGAGCGTCAGGCGGCGTTCTACACCTACCGCGACCCGGCAATCGACCCCTCGATTGAGCGCGTGGCGCACGCAGGCGAATGGCTCGGCAGCTTTGAGCCCGACGAGGCCGCCTTTGAGGGCTTTATCGTGAGCTGCGTGAGCGGCATGGACGCGCCGGTGAAGCCGTACGCGCTCACCAAGCGCCGCAACACGACCTACCTGGCCGGGCTCGATCCACATGCACGCGAGGAGCGCCGCGCCCAGATGCTCGCCGCCACGCCCGGTGAGCTTCGCTCGCTCGGTGCCGACGTGACGCGCATTGCGGCCGAATCGCCCACCTGCGTCTTTGGCGGACGCGACGTCATCGCCAAGAGCAACGCCGGCTTCAACGTAGTCGACCTGCTGAGCTAACCACAACAAAGGTAGATTTTTGGGACATGCCTGAAAATCTACCTTTTTTCTGCGGTTTGAGCGGGGTGGCGCAGCCCACCGCGGCGGTTTGTCTCAATCTGCAACATCTAGGTCCAATTTTGCCGAGTTACTGTTACAGATTGAGACAAACCGCCGCAGACGCCCACTCCACAGCACAGACCACCACAAAGGTGCCTGTCTCCTTCCTCAGTTGTGATTCGAACACTTGTTCTATACGCACACATGTTCTATAGTAGAGGTGCTTGCAACGACCTGAAATTGCAACTAGAATATAGTTGCAGAATGTGAGGCGGGATGACTCGATCCGATAAACTCATCGCCCAACTGTTTAGCTGCCCTTTAACTTATTGGTATGCGGATTTTTTAAAAGTCATGGCTTCATATGGCTTTGAAATGGACAGCAAAGGCAAGACATCCGGATCGCGCGTTCGCTTCTACAGGCCATCAGATGGCAGGATGTTCGTAATGCACGCGCCTCATCCATCTGACGAATTGACAGCGGGGACCATTCGAAACATCGTTCGCTTTCTGCAAGATGTCGGAGGTAGTCATGAGTAACGTTTTGGCATACAAAGGTTATTTCGCCCCGGTCGAGTTCAATGCCGAACAGCATGTGCTAACAGGTATGGTCGCCGGCATTAGGGACGCAATCGTATTTGAAGGCTCCACGGCTGAAGAAGTGGAGCAATGCTTCCACGACGCCGTCGACGATTACCTTGAGTTTTGCGCCGAGAAGGGCAAGGAACCCGAGCGGGCTTTTAAGGGCTCGTTCAACGTAAGAACGGGCTCTGAGCTCCACAAGCAAGCAGCGCTGGCAGCGGCAAAGAAGGGTGAGTCACTCAATAAGTTTGTGACTGAAGCGATCGCTGCGGCGCTGTGAAGCCAACGTCGAGTCGAAGCCGCCACACAGGGCGCCTTTGTGGCGGCTTCGACGTTTGCCCAGATAAAACCTGCCAAAATAAACCTGTCCCTTTTTGGCAAGTTTGCTAGAGGAGGTTGGGATGGACAAGGCTGAGTTGCGGCGGGCGGTGATTGCTCGGCGTGATGCTCTTGATTTGGACTTGCGGGCAGCGAAGTCTGCCGTTATCTGCGCGCACCTTGTTGAGCTGTTGGATCGCTTGGATGCCGCGGCGCCGCACACCGTTGCCATCTATGCCGCGATGGGCTCCGAAGTCGACCCAGCCGCGTTTGCCGCTGCGGCCGCCAAACGCGGCTGGCGCGTGGCCTATCCGTGCATGCTCTCGGCAATTGATGCCGCAGCTTGTGGCCAGCGCATGTGCATGCGAGCAGTTGCCGCCGACGATGCGTCCGCGGCTCCGTTTATCGCCCACCCCGCGAGGGCCTTCGCGGCCACGGACATCGACAGCGACCGCTTCCCCATCGTGCCTGCCGAAGCACTCGACATGATTGTTGTGCCGCTCGTGGCCTTCGATCAAACCGGCGCGCGCCTGGGCTACGGCGGCGGCTGCTATGCTGTCTCTTATACACATCTCCGAGCCCACGAGACGGACTCCTATCTC
>CABRIB010000161.1 GCA_902470915.1 uncultured Collinsella sp. | reverse complement strand
AGCCCCCGTCCCGGCGAGCCGGGCGGCCTTCGGGGACACCCCCTATTTCGCTGTGCGCGCGGAGCCCTCCGTATGCGCCTAGACAGAGTTGGGGAACCCCGCCGAAGGAATGGAGTGCGGGCCGGCAGAACGGTATCCGCGGATATGAGACTGAGCCGAAGGCGTCGACGACATGCCGGGGGCGGACCGGGACGGGTTAACGGCAGGCCCCGCCGACCGATTGCAAGCGGTCGGCGGGGCCATTGTGGCTCTTGACAGCGGATTGGGTCATATGAGCGAAAGCCCGCCAGAGCGAGCAAGGTGCCTTGAAACAAGGCGGCATTGACCTTTTGGTCATGCCGCCGAAGTTGAAAGGCAGATTGCCGCTCTGGCGGGCTTGCAGCGTCGAGCAGTTACGGCGTTTGGTAAAACGCCGTAACGAACTACCGCGTAACCCCCTAGCTCAGCATTGCATCCATCATCTCGGAGTTGACGGAGTCGTCGGCAGACCACTCACCGTCGTCGTTGCAGGTGTACTTGAAGATAACCGTGGTCTTTCTGGGCTCGGTGGCCTTGGTCACATCGACCATAACCTGACCGGCCATCTTGTACAGCTCGTCATCGGAAGGAACCGTGTCAAGCGCGGCGACCTTCTCCTGATACTGGGTGGAGAAGTCCTCGACGATCTTGTTCATAGACTTGCAGGTGATGGAGACCTCGGCGGTCGCGACACCCTTGTCCTCGTCGACCGTCACGTCGCCGATCTTGTAGTCAAAGCCCTCGAGATAGGTCTTGGCATACTCCTTGGGATCGATACCCAGCTGCTCGAACTCGTCGCCCGAAGCCTCCTCCAGACCAGAGAGGAAGTCGTCGCCACCGTTCTTGACCTCGTCAAACTGAGTCGTAAGATCCTCGGTGATGAGTTCCTCGATCGAAGGGCCTCCGCAACCGAAAAGCACGACCACACATGCAACCAAGACGGCCATGAGGGGCGCAAGCAGCAGCTTCTTTTTCATGTTGTTCCTCCCAATGAGCGGCACTGCGCTTCCCAGACGCGGCGCACGTTGTAATAAGTAAGCCCATACTATCCGCTTATGAACACCCTCGGCAACGCGAAGGCGCGGTCGGTTCGTTTTAGCGTCCGAACGGTTTGCAAGCCCGCCCAACGTGCAATAAAACGCTTCCCCGCGATGCAATAAAAAAGGTGGCCGGAAAACCCGACCACCCTTGCACATCCTTTGGATGCCGCAGTTTACTTGCGGACGACCTTGACGATGGCGTCACCGGCGGCGACGGCGGACTCTGCCTCAACGGTGAGCTCGACATCGGCAAACTCGGCGGTGTTGGACACGGCCACGACGACGCAGTCCTTGTAACCGGCAGCGGCGATCTTGGCGCGGTCGATCTTGAGTATGGGCTGGCCAGCCTTCACAACGTCGTCGGCCTTGACGAAGCCCTCGAAGCCATCGCCGTTCATGTTGACGGTATCGACGCCAACGTGCACCAGAACCTCGATGCCGCTATCGGACTGCAGGCCCACGGCGTGACCCATGGTGACGGTCACCTTACCGTCGCAGGGAGCGTAGACCAGATCGTCCTCGGGCCACACGGCACAGCCCTTGCCCAGAACCTCGCCACCAAAGACGGGATCGGGCACGTCGGCCATCTTGATGACCTTGCCCTTGACGGGCGAGCACAGCACGTCGGCGCCGGCAGAAGCAGAGATGGAGGCCGGAGCAGCGGCAGCCGCGGGCTCAGCCTTCTTCTTGAACATATCAAACAGACCCATACGTTTTCTCCTCTTGATTAAGCGCAACGTTGTGCGCATGCCTACGGTAATTATAGTGCCAAATGGTTCAAATGCTAAGGTGGGGACTCGAATCGCAAGCCCTTCCCGGTAGTGCTCGTGGGATGAGCATCTCCTTTGCATCGCGGTTCGATAAGCCGAGTATCGCCCACGCGCGGGACGGGCAGAAGCGGGCGCACCAAACCCGATACTTCTTTTCGCTCTCGAGTCCTGCCGCCGCCTTGTCCCTAACACTTCCTGACACCGACCGAAACGTGCCAAAATAAACCTGTCCTTTTTGGCAGGTTTGGCGAGTGTGGATTTTTGGACGCTTAACTAGCGAACGTGGATAATCTCCCACTTTGAGGCCGTCACCGAGCCAAAAACGGGAGATTATCCGCCTGTCTCTTATACACATCTGACGCTGACGACGATACTCCTTGTGTAGATCTC
>CABRIB010000160.1 GCA_902470915.1 uncultured Collinsella sp. | reverse complement strand
CGTGGGCTCGGAGATGTGTATAAGAGACAGGTCATACGGAAAAACTCATAGCAGCACAGACCGCTCATGACGGAAACAAAGATGGCCGTGGGCACGATACCCAAAACCAGGCACAGGATAAAGACAACGGCGTAGACGATACCGGCGGCGGCACGGGTAATAAAGCCCGCCAGCCACGAACCGGAACCGCTCTTCGCTGCAGGCGCTCCCGCAGTGGCAGCTTTACGCGCAGGCGTCTTGGGAGCAGATGCCTTGGGACGATCGGACACGATTAAGCCTCCTCGGTCTTGCTCAGTCCACCAAACCTACGGTCACGGCCCTGATAGGCCAAAATGGCGTCGACAAGGCCCCAACGATCAAAGTCGGGCCAATAGGTATCGGTGACGTAGAACTCGGAATAAGCTACCTGCCACAGCAGATAGTTCGAAAGGCGCAGCTCACCAGAGGTGCGAATCACAAGCTCAGGATCGGGAAGACCGGCGGTATAGAGGTGGGAAGCCACCATGTCGTCATCAATTGCGGCAGGATCGATCTTACCGGCGGCAACGTCGAGTGCGATCTGACGGACAGCGCGGGTAATCTCGGCACGCGCGCCGTAGTTGACGGCAAGCGCCAGCGTCATACCGGTGTGATCGGCGCACTCGGCAAGACCGCGTTCAAAAACGTCGCGGGTCTTCTTGGGCAGCGCGGAAATATCACCCAAAAAGACAACGCGCACGTTTTCGCGCTTCAGAAGCGGCAACTCGTCGATGAACGTCTTGGCAAACAGGTGCATCAAGACGTTGACCTCATGCTGCGGGCGGTTCCAGTTTTCGGTAGAAAACGCATAGGCCGAAAGCACGTCGACGCCCAGGCGCACGCAGGCGGTAATGATCTCGCGCAGCGAGACGATACCCGCCTTGTGGCCCTCAGTGCGTGCAAGACCGCGCGACGTGGCCCAACGACCGTTGCCGTCCATGATGCACGAGATATGGTGCGGAATGTTATTGAGGTCAAGGTCGGAAAAACCGACGCCCGCAGGGGCGTCGGCAAAGTACTCGACCAGTTTATGCTCGTCGTATTGCACCTTAGATCTCCATGACCTCGGCTTCTTTTTCCTTCAGAAGCTCCTCGACCTTGGCGACATACTCATCGGTGTGCTTCTGGACCTTAGCCTGCTCGCGACGGACATCGTCCTCGGTGAGCTCCTCATCGCGCTCGAGCTTGTTGTTGAAGTCGCGACGGATGTTACGGATAGACACCTTGGCCTGCTCGGCGTACTCGCGGCACTCCTTGACGAGCTCGCGACGGCGCTCCTCGGTGGGAGCCGGGAACGGCAGACGAACCACGGTGCCATCGGAGTTGGGGGTAATACCCAGATCGGAAGCGCCGATGGCCTTGACGATAGCGTTGATGAGTGCCTTGTCCCACGGCTCGATGAGCAGCATGTGGGCCTCGGGGGTCTTGACGGCGGCAACCTGCGTGACCGGCGTGGGAACACCGTAATAATCGACGGTGATGTCGGACAGAATGTTGGCATTGGCGCGGCCGGTACGGACCTTGGAGAAGTTATGCTTGAGGGACTCGAGCGACTTGTCCATGTGGGCGGTGATGTTCTCTGCCATGCTTAATCCTCCTGATAGACGAGCGTGCCGACGGGCTCACCCGAAAGCGCGCGCTTGACGGTGTCCTCGCCATCGATGTTGAGGACCAAAATCGGCATACGGTTGTCCTGGCACAGTGCCGTAGCCGTGGAATCCATAACCTGCAGACCGCGGACGAGAACCTCGTGATAGGTAATCTTGTCAAAACGGACGGCATCAGCGCACTTGACGGGATCCTTATCGTAGATGCCGTCAACCTTGGTGGCTTTAATCAGAATCTCGGCGCCGATCTCGCACGCACGAAGAGCCGCGGCGGTGTCGGTCGTAAAGTACGGATTGCCCGAACCGGCGGCAAAAATAACGACGTTGCCCTTGGAAAGGTGGTTGATGGCGCGACGGCGAATATAGGGCTCGCAGATCTCGTTCATCTGGATAGCGCTCATCACGCGGCAGGGAACATCGTTATGCTCGAAGGCATCCTGCAGGGCGAGCGCGTTCATAACGGTTGCCAGCATGCCCATGTAGTCGGCCTGAGCACGCTCCATGCCACCGGCAGCGCCTGCCATGCCGCGGAAAATATTGCCGCCGCTGTCTCTTATACACATCTCCGAGCCCACGAGACGGACTCCTACCTCGT
>CABRIB010000159.1 GCA_902470915.1 uncultured Collinsella sp. | reverse complement strand
TACACAAGGAGTATCGTCGGCAGCGTCAGATGTGTATAAGAGACAGGTTGAGCGCTGGATTGTACGTACGGCCGAGGTTCAACCCTGGGACTTTCTCAATGCGGTCTCGGCACGTGACATGCGACGCTCGCTCGAGCTTTTCAATCTATTGCCCGCCAAGAGCTACGTGTGGACTTACACGTTGCTGTGCGGCCGCATCCGCGAGCTTATCGTCGCCAAGGCGCTCGATGCGCGCGGACAGGGTCGTGAGCTGGCCGCAACGCTCAAGCTCCAGTCCTGGCAGGTCAAGAATCACTTGACCTGGGCACGTCGCTTTTCGATGGCAGAGCTCGTCGCGGCGCTCGAGGGCGCGGTCGATGTGGAGCTCGCGCTGAAGGGCTCGGCCGATTCTGAGACCGCGCTTTTGCTCTGGATTACGAACATCTTGAGAAAATCGTGATGATACCTGCCTATTTGACAAATTCGTTCTATCCCTTTGAGGGGGAGCGTGCTATAGTAGGCGCTTGCATGACCTCACCGTGTCTCAGAGGTGTCATACATTTTTTGCAAGGAACTCGAAAGGAACTCCAGAAGTGGCAAACATCAAGTCTCAGAAGAAGCGTATCCGCACCAATGAGGCAGCTCGCATGCGTAACAAGGCTGTCAAGTCCGAGCTCAAGACGCTGACCAAGCACGTCCAGTCCGCCGTCGCCGAGAGCGACGCCGAGAAGGCCCAGGCTGCCCTCAAGACCGTTACCAAGCGTCTCGACATGGCTGCCGCCAAGCATGTTATCCACAAGAACCAGGCCTCCAACCGCAAGTCCGGTCTTGCCAAGCTCGTGAACAGCATCAACGCCTAAGTTGTAAATTTCACACCACACAGATTACGCGCATAAATGGAGCCTGTTTTATGGAACAGGCTCCATTTTTTGTACCGCTCGGGTAAGATAGTCCGCATGAATACTTCAATTGACATTTCCCACATCCGCAACTTCTCGATCGTTGCGCATATCGACCATGGCAAGTCCACGATCAGTGACCGCATCCTCGAGCTCACCCATACCGTCGACGAGCGCGACATGGAGTCGCAGCTGCTCGACACCATGGATATCGAGCGCGAGCGCGGCATCACGATCAAGTCCAATGCCGTTCGCGTCTCCTATGACGCCGACGATGGTGAGACGTATCAGTTCAACCTAATCGATACGCCGGGCCACGTGGACTTTACCTATGAGGTCTCGCGTTCGCTGGCCGCCTGTGAGGGCGCGGTGCTCGTCGTCGACGCCACGCAGGGCGTCGAGGCGCAGACCGTCTCCAATGCGACGCTCGCCATGAACGCCAACCTGGATATCGTGCCCGCCATCAACAAGATCGACCTGCCGTCGGCACACCCCGACGAGGTTAAGACTGAGATCGAGGATGACTTGGCGATTCCTGCCGACGATGCCGTATGCGTGTCGGGCAAGACCGGCGAGGGCATCCACGATCTGCTGGAGTCCATTGTCTTTTTGATCTCGCCGCCCAAGGGCGATGCAAACGCGCCGCTTAAGGCGCTCATCCTGGATTCGTATTTTGATGAGTACCGCGGCGTCGTTGCCACCGTCCGTGTCTTTGACGGCTCCATCAAGAAGGGTGATACCCTGCGTATGATGCAGGCCAAGGGCGACTTTTTGGTCGATGGCGTGGGCGTCAAGCGTCCCGCCGAGACCCCGGTCGATGCGCTGACGATCGGCGAGGTGGGCTACGTGGTCACGGGCCTGAAGGACCCCGAGGCCGTTCGCGTGGGCGACACCCTTACCTGGGCGTCGAATCCCTGCCCCGAGCCGCTTCCCGGCTACCGCGAGGCCAAGCCTATGGTCTACACGGGCCTGTTCCCGATCGACAACAAGGATTACGAGAACCTGCGCGACGCTCTCGATAAACTGCACGTCAACGACCCGTCGTTGGTGTGGGAGCCCGAGACCTCGGTGGCGCTCGGCTTTGGTTTCCGCGTTGGCTTCTTGGGCCTGCTGCACATGGAAGTCGTCAAGGAGCGCCTGGAGCGCGAGTTCAATCTGGACCTGATTGCCACGAGCCCTTCGGTGGACTATCACGTCTATAAGACCGATGGTGAGATGATTGATGTCCGCAGCCCGCAGGATCTGCCTGAAGCCACGCGCATCGAGCGCATCGAGGAGCCTTACCTCAAGGCCAAGATTATCTGCCCGCCCGAGTATACTGCTGTCTCTTATACACATCTGACGCTGCCGACGATACTCCTTGTGT
>CABRIB010000158.1 GCA_902470915.1 uncultured Collinsella sp. | reverse complement strand
GCAGAACGCACAAGCGTCCAAATTACATACGACAGAAATTATACACTTGCAGACGGCGCCTGCGGCGAGCGCATAAAAAGAGAACGCGGGGCGTCCGAATCGATCCGGACGCCCCGCCCCAAAAATCTATCGAAATGGGCTAGCAATCGATGACGTGCAGGTCGTGCGGGGTCTTGGTGAAAGGCTCGTAGCCGTTCTCGGTGACCACGCCGTAATCCTCCAGGCGCACGCCGCCCACGCCGGGCAGGTAAACGCCGGGCTCCATGGTGATAACCGAGCCGACCTCGATGATGTTCTTGCTGCGGTTAAAGTTGGGCAGCTCGTGGATGTCGATACCGACGCCGTGGCCCAGGCCATGATTGTAGTAATCGCCATAGCCGGCATCGCCGATGATCTTCTTGGAAAGCTTGAAAATGTCGTTGCCCTCGACGCCCGGATGGATGGCGGCGACGCACTCCTCGTGCGTGCGGCGCACGAGCGCGTACAGGTCGAGCTGCTCCTGCGTGGGCTCGCCCATCACGACGGTGCGCGTCATGTCGGAGCGGTAATCGCAGTAGCCCGCGCCGTAATCCATGAGAACGAAATCGCCCTTCTCGATCACGCGATCGCTCGGCACGGCATGCGGGTTGGCGGTGTTGGGACCGCTCGCCACGATGGAGCCGAAGGCAAGGCTGTCGGCGCCGTTGGCGAACATAAAGTTCTCGAGCTCGTTGCGAACCTGCTTCTCGGTCATACCGGGCTTAATAAAGCCGAGCATATGCTGGAAAGCGGCATCGGTGATCGACTGCGCATGGCGCATAAGCTCGATCTCCTCGGCATCCTTGATGGCGCGCATCTTGCGGATGTCGTCGTGCATCAGCGGTAGGATGCAGGCGACGGAACGGTCCTCCAGGCCGCGCTGAATACCCTGGTAGAAGTTGATCTGCATGTCGTCCTCGACAGCGCAGACGCGGCACTTGTTGGCCGCGATTTTGCCGGCGACCCAACCGGGGATGGTGCCCTCGTCCATGTCGTAGACCCAGGGGCTGCCGGCGGGCGTGTTCTCCTCAAAGCTGTTGAGGTAGCGCGAGTCGGTATGGAACAGGCACTGGTCGGCCGTAATAAACGCAGCGTGCGGGAACTCGAAGGTGTAGTCGAAGACGCCCTTCACGCCCGTAAGCCAACGAAGGTTGGCCTCGTCGCGCACCACGATGGCGTCGTAGCCACGCTCGGCCATCAGGGCACGGACACGCTCGATACGACATGCAGGACCGGCAGCAAACTCAGACATGCAGATTCCTTTCTTGTTGTCTCTATATAGACGGGACGGGTCTCAACCGAACGACGGAATCGCATGCGATCCGCAACCGATTGGAAACCCGCCCCTCAACATGATACGAAAGACGATGGAAGTCAATAAATCTTAGAGAAGTTCTTTGCGTGAAGCCAAGTAGGCGTGAGCATGGCACTCAAGAACCTCGTCCTCAACGTTCGTTAGGCGAATGGCGCCGAGTGCCGCGGGCAGCGGCAACATGCTGCGGTTTGAGCGAACAAACTGCTGCCTACGGAACTCCTCAATATATGCGGCAGGCTCCAGATCGAAGGCAAGTTCCTCGATACCAAAGTCCTCCAGGCAGTCATCGACATCAAACACATAGTCGATATCGAAGTCGCAGGCATCATGTGCTAGGCGCGCCTCAAAGCGCATGCCCTCAGACAACAGCTGGTAGGCAGGGACCTGCGAAGCGGCATCGCCCAAGCAGGCGCGCAGGGTGCGCTCCCCCGTCTTGCCAAAATCGAGCGCATGGCGAGCGCTCGGGTTCGTGGCCGTCAGCACGTCCTTGCGGGCAGTCTGAGACCATTGGACGGCATTGACGAGTGCGACCTCCTCGCCCGCGAGAATCTCGGGGACGGTCTCAATAAACTGATTCCAGCGGGACTTGCTGCTCGAAAGCATGGTGCCAACAAGTACCACAAAGCCGAGCTTGAGGTCCTCGGGGTCCGTCTCGCGAACAAGGTCGAGGTCACACACGACCAAGCCCGGTTCGGGACGAAACGCGATAGCGGGAAGCGCATTGGCCGACGAGGCGACGAGCGGCTTCATGGTCGTCGCGACCGTGAGCATGGCGTCGAACGTCGTCGGCAGCAGCGCGCACTCGGTGCGACCGCACCACTGATTGGCACACCAGCTAACAACCGAGCAGGTTGCGGCATCGCCAACGGCGACAACCAGATCGTCACAGGTACTGTCTCTTATACACATCTGACGCTGCCGACGATACTCCTTGTGTA
>CABRIB010000157.1 GCA_902470915.1 uncultured Collinsella sp. | reverse complement strand
TACACAAGGAGTATCGTCGGCAGCGTCAGATGTGTATAAGAGACAGACGTCTTTCGGCGAAGGGAATGTCAAGTAAAAATTGAATAGAACGGCCGAGTTTTTGTTAACGCGACGAGCCATCGAACACGTTTTGAAACTTTGCTGCGGCGCGCGGGATGTCGGCGCGAGACTTTATCATAGGGTGACAAACAACGATGAGGAGCACATGCCTATGACAGACGAGCTGGACCCCCAGACTCAACAGCATATTGATGATCCCGCAGACGTCACCGCAGATACTGACGCTGTGACCTGCGATGGTATCGACATCGACGACCCCATCTTGGACGAAAGCGCTGCGGCGGAAACCCCCGAAACAGAAAACGCCGATGAGCAAAACGACGATGCGCCCGCTCAGGACGACGCCCCTGTACAGGACGACGCCCCGCAAGCAGCGGGCCCCATCGAAGTGTCTTCGGAAGAAGAGCTCGATGCCGTCATGGACTCCATGATGGATGCTGTCAAAGCGATGAAAGACGCCGTCGCCGATGCCGATATCGATGCCGAGGAAGAGGAGGCCGCCGAGGCGGCCTCGACCTTTGTGCCCGGCGAGACTCCGGTTGCCGACCAGGGCAGCACCATGCCCTCGTTTCTGCAGCTCGAGCACCCCACGATTGGCGCCGATGCGGTCGATCCGCACGCAGCAGGCTTTTCTGTGGTTGAGGGCGGTACCGGCAATATCGCCGCGCCGCAGGCTGCCGATGCGGACGCCGCCGACACCGCTCGCCCGACCGCCCCGCACTCCCCCGCCGCGAGCCGCGATCTGGGGACCGCTGTCTCGAACACTGCGAACGCCGTGGGCACCTTTATCGCCCAGGGCGCCTCGGCCATGCGCGAGATGAATGCCGCGAAAAAGGCACTTGCCGATGCCCGCGCCCACCTGGCCGAACTTGAGCAGCGCATTGCCGATCAGGCCGAGGAACTCGAGACGCGCCAGGATATCGCAGGCCGCTACGACCAGATCGTCGCCGACCAGCGCCAGGCGATCGCCACGGCGCAAAAGACCGCTGCGGCAGCCGAAATCGATCGCGATGTCCATGCTTCCAAAGTAGCAGAGCTCAAGGGTCAGCTCGAACAAATGAAAACAGAGGATGACGCGACCGAGCTCCGCCTGAAGGCCGCGCTCGATGCCGTGGAGGCCCGCGAGACGAGCTCGCGCGAGACCGGCAACCGCCTCGTTCGCCGTCTTGAGGATTCCAAGCGCATCCGCGACAAGGTACAGGCCGAGCGAGACGCCGGCATTGCCGCCGCACAACAAACCGTCGACGCCACGCGCGCCCAGCTCGAGACACTGCGTCATGAGTATGCCGAGCTGCAACGCAATCCCTCGGCAAATCCCGCCAACTATACGGTGCGCACCAGCGAGCTCTCGATGCAGATCTCCGACACGGCAGATGCCCTGCGTAAAGCCGAAGAAGATGTCCCGCGTATCACCGCCGACCTTGAGCACTCGCTTGCCGCAGCCGAGCAGGCCGTCGAACAGGCGCAGGCCCCCATTGCCGAAGCCAAACGCGCGCACCAAGCCGTGACGGCAGAGGCCGATGCCGCGCGCGACGAGCTGCAGACTGCAAAAACCGCCGCCGCAACGCGCCAGCGCGAACTGCGCGAGAAGATCGCCGCCGAGGACAAGGCACGCCGCGACCAAGAGCAGAGCATCGCCAACGCCCAAGCAGATGCCGCACATGCGCAGTCGATCATCGAACAGGCGACCGAAGTACACGACCACCCAGAGATCACTGAGTCGCTTGCAGGATCCTTGGCCCGAGACAAAGCCGAACACGCCGAGACCGAGCGAGAGGTTACCCAGCTCGAAGCCACCGAGGACGCGGTGCGCGAGCGTACCCGCGACTCACGCATCAAATTCACCGGCGCCATCGTCTGCATCGTCGCCGCAATCCTGGTGATCATCCTGATCTGGCTGTTCGCGAGCAAGTAAACCAGTCGCCAAAAAACGCTCAACGCAGTTGCGGTGAGATAGTTCCTGCCTAGCCCTCAAAAAGCCAATTCAAGAACTATCTCACCGCAACTTATTAGATTGATGCAAGGTAGTCATTGGGGACGTTCTTAAACGACCAGTCGAACAAGAACGTCCCCAATGACTACATCGACAACCAAAGAAATGCCGATGTTATGGCAGAGTCAGACACTATGACCCAATCCGAGGGCACTAAAAAGATAGGAGCCCCCGCTCGTGACCGCGGGTCGGGGCTGCGACAATGATGTTGAAGTGCCATAGGCGCAGCCGCGCCGCAACGAGGTTGGGAGGCTCCCATGCCAAAGTATTCTACC
>CABRIB010000156.1 GCA_902470915.1 uncultured Collinsella sp. | reverse complement strand
TACACAAGGAGTATCGTCGGCAGCGTCAGATGTGTATAAGAGACAGGTCCCGCACCGCCCGTAACGTTGCGAGGTTTCTTTTATTGCGATTTCTTAATTGTTTTATAGCTCTAGACTTTGGCAAAGAGCATCTTATCCTGGAAAGGGGATCACTATGGCAGAGCAGCAGCTTATCGGAGCGCTCGAGGCCGGCGGCACCAAGATGGTTTGCGCCACGGGATATGCAGACGGTACGGTCCTGGAGCGTGAGCAGATCGCGACCACGACCCCGCAGGAGACCGTTGAAGCCGTCAATGCATGGTTTGCCGACAAGGGCATCACCGCGCTCGCAATCGGCGCCTTTGGCCCCACCGCGGTCAACCCCGCCTCACCCCAGTACGGCAAGATCTTGGAGACCCCCAAGACGGCATGGCGCTACTTCGATCTGCTGGGCACCATTCAAAACGAGCTCAATATTCCCTGCGGCTACGACACCGACGTCAACGTCGCCTGCCTGGGCGAGGTCACCTTTGGTTGCGCCCAGGGCCTCACTGACGTTGTGTATCTGACCATCGGCACCGGCGTAGGCGCCGGCGTGCTCTCGGGCGGTAAGCTCGTGCACGGCATGATGCATCCCGAGGCCGGCCACATCCTGGTCACGCGCGACCCGCGCGACACCATTGGCGAGCACAGCGCCTGCCCCTTCCACGACAACTGCCTAGAGGGCCTCATCGCCGGCCCCGGCGTTAAAAAGCGCTGGGATGGCAAGAGCGCCGGAGACATGGCCGATGACCCGGAGGCCATGGACCTGCTCGCCGGCTATCTGGCACAGGCGCTCATGACCTACACGCTGTGCTACGCGCCGCAAAAGATTATCATCGGCGGCGGCGTGGCCGACCACACCCCCATCGTGCCGCTCGCGCGCAAGAAGTGCGCCGAGATGCTCAACGGCTATATCGTCACGCCCGAGGTCAACGACATCGATAACTACATCGTCAACAACAGCCTCGAGGGCAAGCAGGGCATTATGGGCTGCCTGGCCCTGGGCGCACAGGCGCTTCAGTAGCAGACGCACCCACAGGGCGTGGCGCGCTCGGCAAATCCAACCTACGGAACGACGCCACCACGCCTCATATAAGCCCTCAAATAAAAAAGGCCGCCTAGGACCAAACAATACGTCCTAGGCGGCCTTTTTGGCGCACATCAGCGACCGTAAGAGATATCGGAGCACAACGCCCGTTGCCGCTCCACAGCAGTCGATCATCACATCGGTGATCATGCCGGCGCGTCCCGGCACAAAGAGCTGAATCGTCTCGTCGATCGAGGGAATCAGCAGCAGGAACACCGCCGTGGGCAGCAGCACGTCAAAGGTGCGCCGGCCCTCAAAATCAAAAGCGTGCGTTGCCAGGATGCCGAGCACCATATACTCGGTAAAATGCGCACACTTGCGAACAACAAAGTTAGTCACCCATTCATATGGAAGTCCCACGCCGTGCAGGAAACCGCGGATAGCTTCCATGACCGTTTGGCTCAGCGAGCCCGACCCCGAGCCGGGAACCAGCGAATTGCCCCAGATCAAGAGCGCCATCAGGCAGGTCACGACCGCCCATTTTCGATTGATCTTAACCATGCAGAAGTTATGCCTCCGCGCGGAGCGGCGCGAAGCTGGCGGTACCGCCCTCGATAACGCTCAGATAGGCACGGCCCGTACGCTTGGCAGTTGAGGACTGCAGGCGCTCGATCTCTTCCTCGAGGATCTGATTGACGCGCTCGTGACGACGGTTTTCCATAATGCCGGCGGCAATAGCCTCGGCCCGCTCGATGCTCTCGCGCGAGATACGGGCAGTATCCTCGGGGAACACAGCACTGTGACGGCCGACATAGGCGGGGGCAGCAGGCTGAGGGGCAACGACGGGAGCGGGGGCTGCAACAGGAGCAGGCTCGTCAATCTCATCCAGAATCGCGGTGGCGGCGGCCCACATGTCCTCGTGGCCCGAGTAATCGGCCATGGGAACATCAACCTCGAGCGAGGCGTCCGGAAGGTCGCCGGTGTCGATGCGATCTTGGGCATCAATCGATGCGGTGATGGCTGCAGGCTCATCGAGGTCATCGAGATCGATGTCCACGGCACCGGAGATGATAGGCATGCTGGCGAGGTTTGCATTGTACGGCGCAGCCTCAGCCGCCTGCTGCTGGGCAGGAGCGCCCCAAAGCGAGCTTTCGGCGGCACGGCGGGCGGCAACGGCCTCCTCGTCCGCAGTCATGGCTTCATCAACGTACGAATTGTCGGCAGAAGCGTTCGCGTCCGCCGAGGTAGCGTTGTAGGCGTTATTGGCTGCCGCGTTGGCAACGAGTGCCACGAAAGCCGCCGTGCTGCCCGCAGGGGCGGCTGTCTCTTATACACATCTCCGAGCCCACGAGACGGACTCCTATCTC
>CABRIB010000155.1 GCA_902470915.1 uncultured Collinsella sp. | reverse complement strand
GGAATAGACACAGCCCCCGTCCCGGCGAGCCGGGCGGCCTTCGGGGATACCCCCTATTTCGCTGTGCGCGCGGAGCCCTCCGCATGCGCCTCGACAGACTTGGGGAACCCCGCCGAAGGAATGGAGTGCGGGCCGGCAGAACGGTATCCGCGGATATGAGACTGAGCCGAAGGCGTCGACGACATGCCGGGGGCGGACCGGGACGGGTTAACGGCAGGCCCCGCCGACCGATTGCAAGCGGTCGGCGGGGCCATTGTGGCTCTTGACAGCGGATTGGGTCATATGAGCGAAAGCCCGCCAGAGCGAAGGAGGCCCTTTTGGGGCGAGATGACGCCATAGGTTGAGCATAAGTCAGCGAGCGGGTCGCATTTGAGGCAAGGTGACGTGAAACGAAAGGGCGCTGACCTTCTGGTCGCGCCCTTGAAGTTGAACGTCAGATTGTCCAAATGCGGCCCGCGCAGCGTCGAGCAGTTACGCGGTTCGTAGAACCGCGTAACTAACAAATGAGCATCGCGTCGCCAAAGCTGAAGAAGCGGTAGCGCTCCTCGATGGCAGCGGCGTAGGCATCCATGATCTGGTCGCGGGTGGCAAGCGCGCTCACGAGCATCATGAGCGTGGAGCGCGGCACATGGAAGTTCGTGATCAGCGCGTCGACCACGTGATAGGTCGAGCCGGGCATGAGGTAAAGCTGCGTCGTGGCGTTCTCGCGCACCACGATGTCACCGCGGCCAAGCGTATCGGCCCCGTCCTCGCGGCCTTCAAAATAGCGCGCCGTCACGGCCGGATCGGACACCGGCGCGTCCGTGTCAAACGCGCTCTCGAGCGAGCGCACCGCGGTAGTGCCGACGGCGATCACACGATGACCCTCGGCCTTGGCCTTATGCACGGCGTCGACAACCTCCTGCGACACGTGGTAGCGCTCGGTGTGCATGACGTGCTGCGTGGGGTCGTCCTCCTCCACCAAGCGGAAGGTATCGATGCCCACCTCGAGCTCGACGGCGGCAAACTTGGCACCCTTGGCCTCGATAGCGGCCATGAGCTCAGGAGTAAAATGCAGGCCCGCCGTGGGAGCGGCAGCCGAGTGCTCCTCCTTCATGGCGTACACGGTCTGATATTTCTCGGGATCGCCCTCGTAATCGGTAATGTAGGGCGGCAGCGGCACGTGACCGGCAGCATGGATGGCCTCGTCGAGCGTACGCGGGTCGCCGGCGGCATTGCAACCGGCCGGCTCAAAACGCACCAGGCGGCCGCCGCGACTATCGGTGACAAAGTCGACGACCTCGGCCGTCAGCACCACGGGAGCCCCCTCGGGCGCATGAGCGCCACCGGCGCGATACTCAATCTGAGCACCGGGCTTCAGGCGCTTACCCGGCTTGACCAAGCACTCCCAGACATGGCCCAGCGGATCCACATCCTCGCGACGCTTGAGCAGCAGTGTCTCGACCACGCCGCCCGAGCCGGCCTTGCGACCGATCAGGCGGGCCGGCATCACGCGCGTCTTGTTGATGACGAGCACGTCGCCCGGCTCGATATAGTCGATGATGTCGCGGAAGATGCGGTGCTCGACGGTGCCGCCATGCTCCAGCGGCGTTCCTGTCTGGGAGCCCTTGCGATCCACCACCAGCAGGCGGCAGGAGTCGCGTGGCTCGGCAGGAGCCTGGGCGATGAGCTCTTCGGGCAGGTTATAGTCAAAATCATCGGTACGCATAGACACGTCGGATACTCCTTATATAGCTAAAGTCCGCTCTACATCCTAGCAGGCTGACGTCCCAAATGAACTACTTTTTGGCGGCTTTACGCTCGTCGCGGATGCGGGCGCGGTCCATGGCCGCCTCGACAGCCGAGAAGCGGCAGCCACAGTAGTTCTGCCGATACATGCCCAGTTCGCGCGAACGACGCGTGGCCTCGGGGTAATACGGGCGAAAATCGCGAATCACCGGAGTGAGACCGCGGGCAGCAGCCAGACGCTCCAACACATCATTGCAGGTTTCGAACAACTGGTACGGCGAGACGGCGAGCGTCGTGCCCACAAACTCAAACCCGCGCTCCTGGGCCACACGGCACGCCTCGGCCAGACGCAGGGCATAGCATGCGCGACAGCGACGGGCTCGATCGGCGCCCAGCGGGGCCACGCCGGCCTCCCAGCGCTCCCGGTCCTCCCCCGCCTCGATAAGCTCGATGTCGCCATCGGCACACCACCGGCGCAGCTCGTCCAAACGCCGCTGCCATTCATCGTGCGGCTGAATATTGGGGTTTGTCCAGCAGATTGTGGGCTCAAACCCTTCCTCGCGCAGCAGGCGGACCGGCTCAAGAGAGCACGGCGCACAGCACGCATGCAGCAACAACGGCTTCATCGACATCTCCTCACCCGAAAAAGCGCACGCCAAAGGACGTATCCTCGCAGGCGACAATGCGGCGGTCGCGCAAAATGGCTGTCTCTTATACACATCTGACGCTGCCGACGATACTCCTTGTGTA
>CABRIB010000154.1 GCA_902470915.1 uncultured Collinsella sp. | reverse complement strand
TTGATGTATCGCAGCCCATCATCGGCGTCGAGGCACTCGACCGTCGGGAACACCGCGGGCTCGATCTTGTCGGACACCCACGACGTCACCTGGCGCAGCGTTGCGTCGCTGACATCCTGGCCGATGACATCGCCGTTGTCCTTCACGCCGAAGTAGAGCTCGCCGCGGCCGTGCTTGTTCAGCATGGCGCTGATGGCTTGCAGTGCTTCTTTATGCTCGCCAGTGGACTTCTTGAACTCGACGGTCTCGCTCTCGCTGCCCAGGTTCATCCGCGCTGCCTTTCCCGTTCGTTGCTTGTCTCGTTGGATTATACCGTGGTCACCATGGGCGAAAACGTGGAAGCGCGCTTGCTTGCCTCTACCATGTTCTCATGCGCCTTAATGCCCTTTGTGAAGAATCATCCCATTGGGAAACGGGTCCCTATGGAACGATTTTGGTATCAGGCATAGGGGGGCGCTATCGTGGATGTCGTCACCATTGCCTGCGCCCTCGATCCAGAGATGTAATTACAGAAGTGCGGGGAAAAATCGAAAACCTTCGAGCACAACGCGGTTTTTTTGTATCAAAACCGCAGGTCGCGGAAGCCTAAAACGGGGGTCTGGTCAGCATTCCTTTGGTTTTCCCCGCACTTCCGAATTTGGCCTCTCGCCACATCCCGATTACGTCTTAAAGTGGCGCAAAAAGCCGTGTGCTCTGCTTGATTTTGCTCAGGAATTATGCCTGAGGGGTAGTGGATTCGCCTTTCTCCGCCGTGCAGCGGCACGTGTAGGGCTCTCTGGCTCAGGCGCGAGTCGCTTCCCGTCTGAAAAAGTTCTTAAAACAGCTTTAAAGTTGCCTTTGGCCTACATTGACAGCGTACAATATGCATGTTTACCATGGCAAAAGCTAAATTTGGGGAGGGGGAGCGCACGGTGGAAGTGCTGGTTGTTGGCAATACCGTGTATGTCGATGACGACTTTTGTGCCAAGGCGTTTCCCGGTGACCATGTTCAGGTCGTGGCGGCCAACGAGGCGCGCCGCGACGGGTCGTCGCTCCATGCGTCTTGGAAAGAGCTGCTGCAGCACCTGGACCAGGCTTACGAATTCGACCGTGTGGTCTACCTCTCTACCTATCTCACGCCGCATACCGAGGCCGTTGGCGACATCGAGCTGCTGCGCTCCGTCTTTCGAGCTTGCATGGGTCGCCAGATTCAGCTGCTGTTTGTGACTGGTCCCATGGGAGCGGACGGTGCGGTGGACGCTGCGGGGCAAAACGGCAAGGGCATCATTGCCCGTGCGGCCAACGACCTGTGCCGCTACTATGCGGTCCGCGACGGCATTCAGGCCAAGATCTTGCGCGTGCCGTATCTGTACACCGCCTCGCCCACGCTGGAAGACCCGATTTTGACCCCGCTGTTCGAGGCGTGCTCGCAAGGCTCTGCTGTCATGAGGGCTGGGGCGGACTCACCGCTCGGTGCCCTCTGCGCCGAGGAGCTGGCCGTTCTGGTGCGTCGCATCTTCGACAGCTGGGATGCCACATTCGAGGAACTCGAGGTTCCGGATAGCTTTGCCCACACCGTGGGAGACCTGGGCGAGGCGCTCAAGGGCTTGTTCCCGGGGCTCGACATTACCTACGACGGGGACGCCGTCGTCTCCATTGCTCCGAGCGATACCGTCCGCACGCGCTACGGGTGGTTCCAGCGCTATGACGTGCTGCGCGATCTTTCGACCATACACGCCCGCTGGGAGCAGACCCTCGCGGGCAAGCGCCATCCGCTGCGTGCCGCCATCGACCGCATGCGCGGGCGGACACTGCCCATCAAATGCCTGGAGACCGCGCTGGCCTGGGTGCTCTTTGAGGGCCTGGAGCTGGTGTTTTCGCAGTCTGCTCAGCTTAACGTGCTCGATTATCGCCTTCTCTACGTGGTGCTGATCGGCACGCTGTATGGCTTGGACTTTGGCCTGGTTGCGGCGCTGCTGGCGTCGGTGGGTTTGGCAGCCAGCTACTTTACTCAGTACGGCTATACCTTCCAGGGTCTGTTCTACGAGCCGTCCAACTGGCTACCGTTTATTGCGTACTTTGTGGTGGGTGCCGTGTGCGGCTATGTGCAGCTGCGCAACAGCGAAGCCATTAGGGCGGAGCGCGACCAAAACGATCTCGTGCGCAACCGCAATACGTTCCTTACGCAGCTCTACCACGACGCGATCGAGGACAAGCGCGCGTACAGGCGCCAGATCGTGGGTCGCCACGACAGCTTTGGCAAGATCTTTGCCGTGACGCAGGAGCTCGACGTACTCAACCCACGCGACATCTATCGCAAGTGCTGCGAGCTTCTGGGCGAGATCCTCGAGAACGATTCGGTGGCGATCTACCATGTTTCGGGCGGGGCATTTGCACGCCTGGTGGCAGCAAGTCCCGCGATTGCCGAAGATGCCGCACGTTCGCTCACGCTTGAGCAGCTTGTACCTCTTTTGGGCGACGGGGGTCGTTCGAACCTGTGGGTGAACCGCGAGCTGACGCCGGGGCTTCCCATGTTTGGATACACGATCGAGCGCGACGGGGCGCCCGCCGTGTTGATCTTTGTGCGTAGTGCCTGTCTCTTATACACATCTGACGCTGCCGACGATACTCCTTGTGTAG
>CABRIB010000153.1 GCA_902470915.1 uncultured Collinsella sp. | reverse complement strand
GAGATAGGAGTCCGTCTCGTGGGCTCGGAGATGTGTATAAGAGACAGCGATGCTGCCGCCCTGGCTGCGGGCCGAAAGCCACGAGCACAGGCAGCTGAACACGTTGCCCAGGTGCATGCGGCCCGAGGGCGACGGGGCAAAGCGGCCCACGACGGGGGTGGGCGCTGCCGTTGCTGGTGCGTCCGCGGCGTGTGTTGCTATGTTGCGTGCGTTGATATCCATGCGGACGAGTATAGCGCGGGGCTTGGCAGGGAAGGCGTTGCTGCGCTCACAAGTTGGCGGCGGTGCGCATTGCGCACGGTGGGTTTGCGGCTCAAGGTCTCGATCGCTGCGTACCGACTTAGCCTCACAAACGACAGAAACCCCGGCAGCTCTTCGCAACTGCCGGGGTTTCCGCGGAAAAGGGGGACATGATCCTCGAGCGAACGGCAAAGGGGCAAACCGTTTTCGCTCAACTGCTTTATGCCCCTCGGCTGGCGGCTCAATCAGCGCGTGCCGCGCCCACACAAAGCCGCTACACCTGTGACGGAGCTGTGAAGTGGTATCTATTGCCGGGGCGGGCTATGCCAAGGGTGTCCCTAATGACTAGTCATTTAAGAACGTCCCCAATGACTAGCTGCCGGGGTGCGGGTGTGACTTTCATCCCGTTTGGCGCTCCGGTCGCCTAGATGTTCGCCATGCGTACCCGCAAACGTGGGACAATGGCGCTGTTGGTTTTACAGACAAAGGATGTGCCTATGAACACCCTCGCCGCCAAAGTCAGCCGGCAGCGCCACCTGTTTGCGCGATTCGCTTCCGTCTGCGTGCTCGTCACGCTTGCGTTGTTGCTGCTGCCTGTCGCCGCGCACGCCGACGGCTACTCCATGACCCAAACTTATATCAGTGCCACGGTTGAGGCCGATGGATCGCTGACCGTTGTCGAGGGACGCCAGTTTGATTTCGACGACGACATCAACGGCGTGTTTTGGGAGATCAATACGGGCACCAACCAGCAGGGCGGCACGGCGGGCGTTGACGTGTTGAGTGTCGAGGAAGAGGACACCGCGTTTAACAAAGTCGATAGCGCGAACAAGGGCGATTCTGGCGTCTACACGGTCGAGCAGACCGGTGACGGCGTAAGGATTAAGGTGTTCAGCCCCCACGAGAGCGGCGACAGCGCGATCTATTACGTGAGCTACACCATGACCGGTGCGGTCATGAACTGGGCCGATACCGCCGAGCTCTACTGGAAGTTTGTGGGCGACGGCTGGTCCGCGGACTCCGATGACGTTGAGATGGAAGTGTACTTCGCAAATGCCGCTGCCGGTACGGCGGTCGTCAAGGGCGATAACTTCCGCGCATGGGGCCACGGCCCGCTGACGGGCGATGTATCGCTCGATGCGGACGAACCCATGGTCACCTATACCATTCCCTGCGTGCATCAGGGCGAATTCGCCGAGGCACGCATCGCCTTCCCTAGCGACTGGGTGCCGCAGCTTGCCGCTTCGGGCGAAGAGCGCATGTCAACGATCCTGAGCGAAGAGAAGGAATGGGCCGACGAAGCTAACGCCCGCCGCGCTCACGCTCGCATGATTGCCAATGCACTTGCCGTGCTAAGTGTTGTTGCGGCGGTGGTCTTTACCGGCACAATCGTTATGCTCAAGCTGCGCAAGCGCAAGCCCAAGCCGCTTTTCCAGGACGAATATTTCCGCGATGTGCCTTCGGCCGACCATCCCGCCGTGCTTTCGGCCCTCATGAGCTGGAACGAGGTGCCCGACCAGGCATATATCGCCACGCTCATGAAGCTCACTGACGACCGTGTGATCAAGCTGGAGCAGGCGACCGTGACCAAGGCCAAGAAGGGTCTGTTGGGGCGTGAAAAAGAAGAGCAGACGTATCGCGTGACGGTGAGTGATGCGGGCTGGAAGTCGGCCAAGGGCATTGACCACATGGTGCTCAAGGTCTTCTTTGCCGGTGCTAAGCCTGACGAGAACGGTGACCGTTCGCGCACGTTCGACGAGCTGCAGCACTACGTCAAGCAGCACGCTACACCCGTGGGTGATAAGCTCGAGGACTATCAGAACACCGTTAAGGGCAAGCTGGCCGATAGCGAGTACGTTGCCTCGGACGGCATTGTTGCAATGGTGTTTTGCCTGGTTCTTGGTATCCTGATTGCCTTTGTTCCCGTGGGATCCATTTTCTTTACCGATGGCGCACAGGCGAACATTACCGCCGCGGTTATCTCGGTGCCGATTGTGCTGGTGGGTATCGGCGTGGGCCTTACGTTTCGCCGCTTTACGCCGGAGGGCGCCGAGGTGGCGGCTCGCTGCAAGGCACTTAAGCATTGGCTCGAGGACTTCACTCGTCTAAAGGAAGCCGTCCCGGGCGATCTGGTGCTGTGGAACAAGCTGCTGGTGATGGGCGTGGCGCTGGGTGTTTCCAAGGAAGTGCTGCGTCAGCTTGCCGAGGCCGTGCCGCCCGAGGTGCGCGAGGCCGACGGCTTCTATGACAATTATCCCTGCTACTGGTGGTACTACCATCATTACGGTATCGAGTCTCCGCTCGATTCGTTCGATGACGTGTATCACGAGAGCATCCGTGAGCCTGTCTCTTATACACATCTCCGAGCCCACGAGACGGACTCCTATCTC
>CABRIB010000152.1 GCA_902470915.1 uncultured Collinsella sp. | reverse complement strand
CACAGGCCGCTACAGCACATATCAACATCGTGGCTGGGATACCCCATCAGGGCGTCGCGCACCCAACCGCCCACGTACCAAGCCTCAAGACCAGCCGCCTCAAGCGCGCGCAGGACGCGCAGGGACGCATCGGACGGTTGAGTACCGTTGAGCGAAACATTGCACATGCCTATGGCCTCCTGCGACTATCAAATTGGCTATCGATTGCGTCTGCAAGAAGTCTAGCAAGAAACAGCCTCCACTGCACACGCAAGTCCGATAAACAAAAACGCATCCGTCCTAGTCTAAGACGGATGCGAAATAATCAAACTATTCAGACAAGGTGCCGGAACTAGCAGACCTGGCGAACCTCGATGTGCTTCTTATATTCGTCCACCTTGGCAAAATCACCCAGACCGGGGCACTCGACCACGTTGGCGCCAGTGGCCATCGAAAGGCGCAGGGCGTCCTCGACGCGCTCGGGGGCGTCGTGCCACACGGACAGGAAGGCAGCGAGCGAGGAATCGCCGGCGCACACCGTCGACAGCAGCTTGACGTCGAAGGTGCGGTTGGCAAACCAGATATGCTCGCCGTTGGAGAAGTACGCACCGGCGCCACCAAGGGTCAGCAGCACGTTCTTGGCGCCCTTGGCGTGCAGCTCGGCCATAGCGCCCTTGACGGACTCGTCGTCGCCACCGCTCACCTTGATGCCAAAGATGTCAAGCAGCTCGTCGTCATTGGGCTTGATCAGCAGTGGCTCCAGAGCAATGAGGTCTGCCAGCTGATGGCTCGAGATGTCGAGGACGAACTCGGCCCCCTTGGCCTTGACACGGCGCAGGACCTCGGCCAAGAAGCCCTCGGAAGTGTTGGGAGGCAGCGAGCCGCTGATGACCAGGCAGGTCATGTCATCGAGCGAATCGATAAGTTCAAACATCTCCTGCTCGTTGGCCTCATTGATGGCGGCACCGGCATTGACCATGTTGTACTCGGTGTCGGGACCGGCGTTGAGGAACACATTGACGCGCGTAATACCGTCGGTCCACACGGGCTTGACGGGCACGCCCAGGGCCTCGGCTCCCTTAACGATAAACTCACCCGAGAAGCCGGCGAAGAAACCCAGGATCGTGGTGTCGACACCATAGTGGTCAAGCGTAAACGAGACGTTGAGGCCCTTGCCGTTGGGCGTGTAGACGGCATTGCGGGTACGCGTGACGGTATTGGCAGTAAGGCCGTCGCAGGCGATGTTGTAATCAATGGCGGGATTAGCAGTGAGCGTGTAAATCATGAATGTTCCTTTCACGAAGCAACGTGTTAATGAAAGTATATTCCACGCATCGGTAAAAGGCTAGGACAACTCGGTGAACGGTGTGGAAGCGATGAAGTACGGCAGGACACCTCTCCCCCATGGCGGAACAAAAAAGGCGCCCCGGCCGAAACCGGGGCGCCGCATGCGCACGAATATGTCGCGTTTCGATTACTGACGATCGAGCTTGCGGACAGCAACGCGCTTGCTGTACTCGTCGACGTGACCGAAGTCACCAATGCCGACGGACTCGGCAACGTTGGCGCCGGTGGCCATAGCGAGCTTCATGGCCTCCTCGACGTTGTCGCGATCCCTGTACCACTTGTGCAGGAACGCAGCGAGGGTGCAGTCGCCGGCGCAGACGGAAGAGACCAGCTTGATGTTGAACTCACGCTTGGCGTACCAGATGTCCTCGCCGTTGGAGAAGTAAGCGTCGCCGCGGCTACCACGGGTGAGCAGCACGTTCTGAACGCCAGCGTCGTGAGCCATCTTCATGGCGACACGAACCTCGTCGTCGGTGTCGACCGGCACGCCGAAGATGGCCTTCATCTCGTGATGGTTCGGCTTGATGAGCAGCGGCTTCTTGTGAGCGAGCTCCTTGAGCTTGTCGGAGGACAGGTCCAGGACGACGTCAGCGCCACGAGCCTGAGCGTGCTCCATGACCTGAGCCAGGAAGTCGGGCGTAGCTTTGGGAGGCACGGAGCCGGAGACGATCAGGCACTCGAGATCGCCCGCGGTGTCCAGGATGTTGTAGAGCTCCTCCTGGTGCTGCGGCGTGATCGGGGCGCCGGGGTTCAGGATGCCGTACTCGTGCTGGCCATCGTTGACGTAGGTGTTAATGCGCGTGATACCGTCGGTCCAGACCGGGCGGCAGAGGCAACCCAGGTTCATGACCTCCTCGACGATGAACTTGCCCGTGAAGCCAGCGAAGAAGCCGAGCGCGACGGTGTCGACGCCCATCTTCTTAAAGGCGAAGGACACGTCGAGGCCCTTGCCGTTAGCCGTGTAGCTGGCCGAACCGGTGCGGACGTTCTCGTCGGGCTCGAGCGGAGAGCTCGAAACCGTCATGTCGACAGCCGGGTTAGCGGTTAGCGTGTAGAACATTTACAGTACCCCCTGTATATGTGAGGGCCGCGTGGCCGGCCCATTCCAACCACGCGGTTACCTCTGATACCAAATTAGCGAGCTGCGGACTCGAGCAGTGCCTTGACCTCGGCGGCGGTGTTGCAGGCGAGCGCCTTCTCGGCGAGCTCGTCGCACTCGGCCTTGGTCCACTGGCTGATGGTCTTACGGGCGCGCAGGATCGACGGCTGTCTCTTATACACATCTCCGAGCCCACGAGACGGACTCCTATCT
>CABRIB010000151.1 GCA_902470915.1 uncultured Collinsella sp. | reverse complement strand
ATGTGTATAAGAGACAGTTGATCGCGCGCACGCTGTTCTCTCCCGTCGAGCTTTCCATCAGCGCCGTCACCGCCATCTTCGGCGCGCCGGTGGTTATCGCGCTCATGTTGAAGAAGCGGGTGAGGTAGATGGGGGAATTCGTGCCGCGGCCCGAAACGCTCGGAGGGGACATTCCATGCTTAGACAGTCCTGAGCTCGCACGAAAGCGCGACAAGGCACTTTCGGCTCGTGCGGAACTGCGCGCGGAACGTCTCCTCCGAGCGGAGTCGAACCTCGAAACCCCGGTCGAAACGCAGGCTGACGGAGCGCCGCTTTTCCGCATAAGCGACCTGTCGGCGGGCTACGACAAGAAAGTCGTAGTCGAAGGTGTCGATCTGGAGGTTCGCGCGGGCGACGTCGTGGCGCTCATCGGGCCGAACGGCTCGGGCAAGTCGACCATCTTGAAAACCATCACACGCCATCTTGCACCGCTTGCCGGCGCGGTCGAGCTCGACGGACGGGAGATTTCCCGATGGAAGACGGCGGAGTTCGCAAGAAACCTTGCCGTTATGCTGACAGATCGCCCCCGGACCGAGCTCCTCACCTGCCGCGATATCGTAGAGGCGGGAAGACATCCCTACACCGGGCGAATAGGCACACTCTCGCCCGACGACCATAGTCGGGTCGACGAGGCAATGAAAACCGCACATGTGGAAGAGCTCGCCGAGCGCGACTTCATGCAGATAAGCGATGGGCAACGCCAGCGCGTCATGCTCGCACGCGCCATCGCGCAGGATCCGCGTGTGCTCGTGCTCGACGAGCCCACGTCGTATCTCGATATCCGCTACCAGATCGACCTGCTGCGAATACTTCGCCACCTTGCGAAATCGCGGAATGTGGCTGTCATCATGTCCATCCACGAACTCGAGCTCGCGCAGAAAAGCGCCGACAAGGTGATTTGCGTGAAGGACGGCCGGGTCTTCCGCGCCGGCGCACCCGAGGACATATTCACGCGCGAGACAATTGGCGAGCTCTACGGCCTTCAGCATGGCACCTTCAACGAGCGCTTCGGCAGCGTGGAAATTGGGCGCCCACACGGTGATGCGCACACGTTCGTCATCGCCGGCGCAGGTACGGGGTCGGCTGTGTTTCGCCAGCTCATCCGGCAGGGCAAGGCGTTCTACGCGGGCGTTCTGCACGAAGGGGACATCGACTGCGAGCTCGCGCGCGACCTGGCGACGGAATGCGTGGCCGAGCGCGCCTTCGAGCCGATCGGGGATAAAACCATAGCCCGCGCCAAAGAGCTCCTCGTCCACTGTGCGCGCCTTATTGTGTGCCCCGCCGCCTTCGGCACCATAAACGCCCGCAACGCAGAGCTCGTCGAGTTCGCACGCTCGCATGGTATCGAGGTCGTGCGAGCGTGCGAAGGCGCATCGGAGGATTCCCAATTAGAGTGGGAAGGATAAACTGGACTTTATTTTAAGGATCCTCAGGCTTCAGCTCCTACGCCGGCGAGGTCTACAAGGCGCCGGAGAACCTCGTGAACAAGAATTTCCACGCCGACGAGCCCAACTAGGCCTAGTCCAAGCGAGATTCCAGACTCGACAGGCCGTTGAGAGTCAGGTCGTTGGCGACCTCAGAGACGCGCTCAATAGGAACCGAGCCGTCAGACAGCGCCCACGTGCGATAGATACCGATAATACCCGACAGCAAAAACGCCAGATAGTAGTCGAACATCTCGTCCTTGAGACCTTGGGGCAGCAGATCGCGCTCGGCAATCTCGTGCTCGAGCGGTGCACGAAGACGAGCCATAAAATCATCGAGCGGAATGTTCTCGATCAGCTGACGATTGAGCACAAGGTTGTTGCACAGCGCCTCGTTAACGGTTTTAAAGAAGGTCGCCGCCGCGCCAAGGGCGCGCTCGTTGGTGTCGCCGTCCATGGAAGCAAGCGTTTTCTCGACCGAGTCGACAATCATCTCCACAACATCGACGGCAATGGCATCGAGCAGGCCGTCAACCGTGCCAAAGTGAACGTAGAAGGTTTTGCGGTCGACATTGGCCTCGCGCGCGATGGCACTCACCGTAATGTCTGCCAGCGGCTTTTCCATGAGCAGGCGCTCGAAAGCAGAAAGGATGGCATTGCGGCTGCGAACAATGCGGCGGTCAAGACGCGGTTTGCTGGTTGCCATGGGCGTGTCCCTTCGATATGCGAGCATTCATCAACAGATGAGAGATAATCTACGTAAGAGGATTATCCCCCATACAGCACAAATATGCCCCGCATCATGAAGAACGCACGACTGCCCTACTGCGACTTGGGATGCTTCTTCTTATTGAGTGCCGACGGAGATACGCGAATACCATCGCCTGTCTGGCGCACATAGGCTTTATGAGCCGGCTTAGCGGTCCCAGAAGCCTTCTGAGCGCGCTTCTTGGGATCAACGGTAACAGCATTCGTGGGGTGCGGCATAGTGGGCGCAGAGGGCGTCTGAGGCGTGCGGCCGAGCTTGCGCATCACACGACCCCAGCGCGCATGGATGCTCTCGTTGTGGGCGCTCTTAAGTCCCAGCAGGGGCGCAGCCAAAATGGTCGGCGCAATAAACGTAATGAGGCGCCACAGCAGATAGCCGGCGGTCGAAGCCGACCCAAAGAAATGACCCAAGAACAATGCAAAGCCGCCCTCAGCGCCACCAGTTCCACCGGGCAGGGGGACCGCAGAGCTCAGCAGCTGGACAAAGGCGCTCGCGGCCATGACCGAGAAAAAGTCGACCTCGTGGCGGCCAAAGGCAAGCATCAGGAAATACGGCACCAGATAGAAAAACGCGAGTTGCAGCATGGTGATGACCCTGTCTCTTATACACATCTCCGAGCCCACGAGACGGACTCCTATC
>CABRIB010000150.1 GCA_902470915.1 uncultured Collinsella sp. | reverse complement strand
GTCAACGAACGAAAATTATATTCAATATGTAGGAACTATGAATGGTTTGCGTTCAATAAAAAATAGGACCCCATGCTAATAAAAATCGAAAATTTGGTGTCACTTTTGGTGTCACCCTTGGTGTCAAAAGAAAAAGGCCAGAGGCTTAACACCTCTGACCTGCGTTTTTGATGGTGGGCGATACAAGATTCGAACTTGTGACCCCATCCGTGTGAAGGATATGCTCTACCCCTGAGCCAATCGCCCGTCGCCTTTCGGCAAAAGAGATACTAACATAGCCGTGCGTGGTTTACCAAGAACTTTTTGCCCCCGATTTTAAATTCGTGGGTGCTATCCAAGCCAAAACAACAAAAGCAATCGGTAAAACCGCAGCTTAACCACCCTTTATCGTTTAATCCACGAGGTCTCGGGGCGGCAGATAAGTCGCGCGTTGTTGTAGGCCATGTCGAGCGTGAGGCAGGTGCGCGCGGCGTAGAAGCCGTCCTCGCGCTGGATGGTCAGCGCCAGTTCGGGTTTGTCGCCGGTTAGGCACAGCGGCAGCAGCAGTTGGATCCGGCCGCCGTAGAACTGCGGTACCGCGAGCGTGTAGTTGGCTGCGGCGCGGCGGGCGGCCTCGACGACGGCGCCCTCAAAGGCGCGGCGCAGTAGCAGCGAGTTGCCCTCCCCCATCAGGCTAGCGGGAATACGCGTAAGGTTCTCCTCATCGCCCAGAATGTGGTCGATGTTGGAGCGGATGGGAAGGCGGTAGTCAAAGATCAGCTCGGAGGGGTCCTCGGCAAAGCGCACGCGGCACGGCAGGTACTCAAACGATACCAACATAGGGTCGCTTTCCTTAAAGAAGCCCTTCAAAAACCAGCGCTGGCGCGCGTCGGGCTTGGTGTTGGGCTCAAACAGGCCGTAGATGGTCTCGTAGCGGCGCGTGTACAGGCCGGTGTTGAACAGGCATCGGTCGTCGTCGAACACCAGCGGCAGGTTGGACGGCGCGGTCTGGTCTACGTCGCGTTCGGTCAAATAGACCGCGCGGCTAAACGAAAACGACAGGTAGTTTTTGAGGATGCGGTTGCCGGGACCCCAGTCCTCGGGGTCGGCGAGGTCGACCAGGCGGTCGTAACAGGGCTCGGGGCAAAACGCAAAGTCGTAGACATTGCTGCACGGGGTGTTGGGGATCTCCATGTGGCGTCCAATCCAATTGATAGCTGGCGGGCGGATGCTTTGATTCTATACGGGCGACTCGTCGCCGGTACGCGCAACGCAATTGCATCGAGGTTTTTTGGCGAGTTAGGCCATCGCCGGCGTGATAAGGTTGGCCCCTCGGTACGGGCGTCGATCGTGCAGCCGTCGACCACCAGCGCTTGGGATACCAAAGGAGCCGCGTCAGCCAAGGCTGCATCAGCTCTGGCGCTGTCTGAAGATACGCAACGCTTTCTCTAGCTCAGGAATATCATCGACGATAACTTTCCATGCAAGGGATCGATCGACTTCTCGATATCCATGTGCTACGTATCCATGTGCTACGAAATTTCGAAAACCCCCAATATCGTTCCAAGGATACTCCGGAAAAGCCGATTGGATCTCATCGGAAAGATGGAGTGCATCCTCGGCGATTCTGTAGACGGGGCTCATGATCGCGTCGTAAGCAAGCTCACCTTCCTCGCTCCGATCGCTAACGAAAGAGTTTTCCGTGGCATCAAAATAATCGATTCGTCTAGCCAGAGTTTCGCAATCGGAAAGAATGACCCCGATGAGCTCCTCGTCCCGTTTACGCCGCTTCATAGAGACGCACCTCATCCTTTTCAATGCTCTTGCGAAATGCAGGGCGCATATGCTCGGGAGGGTTGGTGACAATCTCAACATCTCGCCCGAGCTCTTCTTCGAGCTCAAGGGAGAGTTCGTATAGCGTGCCGAACGTCATTGTTTCACCGCAGACAAGACGCAAATCAATATCGCTATCTGGCGTTTGCTCGCCACGGGCGAAGGAGCCAAATAGGTATGCCTCGCGGACGTCGTAACGAGACAGCACACGAGAAACAGCAGCGGATATGTCGACAAGCGT
This sequence comes from uncultured Collinsella sp., assembly GCA_902470915.1. GTDB lineage: Bacteria > Actinomycetota > Coriobacteriia > Coriobacteriales > Coriobacteriaceae > Collinsella. The sequence goes on along the minus strand of CABRIB010000150.1, from coordinate 976 downwards.
AATCATGTCTCAATTTTACTTACCGATTGAAAGGATGGCAATCGCCATGCGCCCGTTCCACAGGCCGGTGATTAGAGAGGGGCTGTATCCGGTAGTATGCGGCAAAATCTGAAGATGCCATACGCGAGGGAGATTGGCAAAGTCTCTAACCGTGGTATTGTTGACAAAAATCGGGTTGTGCTCAGGGATTGCTAATTTTTCCTCGCGCTTCCGAAATATAGGCATTTTGGCAGCGATCTGAGGTGCCTTTGAGCGCCATGCCGATGTCGCCGAGCCAAGAGCAATTGGTTAACGGACAAGCTGGGGCACGCGTTCTAGTATTTCAATAGCCAATGCCGAGGGGACACGTTAAGATGAAGCCAGTAAACCCGCCCGGCCCCTGCTTAGCATGCACACTGGCGGGTCTTTTTTTCAAATTCTAGGAGCCGAGATGAAGTACGAGAAGCCATTCCTCACCTACGACGAGCAGGCGGACCTGCTGATCTCGCGCGGCCTCATGGCAGACCGAGAAGAACTCGTCGGCAAGCTCGAGCGCGTGGGATAACAGCAGGCACGCTCGGAGTTAGCGCCAAGGTGGCCGAATCCTGGCTCGTGGCGCTCAACACTGTGAGGAACTGCTGTGCCCACCATAGCCGCCTCTGGAACAAGACGCTCGGCACCAAACCCATGATCCCAAGGGATGACACCGCCTGGCACGAGCCCCACGAGGTCGGCAACCACAAGATGTTCGGCACGCTCACTGTACTCAGCTACATGCTCGAAACCATCGCGCCGGCCACCTCATGGAGGTCGCGCCTCCTCGATCTCATGGAAGAGAGGCTGCCTCGCGAGGAATGGCGAGCCATGGGCTTCGGAGACGGGTTGATTTCCGATCTCAGCCGAACACATTGATCGGATAGGCCGTTTCCGTAGCCAGCCGAACCCCCCCCCGAGTCCCCTCCCGGGACTCGGGGGCGGCATTTTCCCAGTTGAAGGA
>CABRIB010000149.1 GCA_902470915.1 uncultured Collinsella sp. | reverse complement strand
CAGTCCTGCGCAAGACGAAGGCCACATTAAGTGGCCTTCTTTGCGTGCGGAACTCGCGACAGACGTTACCCGGTGCCCGCTCGCCCTCGCCTCACAGCAGAGGCGCGGCCTGTCATGCGAGTCGCGGAAACTGTGTCCCAGAAATCATGCGCAAAGTGGGATGCGGTTTCCGCCTGCGGGCCCGTTGGAAAACTGCATCCCACTTCGGCTACAAATTCCGGGATGCACTTTCCGCCGAGGTCCTTAACCGGAAACTCCATCCCATTCCAAAGGCAAATTCCGGGACGCATCTTCCGCAACCTCATCCATCCGGAAAGCCCTTCCCACTCTGAATACATCCAGCGAACGTATGCGAGCGTGTTGTCCAGAACAGCCTCGTCATCGGGGTGATGGAAAAAGTCGCCCCAAACGCTTGCAGCGGTTGTGCCCACAAGTGTCAAGAAAAAAGCCTCGAGAATTTCGAGGCTTTCACATTTGTATTGTTTTGCACGAAGCACCGCGAACAGCGAAGTTACTCGCCCAGCACGGCCTTCTTGGCCACCGTCGCCATGTTGTCCAGATCTTCCTTGGTGGGATGGTCCTTCGCGGCAACCCAGTTGTCGAGCAGCATCTTATAGCGAGCGTTGTCGGGATCTTGCTCGAGCATGGCCTCGTAGCGCTGCTTGACCGCGGGGCCCATCTTGCCCTGGCACATCGCCCAGCCCGCAAGCTCGGCATCCCCAGCCAAATTGGAAGTTACGCGGTCGATAATCTGCTGATAGTAGCTCTGGTCGGCCCCAAAGCCGCAGGTGCCAAACAGGAACACGCGCTTACCGTGCAAGGCGGAGAGCAACGCCGCGACCGAAGGCGTGCACGCGCCCTTGTCGCACCAAAAACCGACGAGCACCGTGTCGGCCGCGCAGGCGCCCTGCGCCTCGAGCGCAACCTGATCTGCATCCGCATCGTCGCTCAACGCCGCGGCATGGACAAACTCAACACCCGCAGCCTGTAGAGTGCGCTTGATCGCACCCGAAACCATCCTGGTATTACCGCTCTTGCTGTTAACCACCAAAGAGCACGTCATAGTCACGTTGCCTCGTATCCCCCAAAACTAAAGCCACTAATGCAATTTATTAGATGACTATCTTAGTACTAACGTGACAGATGTAAACCACCGTCTGTCGATTGATTAATTTGCCCCACGGGCTTGCTTACTGGGCAAACTGGCTGCGGTAGAGTTCGGCGTAGAAGCCGCCTGCCGCTAGCAGCTCGTCGTGTGTGCCGCGCTCGATAATCTCGCCGTCGCGCATGACCAGAATGCAATCGGCGTTGCGGATCGTCGACAGGCGGTGCGCCACCACAAAGCTTGTGCGGCCGGCCATAAGCTCGTCGAATGCCGCCTGCACCTGCAGCTCGGTGCGCGTATCGATACTCGAAGTCGCCTCGTCCAGCAGCAAGATAGCCGGATCGGTGAGCATAACGCGCGCGATGCACAGTAGCTGCTTTTGACCCTGGCTAAACGTGCCGCCATCCTCGCCGATGACCGTATCGTAGCCGCCTGGCAGCTGCACGATAAACTTGTGCGCGTGCGCGCGCTTGGCGGCCTCGACAATCTGCTCGCGCGTGGCATCGGGGCAGCCGTAGGCGATATTTTCCGCCACCGTGCCCTCGAACAGCCACGTATCCTGCAACACCATGCCAAAGGCACGGCGCAGGCTCGCGCGCGTGTAATCACGCGAAGACCGGCCATCGACCATGATGCGTCCGGCATCGACATCGTAAAACCGCAGCAGCAAATTGATGAGCGTTGTCTTGCCACAGCCCGTAGGACCGACCAGGGCAAAACGCATGCCGGGCTTAGCCTCGATGCAGATGTCCTGCAGCAGCTTGCGGTCGGGAACGTAGCTAAAGTCCACGTGTTCAAAGGTCACCTCGCCCTGCGGGGCGGCAAGCTCAACGGCATCTGGCGCATCGGGCTCCTGCTCGCGTGCATCGAGCAGCGCGAACATGCGGCGCGCCGAGGCGTACGCGGTCTGGATCTGCGTAATGACGTTGGTGACCTCGTTGAACGGCTTGGTGTACTGGTTAGCATAGGACAGGAAAATCTGCACGCCGCCCACCGTAAGCGCCGCGGGCACGCCCGTGATCACGCCCACGCAGCCGATCACAGCGACCACGGCATAGATGATGTTATTGATAAAGCGCGTACCGGGGTTGGAGAGCGAACCCATAAACTGCGCGCGCTCGCCCGCGGTGTAGAGCTCGGCATTGAGGGCATCGAAGCGCTGCTGGGCGTTAGGGCCATAGGCAAAGGCGTCGACAAGCTTTTGCTCGCCTACGTACTCCTCGATATGACCACCGAGCTGCCCTTGAATACGCTGCTGTGCCGTAAAGCTTTTGTTGGAGAGCTTGGCAATAGCGCCGGCTGCAAAAATGGAAAGCGGCGTGACGAGCACCACCACGAGCGTCATGGTCAGGTTAATGGAGAGCATAAACGCGAGCGTGCCCACAATGGTGATGACGCCGGTGAAGAGCTGCGTGAAGCCCTGCAGCAGACCGTCGCCCACCTGGTCGACGTCGTTGACCACACGGCTCATAAGGTCGCCGTGAGCATGGCTGTCGATAAAGCTGAGCGGCATGCGGCTGAGCTTGTCGCTCGCCTCCACGCGCATGTCACGCACCGTTTCGTAGGACAGGCGGTTGACGCAGTAGCCCTGCAGCCACTGGAAGGCCGCAGCTCCCACCACGACGAGCGCGAGTTTGGTAACGAGCGGCAGCAGCGCATCGAAGTCCACCTGGCCCGCGGCAACGATCAGGTCGATGCCCTCGCCAATGAGGATGGGTGTGTAGAGCTGCAGGACCACCGAGACGGCGGCACTCACAAACGACGCCGTAAACGAGATACGATGCGGACGGACGTAGCCCATCAGGCGGCGGGTCACCGCACCCACGGGATAGCGCTCGGGATCGCCGGGCTGGCGCGGACCGTCGCCCAGGTCGTTGAGGTTATCGTTACCGGACACGTTGGCCGTCATCGTGGCGACCGAACCGGAGGAAGTGTACGGACTGTCTCTTATACACATCTGACGCTGCCGACGATACTCCTTGTG
>CABRIB010000148.1 GCA_902470915.1 uncultured Collinsella sp. | reverse complement strand
TGTATAAGAGACAGGTATTAAGACCGTCGGCGTCGTCATGCCGGGTAACTACCGCTCGCTGATCGACCACGTGGGCTCGGGCAAGGACTGGGGCCTGGACCGCAAGAAGGGCGGCCTGTTCATGGTGCCCGGCAACGCGTATGGCACCACCAAGGGCGGCATGCGATTCCTGCTGCGCGACATCATCTCCAACAAGACGCTGTTCCAGCGCTCGGACAAACCCTATGTCGTGATGATGGGCACCAACATCATCTTTAACATGGACCTCAACACCATCATCGAGGCGCACGAGAACTCCGGTGCCCAGATGACCGTGGTGTACTGCAAGGCCACGCGCAACGTCGATGACGAGACCAAGCTCGAGATTAACGAGAACGGCCGCCTGACGGGCGTGAGCGCCGGCGTCGTGTACGGCGACAACGCGTCTATGGACTGCTGCATCGTCAACCGCGAGACGCTGCTCGAGATTATCGACCACTACCAGGCCGCCGACTATCTGGACCTGCTCGAGGCACTCCAGGGCGACTTTGGCAACATCGACGTGTGCAGCTACGAGTACAAGGGCGAGGTCGTGGGCGTGTTTAGCGAGAAGTCGCTGTATCGCCGCAGCATGGACCTGCTCGACCAGACCGTGGCCGACCAGCTCTTCGATCCCGAGCGCCCGATCCTGACCAAGGCTCACGACGTGCCGCCTTCGCGCTACGCGACCGGCAGCCACGCGTGCAACTCAATCATCTCGGCCGGTTGCATCATCAAGGGCACCGTGCGCAATTCGATCCTGTCGCGCGGCGTTGTGGTCGAGGAAGGCGCTTCGGTGACCAACTCGATCATCAACCAGAGCTGCATCATCAAGAGCGGCGCCCGCGTTGAGAACGCCATCCTGGACAAGAACAACGTGGTTCCCACCAACACCGAGCTTCGCGGCACGCCCGAGAACATCCTGGTGCTGGGCAAGGCTCCGTTAACTTCCGACACCACCATCGTACGTTAACGTTGGCACCGCAACATCGCTCGTAACATGTAGAATAGCCGCCCGGTTAGCGCCAGGCGGCTATTCTCGAATTGCAACATGGGAGACAATATGGCAGATTCCAGCAAAAAGATGCAGATCGTGTTTGCCTCGGCCGAGTGCGCACCGTTTGTTAAGACCGGTGGCCTGGGCGACGTGGCGGGCTCGCTGCCTGCGGCGCTCGTGCGCGCCGGCGCCGAGGTCATCGTGATGGTGCCCAAGTACGCCACCATCAAGGACGAGTACAAGGCGCAGATGGAGCACTTCTCCGACTTTTACGTGAGCCTGGGCTGGCGCAACGAGTACTGCGGACTCGAGAAGCTCGAGCACGACGGCGTCACCTATATGTTCATCGACAACGAGCGCTACTTTGCGCGCGACTATCCGTACGGCTTCTTTGACGACGGCGAGCGCTTTGCGTTCTTCTCCAAGGCCATCACCGAGAGCCTGCAGCACCTGCCGGCCGGCTTTGAGTGCGACATCCTGCACTGCAACGACTGGCAGACGGCGCTGGCGCCCGTGTTCTTGCGCGAGTTCTACCAGGGCCTGCCGCTGTACGACCGCGTCAAGACCGTGTTCTCGATCCACAACGTGGCGTTCCAGGGCCAGTTTAGCGACACCGTGATGGAGGACATCCTTGGTGTGGCGCATATTCCGGCGGCTGCCTCGCAGCTGCGTTGCGACGCCTGCAGCATCAACTACATGCTGGGCGCCCTGCGCTATGCCGATGCCATCACTACGGTGAGCCCCACCTATGCCAACGAGATCCAGACGCCCGAGTTTGGCGAGGGCCTGGACGGCGTGCTGCGCGAGCGTTCGTACGCGCTGCAGGGCATTTTGAATGGCATCGACGTCGCGGGCTTTGACCCGGCGACCGACAAGCGCATTGCCGCCAACTACACCGTCGAGGATCGTTCTGGCAAGGCCGTGTGCAAGGCCAAGCTGCAGGAAGAGCTGGGGCTCGAGGTTCGCGACGACCGTCCGCTCATGGTTATGGTCACGCGCCTAACGCGCCAGAAAGGCTTGGATCTGGTCATGTACGCGCTCGACCGCATCCTGGCCGGCGGCGTGCAGGTAGCGGTGCTGGGCACCGGCGACCGCGACTACGAGGATGGCCTGCGCTACTTCCAGGACAAGTACCCCGGCACCATGGCCGCACGCATCGAGTTTGACCCGGCGCTGTCGCAGCGCATGTACGCCGCCGCCGATATGTTCCTGATGCCGTCGAAGTTTGAGCCCTGCGGCCTATCGCAGATCATCGCCATGCGCTACGGCACCCTGCCCATCGTGCGCGAGACCGGTGGTCTAAAGGACACCGTGATCCCGTATAACGAGTTTACCGGCGAGGGCACGGGCTTCTCGTTTAGTAACTTTAACGGCGACGAGATGGGCGACGCCGTGTTCCGCGCGGCACGCCTGTTCTGGGATAACCGCGACGCCTGGAACCAGCTGGTCACGCAGGCAATGAGCCAGGACTTTAGCTGGACGCGCTCGGCCGATAAATATCTGGACCTGTACTTCTTTATGCACCCGGAGATTGAGAGGCCGGCGGCTGTTGTCGACGAGCCCGAGGCTGTTGCTGAGCCGGTGGCCGCTGAGCCGGAGCCGGAGCTCAAGGCCGAGGAGAAGCCGGTTGAGGCTGAGCCCGCAAAGGCCGAGCCTGAGGTGAAGGCTGAGGTTACTCCTGAGGCAGAGGCCGAGGTCAAACCTGCTGCAAAGCCCGCAGCTAAGAAGACCGCGGCCCGCAAGACGACCGCCAAGAAGGTTACGACGACCAAGGCCGCCGCGACTAAAACCACGGCTGCCAAGGCAATGACCACGCGCAAGCGCACGACCGCCGCTGCCAAGAAGGCCGCCGAAGCCGAGGCCGAGGCTGCTCCCGAGGTAAAGGCCGAGGTCGCAGAGGCCAAGCCGGCCGCCAAGGCTCCGGCAAAGACCGCTGCCAAGAAGACGACCACGACCAAGACCACAGCCACCAAGAAGACCGCGGCAACGAAGTCGACGGCCGCCAAGACTACTGCGACCAAGGCCGCTCCGAAGGCTGCATCACCTGTCTCTTATACACATCTGACGCTGCCGACGATACTCCTTGTG
>CABRIB010000147.1 GCA_902470915.1 uncultured Collinsella sp. | reverse complement strand
AGATCTACACAGGGAGTATCGTCGGCAGCGTCAGATGTGTATAAGAGACAGGGCCAAACTCGCCGCCGTCGGTGAAGCGCGTGCTGGCGTTGGCATACACGGCCGAGGCATCGACCGCATCCAGGAAGCGCTCGCAAGCATCCGTGTCCTCGGCAACGATGGCCTCGGAGTGCATCGTGCCGTAGCGGTTGATGTGTGCGATGGCCTCGTCCTCGTTTGCCACGACCTTCACGCTCATCTCGAGCGCCAGGTACTCGCGACCCCAGTCCTCCTCAGTCGCGGCGACGTAGTCATCGCCCTCCACAAAGCCGGCGTCGGCGCACGCGGCGCACGTGGCATCGTCGCCGTGAATGAGCACGCCGTGGTCGTGCAGCACGGCAACGACCGCAGGCAAAAACGCATCGGCCACAGCACGGTCGACCAGCAGCGACTCGGCGGCATTGCACACGCCTACGCGCTGGGTCTTGGCATTAACGATAATGTTGAGTGCCTTATCAAAGTCGGCGGATTCATGCACGTAGATGTGGCAGTTGCCCGTACCCGTCTCGATCACCGGCACGAGCGACTCGCGCACGCAGCGCTGGATCAGGCCTGCACCGCCACGTGGAATGAGCACATCGACGATGCCGCGGAGCTTCATGAGCTCGCCAGTGGCCTCGCGGTCGGTGGACTCGATCATCGACACGGCCTCGCGCGGGAAGCCCTTGGCCTCGAGCGCATCGGCCAGCAGCTCAGAAATCATGGCACACGAGTGATAGGCCAGCGAGCCGCCGCGCAGAATGCAGGCGTTGCCGGTACGGATGCAGATGCCTGCGGCGTCGGCCGTCACGTTGGGGCGCGCCTCGTAGACCATAGCGACCAGGCCCAGCGGCACACTCACACGGGTCAGGTCCACGCCACTTGCAAGCACGCGGTGGTCGAGCACGCGGCCCACGGGATCGGGCTGCTCGGCGAGCTTTTCCAGGCCGGCGGCCATGCCCTCGACGCGCTCGGGCGTCAGCAGCAGGCGATCGAGCAGTCCGGCCGAGGTGCCCGCATCGCGCGCGGCGGACATATCGAGCTCGTTGGCGGCGACGATGGAGTCGACACCGTTGCGCAGTGCTGCGGCCATGGCGCGCACGGCCTCCTGGCGCTGCTCATCGCTCGCCGTGGCAAGCGAGGCCGACGCTGCCTTGGCGGCAACGGCAAGATCGTGGACATACGTGGCTATATCGACCGACATGGGCGGCCCTTTCTCCTAGAAGTTTGCAACCATGGTAGCCGATTTGCGCATGGCCTCGCCCGCGGCGGTAGAATTGGTCAACCCGAAACACCGCAACGAACGGAAGACTCACATGGCCCTCATCACTTCGTACCACGTCCCCGGCCTTTACGTCGAGGACCACAGCATCGACGTCCCCCTTGACTGGCGCGGCCTGGAGCCGATGCTCCTGGCCGTCGGCAGTACCATGCGCCGCGGCGCTATGCCGGCACCCATCGCCGGCGCGCCCGAGAGCATCAAGCTCTTCTACCGCGTGGTTTGCGCGCCCGACCGCATCAACGACGATCTGCCGCTGCTCCTGTTTTTGCAGGGCGGCCCCGGCGGCGAAAGCCCACGTCCGCTGTCGCCCACAAGCGACGGCTGGATCGAGGAGGCCGTCAAGCACTTCCGCGTGGTCCTTCCCGACCAGCGCGGCACCGGACGAAGTAGCTGCGTGGACGGACGCACGATCAAGGCACTGGGTGATCGCGCAACGGCCGCCGGCGCCGATACAGCACGCTCGCAGGCGGACTTCCTCAAGCGCCACCTCGCCAGCTCCATCGTGCGCGATTTTGAGTACCTGCGCCTAGTGGGCTTTGGCGGCAAGCCGTGGGTCACGCTCGGCCAAAGCTACGGCGGTTTTTTGACGTTGAGCTATCTGTCGCTCTTCCCCGAAGGCGTGGCGGCGAGCTTTACCTGCGGCGGCATTCCACACGTGCCAGCGAGCGCAAGCGAGGTCTACGCGCACACCTTCCCGCGCATGGCGGCCAAGACTCAGCAGTATTACGACCGCTACCCCGCCGACGTCGAGCGCGTGGCGGCACTGGCCGATGCGCTCGAGGCCCAGAAGCCCGTGCTGCCCGACGGCTCACCGATGACGGTCGAGCGCCTACAGCTCATGGGCAGCGACTTTGGCATGAAGCCGAGCTTTGAACGCATGCATTGGATTATCGATCACGCTTTTGTTGATGGCGACGGCACGCTGACCTGCGACGCCTCGGTATCTGACAACTTTTTGATGCGCGCCTTCGAGCGCACCAACACGCGCACGAATCCGCTGTACTGGACGCTGCAGGAGTTCATATACGCCGACGGTGACACTATGCCCATTGGCTGGGCCGCGGCCGAAGAGAAGGCTCACCGCGCCGAGTTCGACACCCTCGCGCGCCCGCTCATGTTTACCGGCGAGGCCATGTTCCCGTGGATGTTCGAGCAGATGCCCGAGCTCAAGCCCTTCAAGCCCGCCATGGACCTGCTGATGGAAGACACCAGCTGGGACAAGATCTACGACCCGCAGCGACTGGCGTGCAACGAGGTGCCCCTGCAGGCCGCGGTGTATTTCGACGACATGTACGTGGATTCGGGCCTGCAGCTTGATACGCTCAGCCGCGTGGGCAACTCGCATGCCTGGGTGACCAACGAGTTCGAGCACGACGGCCTGCACGGCAGCGTGGTGTTCAAGCACCTCTTCGACGAGGCCCTCAACCGCGGAGACCTGCGCCGGATCTTCTAGCAAAGGAGTGTCCCCACCTGCCGGCACAAAAGGAACGTCCCCAAGTGTCGGATGATGTCCTTCGCCACGAAAGCGGCCCATCTACTACGTTTCACCCGCATGGCCCAACCAGATGCCATAAATAAAAAAACCGCAGGCGTTCTACCTGCGGTTTTATTTTTGCAATTCTTGGCATGGTCACCGATAGCCTATTAAACGTAGTAGATGGGCCGTTTTCGTGGCGACCAGCTCGGACATAAGCGCGGCGGGGCAAAGTTACCCTGGTAATTTCGCCCCACGTGCCTTGCAGATCGAAGGCGCCCGGCGTCGAGGCCTAAGCAAATACAATCAAGTCTGTCTCTTATACACATCTCCGAGCCCACGAGACGGACTCCTATCT
>CABRIB010000146.1 GCA_902470915.1 uncultured Collinsella sp. | reverse complement strand
CACAAGGAGTATCGTCGGCAGCGTCAGATGTGTATAAGAGACAGAGCCGCAGCCGATCCGACAGCACTCGAGGCAGGCGCATCGGCAACCTTGGGATGCTTCAAGAAGTCGGGAATCTGAGGTGCTGCCGAGACAGGATTCACGGCAAACGGCGGCTCGGACTCGTCAATCTTATCGGGGTCGTCTTCCATCGAAAGCTGGCCGGTTACCTGTTCGCGCTTGGCATGGCGACTCGGCAGCAAAGTTGTCTTTGCGGTCTCAATCGGCGCCTCGTCGTCCTCGTCATCGCCCTCAGTGAGCTCAATCTCGCTATCGGACCAAGACGGGTCGGGCTCACTCGTATTGAGCTTAGGCGCAGCCTTGCCCTTCTTGGCATGGCGGCGCGGCAGCAGCGTCGTCTTAGCGCGCTCGGCCTCCACGGCATCGGATACGTCGACAAACGGATCCTCGTCCTCGTCGTCATTGTCCAAAACCGGGTCCACATCGTTGCCCATGACCGTGGTCACTGCAGCATCGGAGCCCTTTTGACGAAGAATGCTCAGGTGCGGACGGGCAACGCCGGGCACCGACAGGGCTTCGTCGTCACCCCACGGACTCGCGTTAACATCGGCACGACGGCGCTCGGCAAAATCGGCCGCACGGTCGCGAGCAGAGCGCAGCACGCCGCCAACCGAAAAGCCGATGATGACCAAGCCCACGACGACAAGGCCCAACAGGACTACCATCGCGATAGGCTTACCCAGGGCATTCTGCAGCGCACTCGCAATAAACGCACCGATGTAGCCACCCGAGGCGGACAAATTTTGCGGCGTGAACATAAGGTCACACGAGACACTCGTACCCGGCACCATCAGCGAAAGAATGGAAACGACGGCGATAAAGACCACGGCGCCGCCCGCAACAGAGCGCACGTTGAGCGGCGAGTCCTCGCCTAAAAAGAGTGTGGCGGCAAACAGCAAAATGACGATCGGCAGCACGTAGGCGCCCAGACCAAAGCCCAGGTGGTAGAAACCAGCAACCGCAGCCGTAACGGGTGCGGTCGCCGGCGAAATCACGGCAATGAAGGACGCAATCGCCAAAACGGCGATGACCACGCCGGCGATATCGCGGTTGGCCGAGGGCTCGACCAAGGGCTCAAAATCGTCGAAGTCGGCCTCGTGGCCCTTATTGGCACGCAGATGGGAACCGGCACCCTTAGCAGATGCCGGTTGGTTATTGGCCTTATTGCCTTTGGCGTTTTGTGCAGATCCGCGCGCCAAACTAAACCTCCATGACGACCGGGATGATCATCGGACGGGTGCGCGTACGGCTCCAAATAAAGTTGGAGAGCGAATCGCGCACGGCCTTGCGAATGGCATCGGAGCCGCTGCTCGTAAAGCTAAACTTGCCCTTCTCGATCGTCTTCATAATGGATGCGGAGGCATCCTCGGAGAACTGGTCGTCGATGGCAAACGAGACACCGCGGCCCGAGAACTCGATGGCCTCGATCTTCTTGTGCTTGAGCGAGACGATGGCAACGGCCGTGACCATACCGTCGTTGGCGAGCTTTTGGCGATCGCGCAAGACAATGGGGTCGGTATCGCCGATACGCAGGCCGTCGACGTAGACGACGCCGGACTCGACGGGTGTACCGCGCTTGACGATACCACCGCGCATCTCGAGCGTGTCGCCGTTATCGAGGATAAAGATATGATCGTCCTTGATGCCCATCTTGCGGGCGAGCTGGGCATGAGCGCGCAGATGCACGGCCTCACCGTGAACCGGCATAAAGTACGTGGGTTTGGCCATGGCCATCAGGAGCTTGAGCTCCTCCTGGCTACCGTGACCGGAGACGTGGACGAGAGCGCGGTTCTTATCCCACACGTCGCAGCCGAGCTTGGCCAGGCTGTTGACGACCTGCTGGACGGCCTTCTCGTTGCCGGGAACGGGAGTTGCCGAGAGGATGACGGTATCGCCCTCGTGGATAGAGAGCGTCTTGTGCTCGCCATTGGCCATGCGGGACAGGGCCGACAGCGGCTCGCCCTGCGAACCGGTGCACATGACGACGATCTTGTCGTCGGGCAGGTTATCGATATCGAAGGCATCAATGATATCGGCATCGTCGATGTTGAGGTAGCCCAGCTCGCGCGCGACGCGGGTGTTGGTGAGCATGGAGCGACCGGTCACAACGACCTTACGGCCGCACTTGCGGGCGGCATCGCAGATCTGCTGCAAACGATGGATATGGCTCGAGAACGACGCGACGAACACGCGACCCGGGGCGTTCTTGATGGCGTGCAGCAGATTGGGACCAACCTCGGCCTCGGACTTGGTAAAGCCGGGAACCGTGGCATTGGTGGAGTCGGAAAGCAGCAGGTCGATGCCCTGCTTGGCAAAGCGGCTGATAGCGGCGTAGTCGGGCGTGACGCCGTCGATGGGCGTCTGGTCGAGCTTAAAGTCGCCGGTGTGCATAACGGTGCCCTGATTGGTGCGAATGAACACGCCCAGAGCGCCGGGGATGGAGTGCGTCATCGAGAAGAAGTCGAGCGAGATGCCACCGAGATTGACATGGCTTCCGCCCTTGACCTCGCGGAACTTAGGCGCGCGGATTCGGAACTCAGAGAGCTTGCCCTCGATAAAGCCAAGCGTCAGCTTGCTCGAGAAGATGGGCACCTTGTTGTTGAGGTCCTGCAGCAGGTACGGAAGCGAACCGGTGTGGTCCTCGTGGCCGTGGGTGACGACGATACCGCGGAGCTTCTCCTCGTTCTCCAGAACATAGGTGTAGTCGGGAAGCACCAGGTCAATACCGGGCTGGGAATCGTCGGGGAACATGAGGCCAGCGTCAACGAGCACCATGTCGTCGCCGCATTCGAAGACCGTCATGTTCTTGCCGATGCCGTCAAGGCCGCCGAGCGGAATGATCTTCAAGGGAGATGATTTTTTAGCTGCCATAGGTTCGTGTGGTTTCCTTTCTTCGAAACGGGTCTGGAACAACCGACGGGGCGCTTCTGGCAAACCGACCGCCGGGAACGTACAAACATGCATCACAGATTCGACGCAGTAACCACAGTATGATACCCATTTGCACAACAACAGACCACCCATGCATCAAAGCCCCATCTGAACCTGTCTCTTATACACATCTGACGCTGCCGACGATACCCCTTGTGTA
>CABRIB010000145.1 GCA_902470915.1 uncultured Collinsella sp. | reverse complement strand
TACACAAGGAGTATCGTCGGCAGCGTCAGATGTGTATAAGAGACAGCTTGCAGACTAGGTAAGGACCCATGCCTGGGCGGGCCCCCCGTTGGGCTCGTAGAGCCATACCGTGTTGCCCTCCGAGGTCCGCTGCCCCCGGTCGTCCAGCGCCAGCCCGGAGGCGGACGTGAATGAGTAGCGGCCTCCGCCCAGGGCCGAGACGCGCCACAGCTGCGAGGCGGAGCCGTCCGCCTCGGCCAGCACCGCCCGGTTGCCCGACTCGGTCAGCATCAGGCCGCCCGAGGAGACCCTGTAGAGGCCCGTCGCCCCGTCGCGCTCGAGGGAGAGGGCGCCCGCGCCCGAGGACAGCGAGCAGCCCGATGCGGAGGCCGACACGGCCATCCGGGCGTCGAGGGCGGCCGCGAGGCGGTAGGAGCCGTCGTCTATAACTTTCTCTAATGTTGCGATTCGGTATTTTGCTGCCAGGTCGTACCTAGCGCTCCATTTGCTGTTCGATTCCTTGGTGACGTTTGATGCCGCAGTAAGCTCAACCTTGGCGCCACCAGTCTTCCACTCCCTCTGATTCATCGCGTATGCAACAATCCCGTTCTGAATCCCCGAGATGCTCGGCGGGAACGACTTGTTGTCGGCATCAATGGAAAAGCTCTCTTCCTTGGCATCTAGGTGCTGCTGAATGCGGCCGGCGTACTTCTCTGCCCATTCCTCGGCTTTGCCATTTCGCACAAAGTAATTGTTGGACAGGTCGGTTGAGCGGTAGGCGTAGTCGTCCTTCTTGTAGTTTGCCGTGTGGTCGGAGTGGGCGATTGCCATGAGCTCGTCAGTCAGGCCAAAGTACAGATGGCGCTGGTCCAGGTCTCCGTACCAGTTGTCGCTGGTGTCGTCCCAGGTTAGGTCCATCTGACACCATTTACCGTCGATCTTTACGGCGTTCCAGGTGTGGCCGTTGCCGGTGATGCGGCCGTTGGCGATGCCCGCGGCGTCAAGGAGCTTGGAGTAGATGCGCTGGTAGCTCTCGCAGGTGCCCTGGTGGCGCGTGAGGCCGCTTTCGGCCGAGCACCAGTTAAGGTCGTGGTCGTATTCCAGATGGTCAAGAGTCCAGTCGTGCAGCCACAGGGCGCGGGCGTAGTCGGACCCGTCGGTATCGGCGCTGCATTTGTCGACTGCGGACTTCACGATGGCGCTGACCGCCGGATAGGCGTCGTCGTTCGCGCTCGCAAACACGTTTGAGCGCAGATAGTACACGCCGGCCGCCTTATCCATCAGGTAAAAGCGCAGGTAATAGGTGCCGCTAGCGGTCATTTCGAACTGGTAGTCGTACGATGTGCATTCGCCGGTGTATTGCTGCCACTGGTTACGGCTGGGGTCGGCAACGCTTTCGCTGCTACCGTCGGGATCCATATACGTCGGTGCGTCCATGCGGAATTGGTACGCACCGCTTCCGCCCGTCGCAGTCACATGGAACGTGGTCTCCTGGCCGAGCCTCGGGTCGTTCCATTGGACGGTGAGCGTGATGTCGCCGCTTTGCGCGGTGGTGCTGTGCTGGTAGTTCGCGGCCGCGTTCGCCGGTTTGATTTCAAATGGGATCGCGCAGGTGCCGCTGTAGTTCTGGTCGTCGGCGGTCACAACGGCGGTCGCCTGACCGATGGCTACGTTGTTCTCGTAGGCGACAGTGTACTGGTCGCTCGGCACGGTCGACGACGTGACGGTGGGCATCACGGGATTGCCCGTGTAGCGAATGTCGGTGTCCTCGATACTGAACATGCTGGCGTCGATCGGCTGCGTTGCGTTGGCCGTTACATTGGTGCCGGAGGCGGCGCTGATTTGATCGTTTGCCCGGGCTTGGCCCGACGTGGTTTCGGCTGGGCTCTCGTTAGGTTTGCCGGCGCTTTGCGCGGCGGGTTCTGGCGCACTGGCGATTTCGGCAAGCGCGGGTGACGGGATAAAACCAACCGTCATTACGAGCGAGAGCGCGATGGAAAGGACGCAGGAGGCAGGCTTACGCATGACGGCCCATTTTCTGTAATCGGAACAGGTACGATTCTGCAAGCGTACCGGCATTTCAACGATTGCAGTATAAACGAAAAACCGCAGGTTGTAGACGAGTTTGGCGTGTTTCAAGGGCTCGGTAAGCATTTGCCGTTCCAAGCGATGTTGCGAACGCAGACTGGTGATTGCTTGCTGGCTTGTGGTGGTGTTTGGGTTGCTAAGCGAGGGCTGCTTGTTGCGTGGGTTGGTTTTATTGGTGTGGGTTTGGACACTGTATGGAGATGACGATGGCTGGAGCGGGGTAGGGAGTTGTGGTGCGGATTGGGGATGCTGGGTGGCTGGCCGATTGCGTGCAACGGCCTAACGCGTTGTTTGCGGTGCACGGCCAATAGATCTCTGTAGGGGGCCTACCCAACGTAAGGCGTCTGAAGGCATTTCCCTGGAAGCTCGGGCTTCCTGGATATCTTGGCGATTAAGATGCGCCCCATGCTCAGCCGGCATATAGAATGGACTGTGGACGTGACGATTGCCTGCTGCTGACATGTTGGTTAATCGACGATGATGGCAGCGACGGAGATTGATTGGGGCAGTCGGCATGTTCGCGAGCGAAAAGGCGGCCCTGCTCGGCGATGTGCCGACTTTTATTGTAGCGAAGGCGTTGGTGACGCCGAGAGGCGGCAAGGCCGACAAAACTATTGCGAAGGCAAGGGATCAACATGGCATTTGAAGCACGTCAGAGTACGGTTGGAAAGCTGCTTAATGACTCAATCTATAGAATCCCTCGCAATCAGCGCGCTTACGTGTGGGATGAGCATAACTGGAAAGATCTATTCGAAGACATCAAGCTTGTGACAGAGGAAGTTGCTACGTCGCATTTCATCGGTTCGATAGTGCTGATGGAGGAAGAAGAAGAAGACAGCCTCGGGGTTTTTACAATAATTGATGGTCAACAAAGAGTTATTACCCTAACGCTCTTGCTGTCTAGCCTCATGTTCGCTTTCAAGAAAAGGAATATGATTAACCACGCTAATGGCACAAAAAAATATCTAGTGGCGATAGATACTAAGGATGTTGAGCACGCGATCGTCGCTCCGGAGAATCATTTATCATTAACGAGGATCGTCGAAGGAGCTGTCTCTTATACACATCTGACGCTGCCGACGATACTCCTTGTGTAG
>CABRIB010000144.1 GCA_902470915.1 uncultured Collinsella sp. | reverse complement strand
GAGTATCGTCGGCAGCGTCAGATGTGTATAAGAGACAGCCTCATACTCACCCGGCTTGGGGTCGACCTCGCCGATGCGCTCGAGGGCAAAGCGCGCCTCCTCGACGCGGCTCCCCTGTGCACGCGAGGCCTCTTCGACACGTCGAACCTCCTTGGCGGCAGCGCGCGATGCTTTAAAGCAGACGCGGTACGCATCCAGCGCCTCGAGTGCCGGGCGCCCTGCCCATGCATCGACCATCGCAACGTGATGCGCCGGATCGAGCAAGCGCTGGTGCTCGTGCTGGCCGCACAGATCCATCATCACGCCAACGCGCTCCGAAAGCTCGCGCACGCTGGCGATGCGGCCGTCAATCTTCACGCGGCTGCGGCCCTCGGCAGAAAGGCTACGCTGGACCGTGAAACCCTCCGTGTCGTGTGGACCGTCGAACAGCCGCGCCTCAACGCTAGCAAGCGCCTCGCCCTCGCGCACCGTCGAAGAATCCGCGCGCTCGCCCAAAATAAGCTTGAGGGCCGAGAGCAGCGCGGTCTTGCCGGCGCCGGTTTCTCCGGTCAGAACCGTTAGGCCCGCGCTCGGAACCAACGTCGCCTCGCGAATGAGTGCAATGTTAGAAACCTGCAGCTCATCGATCATGACGTACTCCATAAAACACTCGGCTCACCGAGTTATAGAAGCTCTCGGGGCCATAATCCAGCAGCAGCACATCGCCGGGACCGCGACGCACAGCCACGCTCTCGACCGTACCATCACAAGTAATAAACTGTCCGTCGATAGCGATCGCCGGAACACTCGGACGGTCATCAGACATAAAGATCTCGACGACATCACTCGGCGAAGTCAAGAAGGCACGGGCCTGAATGGTGTGCGGCGCAATGGGTACGCAGACCATGCCCGTATAGTCGGGGCTCACGATGGGGCCACCGGCACTGAGCGCGTAACCCGTAGAACCAGTCGCCGTGGACACGACCACGCCGTCGCCACGCAGTCGGTCGATATGGTGGCCCGACACCGTGATGTCGAACTCGACCATATCGGACAGCGGACCGCGGGTAAGCGCCATGTCGTTGAGGGCGAAGGTGCGCACGACATCCTTCGTACCGTCTTCGCGCACGGATACGATATCCGCGGCGATGGTGGCGCGACGGCTCACGTGCAGCTCACCGGACAGGGCGTCGCTCACGACCTGCAGAATGTCGCGCTCCTCGGGGCTCGCAGCAGTTAAAAAGCCCAGGTGACCATAGGAAAGACCGAGGATAGGAATCTCGCGATGGTTGAGGATGCGGGCAGCGCGCAGCAACGTACCGTCACCGCCGAGCGTAATGACCAGATCGGAGCCGTCAATATCAGGCGTGCTCTGAATCTTCGATCGCTGGTCGGCAGCCCATGCGACCTCATAGCCCTGGCGCGTCAGCCAAAGCTCGAGCATCAGGCCGCTCTCGACCGCCTCTTGCTTGTAGTAATTGGGAACCAGAAAGACCTTCATAGCGTTGCAGCTTTCTCGCTCAAAACCGATACCTGGGATTGCAGCTCATCGTCGGTGCGTTCGCCGGGGACAAACCTCGTGCCGTACAGGAAAAACTCAACGTTGCCCTTGGCACCATGAATGGGTGACACGCACACATCGACCGGAAACAGGCCCTTGGCAGCAAAGAGTTCAACCGCCGCCACGAGTGTATCGCGGCGCACGGCGGGATCGGTCACAATGCCGCCCTCGCCCACCAGCGCCGCAGGAGCCTCAAACTGCGGCTTTACGAGCGTACAGAATGCACCCGTAGGAGCCATGCACGCCAGTACCGCATCGATAATGTTCGCGATGCTGGTAAACGAGACATCGCACACAGCCAGGTCGATGGCGCCGGCATAGCCAAGCTCAGGCAGCTGCGTCACGTTTGTGCGCTCATGCAGCGTCACGCGATCATCCTGACGCAACGACCAATCGAACTGGGCGCGACCCACGTCCACCGAGACAACGGTCGCAGCTCCGCGCTTGAGCAGGCAATCGGTAAAGCCGCCGGTAGAGCAGCCCACATCCAGGCAGGCAAGGCCCGTCGGATTGATGCCAAACGCATCAAGTGCGCCTTCGAGCTTAAGACCGCCGCGGCCAACATAGGGAATGCGCCCCTTCACGTGCAGCGACAGGCCCGGGGTCACCTTAAGACCCGGCGAAGTCAAGCGCTCGCCGCCACTCGAGACCAAGCCGGCCATAAGAGTGCGAAGGGCATCCGCGCGATCGGCGCAGATGCCCTGTGAAATCAGTTCGTCATCAAGACGCACGCGTTTCATGAATGCCATCAACCATTCGTATCCGGAGATGCGGCCTAGCTATCCCGGGATTCGTTTGCCGCATCCTCATCGTATTCCTGCTCGAGCTTGTCGGCCTCACGCGGCGTCAACTCAAACTTGTCGACCATATCGACCGCGCGGGAGCCCAGCTCAATCGCTTCGTCAAACAGATCGAGCGAACGCTCCAAGGAGGTATCCTTGGAGCGAACGGTAGCGATAATCTGGTCCAAGCGGTCCGAGATCTCGTCGAAGTTACGGACAGAACCCTCTGGCATGACTACTCCTCGACGGAGTCGATGTCAGCCTCGGCGGCGTCCGCATCCTCGGCCAGCACGCCAGCCTCAGCCTGGGCAACCGCAACCTTGGCGGCAGCCTCGACAGCCTGGGCCTCCTCGCGAGCGCGATCCTCGGCCAGCAGCTCTTGGTACAGGTCCTCGCCCGGCAGCTCCTCGCTGCGAGCAATCTTGCCCAGCACGCCGTTGACGAACGACGCGGACTGGTCGGTGCCATAGGCCTTGGCAAGCTCGACGGCCTCGTTAATCACGATGGCGTCCGAGACCTCCTCGTCGGTGAGGAAACGCATTTCGTAAACGGCGATACGCAGCAGATTGCGGTCGGCGCCGGGCATGCGCATAAGATCCCAGTTCTTGGCAACGGAGCGCAGAGCACAGTCGATGCGGTCGATATGCTCGTAGGCACCTCGGCACAGCTCCAGCGCATAGGGATCGAGGGGACCCTTCGAGATCAGGAAATCACCCTCGAGGACGCGCTCGAGCGGGCTGTCCGTGGCCTCGGCCTGGAACAGCAGCTGCAGCGCCTGACTGCGGGCGAGCGTACGCCCGCGATAAACCTTAAGGCTCAAAGGTTACTCCTGTCTCTTATACACATCTGACGCTGCCGACGATACTCCTTGTGTAG
>CABRIB010000143.1 GCA_902470915.1 uncultured Collinsella sp. | reverse complement strand
CGTAGCGGGTGGTTTAAAGCTGGCCGCTGCGCGGCCAGCAGACTAAAGTCTTGAAAAAAAGAAAGCCCTCGAACCAGAGGGTTCGAGGGCTTTTATTCCCGCTATTTCGCTGGTGACTTCGTCCTGCGGCGATGCCGAAACAGTATCAGGTGGTACTCGGCAGCACCAAAACGCGAGTTCAGAAGCCAGTTCCCGTTATTCCCATTCGATGGTCGCGGGCGGCTTGGACGTGATGTCGTAGCACACGCGGTTGGCGCCGGGGACCTCGGCAACGATGCGGCCGGAGATGCGGGCCAGCACGTCGTAGGGCAGCTTGGCCCAGTCGGCGGTCATGGCATCGCTGGACTCGACGGCACGCAGGATGATCGGACGCTGATAGGTGCGCTCGTCGCCCATAACGCCGACGGACTTAATGTCGGGCAGGACCGCAAAGTACTGCCAGCAGCTGTGCTCGGAGTTGCGCTCGCCGGTCTGCTCAAACAGACGCTGATTGTAGGCGTCGAGCTCCTCGCGCACGATGGCGTCGGCGTTCTTGAGGATCTCGAGCTTCTCCTTGTCGACCGCGCCGATGATGCGGATGGCCAGGCCCGGGCCCGGGAAGGGCTGACGGAACACGATGTGACCCGGCAGGCCGAGCGCCAGACCAAGCGCGCGGACTTCGTCCTTAAAGAAGTGGTCGAGCGGCTCAATGAGGTCGAAGTGCACGCCCTCGGGGAACGGGATCAGGTTGTGGTGGCTCTTGATGGTGGCCGTCTTGCCGCCCGTCTTGCGAGCGCCGGACTCGATGATGTCGGGGTAAATGGTGCCCTGAGCCAGGTACTTGACCGGCTTGCCATCGGTCTCGAGCTGCTGCGCCACGGCGAAGAACTCTTTCCAGAACTGCGTGCCGATGATGCGGCGCTTCTCCTCGGGCTCGGTCACGCCGGCCAGAAGCTCGGCATAGCGGTCCTCGGCGTGGACGTGGATAAAGTCGACGTCAAACTGCTTGGTGAAGACCTCCTCCACCTGCTCGGGCTCGCCCTTGCGCAGCAGGCCATGGTTGATGAACACGCAGGTCATCTGCTTGCCCACGGCGCGGGCGCCCAGCGCAGCCACGACGGAAGAGTCGACGCCACCGGACAGGGCCAGAATCACGCGGTCGTCGCCGACCTTCTCGCGGAACTCAGCCGTCATGGTCTCGACCAGGTTGTCCATGCTCCAGTTGGGCTCCAGGCCGCAGATCTCAAACAGGAAGTTGCTCAGCAGCTGCTGACCGTACTCGGAGTGCTTGACCTCGGGGTGGAACTGCGTGGTGAAAATCTTGCGCTCGACGCACTCCATGGCAGCAACCGGGCACACGTCAGTGCTGGCGGTAACGGTAAAGCCCTCGGGCACCTCGGAAACGGCGTCGCGGTGGCTCATCCACACGGTCTGCTCCATGGGCGTGGAGTTAAAGAGCTTGGCGCCGGCCGTGCGCGTGATGGTGGCGCGGCCGTACTCGCCCACCTCGGAGTGGCCGACCTTGCCGCCGAGCGTCACGGCCGTGATCTGATGGCCGTAGCAGAAGCCCAGGACGGGAAGGCCCAGGTCAAAGATGGCGGGATCGATAGACGGAGCGTCCTCGGCATACACGGAAGCCGGACCGCCGGAAAGGATGAGCGCAGAGGCGTTCATCTCGCGAATCTCGTCGGCCGAGATGTCGCAGGGGACAATCTCGGAATACACGTTGAGGTCGCGGACGCGACGGGCAATGAGCTGACCGTACTGCGCACCAAAGTCGAGTACGAGGACCTTTGCGGAAGCCTTTTGATCCATGGTTCCCCCTCTTGTTGGCGGGGAGCCGGTGCCCACCCGCGTGAATGAACGAAAATAGCCTTCATAGTGTACACGTTATATGGGGTTTCTCGCCCCTCGCAGCCATCAGCGCACGGCAAACGCACGACCTGGGCCCCTATTTGACGGCAATTGAAGTGTTACCAGACGTTACAGATGATGTAATACGTTTGAACATTGGACGCCCTGTGCCACAATACTGCCGAACGACTCCGCCCTTGCGGCGGCAAATACGATAGGAATACCAGCATGAAGCGCATCCTTCTCATCGCCACGGGCGGCACCATCGCATCGACCGAGGACGGCAACGGCCTCTCCCCCGCCCTGACCGGTGAGGAGCTCGCCCAGAGCGTCCCCGAGATCTCGGACCTCTGCGAGCTCGACGTGGTACAGCCCATGAACATCGACAGTACCAATATGCGCCCGAGCGACTGGATGCGTATCCGCGACGTCATCGTCGAGGGCTATGCCGACCACGACGGCTTTGTGGTCCTGCACGGCACCGACACCATGAGCTACACCGCGGCGGCGCTTTCCTATCTGATTCAGGACAGCCCCAAGCCCATCGTGCTCACCGGCTCGCAAAAGCCCATGGGCAACCCTTTTACTGATGCCAAACTCAACCTGTACCAGAGCCTGCTCTATGCGCTCGACGAGCACTCGCACGACGTATCGATCGTGTTTGGCGGCGTCGCCATTGCCGGCACGCGAGCCCGCAAGCAGCGCACCATGAGCTTTAACGCGTTCATTAGCGTCAACTATCCGCCCATTGCCTACATCCGCAACGACCGCATCGTGCGCAACGGGCTCCACGGCACTCATCAGGGCGAAAACCCGGTGCGTTTCTACGACAGCATCGACCCGCGCGTATTTGTACTCAAGCTTACGCCCGGCGTAAACCCGGGCATCCTCGACGCCCTTGCCGATAGCTACGATGCTGTAATCCTTGAGACCTTTGGCATTGGCGGTATTCCCGAGTTTGGCGAGTCCGGCGATTCGTTCCAAGAGGCAATTTTCCGCTGGGTCGATTCGGGTCGAACCGTCGTTATGACCACGCAGGTCCCCGAAGAGGGCCTAGATCTGGGCGTTTATGAGGTCGGCCGTGCTTACGCCGATCATCCGGGCATTCTGCGCGGCGACGACATGACCACCGAGACGCTCGTGGCCAAGACCATGTGGGCACTCGGCCAGTCACGTGATGCCACCGAAATCCAGCGCCTGTTCTACAGCCAAGTCAACCACGACCGCATCCCGATGGCGTAATCCCTAAGGCAGCTCCACTTATCGCAGCCTTAAACGACAGGTGGTCCCCCTCGGGCCGTGCAAAAATCGGAGTATTCTGCAATTTCTCCTCCGGACGCATAGAATCGGCCGATTATTAGACGAACTTTTAGGACGAAGGGTCCGTTTCTGTCTCTTATACACATCTCCGAGCCCACGAGACGGACTCCTATCTC
>CABRIB010000142.1 GCA_902470915.1 uncultured Collinsella sp. | reverse complement strand
CTACACAAGGAGTATCGTCGGCAGCGTCAGATGTGTATAAGAGACAGCGATCGACATGCGTGTAGACCTGCGTGGTCGATATATCGGCATGTCCCAAGATCTCCTGTAGCACACGGAGGTCTGCGCCGCCCGCAAGCATATGGGTGGCAAAGGAGTGACGCAGCGTATGGGGATGGAGCCCCACCAGTCCCACCTGGCGCCCGTAGCGCTCACAGATGGCATGGATGCCCTGGCGCGACAGACGGCGGCCGTTCTTATTTAAAAAGACCGCCGAGGTCTCGGTTCCGCGGGCATGGGCCGCCAAGCGAGAACGCCCCTCAGTTACATAAAGCGTCAGAGCTCGCGCCGCGCTTCCCACCAGCGGGGACAGGCGTTCCTTCGAGCCCTTACCACGAACGAGCACAAAGCCATCGTCGATATGGATATCGCCCACATCGAGCCCCACCAACTCGCTCACACGCAAACCGCATCCGTAGAGCACTTCCAAGATGGCATGGTCGCGCAAGCCCATCTCGCCCTCGGGGAAGTCTTGATCGAGCAGCGCCGAGACATCCTCCACCGATAGATACTCCGGCAAACGCTCAGCCTTTTTAGGCAGGCGCAACGCCGCCGTTGGATTTTGGGCCACAGCCCCATCGCGCACCAAAAAGGCATGCAGGCCCTTCACGGCCGCAAGCGCACGCTCCACCGAGGCATCCGAATAGCCCCCATCGCGACGGTCGGCGACAAAGCCCTCCACGACCTGACGGGTCACCTCTTCAAAAGACACAATACCCGCCCGCTCCAGATAGGCGCAGTACGTCGTCAGGTCACGACGATAGGCCGCAATCGTGTTGCGCGCCAAACCCCGCTCGACCGCGAGGTAATCGAGATACTCCCCCGCCGCCACGGCGAGCGACGAGGGAGTAGCTTCGGTATGTTCCTTATTCGACGGCACCCTTAGTCCGTAGCAAGGTTCATGGGCGTCACCTGCAGACGGTCGACACCCTCGTGCTGGCCGATCGAAGCGCGCACGAACTCGCGGAACAGCGGCTGCGGGTTGGTCGGGCGGCTCTTGAACTCGGGATGAGCCTGGGTTGCCACATACCACGGATGCACGTCGCGCGGCAGCTCGACCATCTCGACCAGGCGCTCGTCGGGCGACAGGCCCGAGATAACCAAACCGGCGTCCTCGAGCTGGTCGCGGAAGGCGTTGTTGAACTCAAAGCGATGACGGTGACGCTCGTAGACGAGCTCCTCGCCATATGCCTCACGAGCGAGGGTATCGGCGGCGAGCTTGCACGGATAGGCGCCCAGGCGCATGGTGCCGCCCTTCTCGGTCACGTCCTCCTGCGAGCTCATCAGATCGATGACGCTAAACGGGCCGTCCGGATCGAACTCGGAGGAGCTGGCGCCGGCAAGGCCGACGACGTTGCGGGCGAACTCGCACACGGCCACCTGCATACCCAGGCAAATGCCCAGATACGGAATCTTGTGCTCACGGGCAAACTCGGCCGCGAGGATCTTGCCCTCCAGGGCGCGCTTGCCAAAGCCGCCGGGGACCAGGATGCCCGAGGCGTCGCCCAGAACCTCGGAGACATTCTGCTCGTCGAGGCTCTCGCCGTCGACCAGCTGGACGTCCACATGGCGATCGTAGAAGACGCCCGCATGGTGCAGGGCCTCGATAACCGACAGGTACGCATCGGGCAGTTGCGTGTACTTGCCCACGACGGCGATCTTCACCTTGTCGGCGTGATGGTTGGCGTGATTCTGTTTGCGCAGGAACTCATTCCACTCGCTCATGTCGCGCTCACGCGGGTCCAGACCCAGGCGCTCGCAAATGCGCAGGTCAAAGTCCTGCTCGGCAAGCAGCTGCGGAACATCGTAAATGCTCGCGCAGTCCTCGTTGGTAAAGACACAATCGGTGTCGACGTCGCAGAAGCTTGCGATCTTTCCGCGGATAGCGTCATCGATATGGTGGTCGGAGCGCAGCACGATGATATCGGGCTGGATGCCAAAGCTGCGGAGCTCCTTGACGGAATGCTGCGTGGGCTTGGTCTTGACCTCGTGGGCGGCGGCGATATAGGGAACGAGCGACACGTGGATGTAGCAGACGTTCTCGGGGCCGGCCTCCTTGCGGTACTGACGGATGGCCTCGACAAACGGTTGGGACTCGATGTCGCCGATCGTGCCGCCCAGCTCGGTGATGACTACATCGGAGCCGGTCTGCTCCTCGATGCGGCGGAACTTGTCCTTAATGGCATTGGTGACGTGAGGAATCACCTGCACGGTACCGCCCAAAAAGTCGCCGCGACGCTCGCGGGCGATCAAGCTCTTATAGATGGCGCCGGTCGTAAAGTTGGAATCGCGGGTCAGGTTCTCATCAATAAAGCGCTCGTAATGACCCAGGTCCAGGTCGGACTCGTAACCATCCTCGGTAACGAAGACCTCACCATGCTGGAAGGGGCTCATGGTACCGGGGTCGACGTTCAGATACGGATCGGCCTTCTGCATCGTTACTTTGTAGCCACGCGACTTGAGCAGACGGCCCAGCGAGGCCGCGGTGATACCCTTGCCCAGGGACGAAACCACGCCACCGGTTACGAACACATGCTTGGTCATATTGAGTTACCTGCGCTTCCCGTAGAAGTTGTTTATCCACATCTTACGGGTCTTCATTGTAATACTCGCGCCGCGGACCGTTCGCAATTTTTCTCGCGTGCGATTGCATTTCTCAATCTTGAAACAAAACGCCGCCCGGTTTCCCAGGCGGCGTCGCTATGGCAAGGGTTACATGCTGCTATCGATCAGCAACCTCGTCCTCAAGCATTTCTTGAACGAGCATGCCGGTACGGACGCCCTCAAGATACCACTCGCCACGTTCGGTGAGGCAAATGCCATTTGCAAGCTGACCGCCGTCGTCGCTATAACGCGAGACGACATCAATCATGCCTTCGGAATCCAAGCGATCGATTGCGGCGCGGGCACGATACGGCGAAACCCCCACGCGCTCGGCAAGCGTTTTGCGCGAGAAACCATACGGCCCGCCATTGTCTTCGGTTTGCTGGTCGATCTCCATCAACACCAGCACCTCGACACGCTTCATATCGTTGACACTCGCACGACCCTTGCCCGCCATAGCAGCCTCCTCAAACCGAGCACGAGCATCTAACGCGCCGTGCGCGACCGACACACCTCACGATGGCAGGTAATATCCATCATGCGGCATCCCGCTAAGGATGAAACAGTTACGGTTATTGTATACCTGTCTCTTATACACATCTGACGCTGCCGACGATACTCCTTGTGT
>CABRIB010000141.1 GCA_902470915.1 uncultured Collinsella sp. | reverse complement strand
CGCCAGATCTTTGTGACTGCTGCCGAGGAAGAGGACATTCGTGAGCTCGTCGGCCGCGGTGTCGAGGTCGAGATTCGCGCTCTGGCCGACGACCCCAAGGTCGATGCCCTAAGCGCCCTCTAATTGAGAACCACGGGCGGCGCGCACGGCGCCGCCCCTATTCGTGGGCGTACCGGATAAACGCTTTACCCGTTACCCCCATCTACCGTTCACCGGGAGTACACGCCCGTTGAGCGATTGGTATTAAATAGTTTTCTCATGACTATATAATTGGTATCAAATCATTTGCACCGGTTTAGGTGTTAACAGCACACCGGTACAAGCTGGATCTGTCTAGGCGATTGTCGGCATGGAAAAGGGCGCGCTGACAAGTCGGGAATCGCCGCGCGGATCCAAGAGGGATCAAAGGGAGGAACAATGCTTGTTCAAGCGATCCTCATCGGACTTATCGCTGCCTTCGGTAAGCTCGATTATCAGCTCGGTACGCTCTATGCGTTCCGCCCGATCGTTCTGTGCCCGCTCGTCGGCATAGTCCTCGGGGACCTGCAGTCCGGCCTCGCCATCGGTGCGAGCCTCGAGCTGCTCTTCATGGGTTCAATCTCCATCGGCGCTTACGTGCCGCCCGATGAGTGTATTGGCGGTGTGCTCGCCTGCGCCTTCGCTATTCAGCTGGGTCAGAGCACCGAGGCCGCTATCGCGCTCGCGATGCCCATCGCCACTCTGTGCCTGGCCATTAAGAACGTCGTCAACGCCGGTATGCCCCTTCTGGTCGACCGTGCCGACGTCTTTGCCAGCAAGGGTAACCTCAAGGGTATCTACGCTATGCACTGGATTATCGGTCTCGTGATTGTCGTCCTGGCCTTTATCCTGTGCTCGGTCTCCTTCTATCTGGGTGCCGACGCTGTTCAGGGCCTGCTCGACTTCATCCCGACGTTCGTCCTCGATGGCTTTGGCGTCGCAGCCAACATCCTGCCTGCCATGGGCTTCGCCATGCTCGGCCGTCTGGTGCTTACCAAGCAGCTCGTGCCGTTCTACTTCCTGGGCTTCCTGCTGTGCTCCTATGCCAACGTGCCCGTCCTCGGCGTCGCCCTGATCGCAATCATCATCGGCATCGACAAGTACGACCTGCTGGGCCTTGGTGGCGCCCAGTCCCAGCTTTCTGTGGAAGGGGATGAGGACGATGACTTCTAATTCCGAGAACCAGATTACTCGCTCCGACCTCATTAAGAGCGCCGTGAACACCGGCGCCCTGGGCATGGAATTCTCCTGGACCTACTACAAGCAGATGAACATTGCCTTCTGCCTGATGGTCGCCAACATGCTCAAGAAGATCTATGCCGGCCGTCCCGATGATTACGCCGAGGCCTTGCACCGTCACAGCGCATTCTTCAACATCACCCCGCAGCTCGCTCCCTTCGTGGGTGGCATCGCGATGGCCATGGAAGAAAAGGTCGCTCGTGGCGAGGTTGAGCCCGAGAGCGTCAACGACATCAAGGCCGCCCTCATGGGTCCGCTTTCCGGCTTGGGTGACTCCTTCTTCCTGTCCACCCTGCGCGTCGTCGCCGCTGCCGTGGGCATCAGCCTGTGCCAGGCCGGCAACGTCTTTGGCCCCATCGCCTTCCTGCTCGTCTACAACATCCCGGCGTTCCTGATTCGTATCTTTGGCGCTATCAAGGGTTATGAGCTAGGCATTGGCTTCCTCGACGAGGCTCAGAAGACCGGCCTGATGCAAAAGATCATGGCCTGCGTCGGCATTGTCGGCGTTATGGTCGTCGGCGCCATGAGCAAGGACATGTTCTGGGCTTCGTTGCCCATCGCCATCGGTCAGGGCGACTCCGCCCAGACTCTCCAGGACATCCTGGACGGCATCATGCCCGGTATGCTCGGTATGGCCGCCTTCTGGCTCTACTACTGGCTGCTCTCCAAGAAGATCAACCCGATGGTCCTGATCCTCTGCACCATGGTCGTGGGCATCATCGGCGCTTACTTTGGCGTGCTTGCCTAATATGTTCGAATCGCGCTTCCATCGCGTCTAACGGTTGCGTCGATCTTTGGGGGGCTTGTCGCATCTGCGGCGGCCCCCTGTTTTTTAAAACTCCGTACGAAAGGGGAGGGCTATGGTCGTACCCGAGCTTTCGCTCATGAACATCAACCATCGTTACTACAGCATCGAGACGTTTTTTAAGGCTGCAGGTGAGGCCGGCTATCGCAATATCGAGCTGTGGACCGGCTCGATGCACCTGTATGTGGATTGCCATGAGCACGATTCGGTGGATAAGATTCGCGATCTTGCCGCCCAATACGGTATCAAGATCGTGTGCGTGTGCCCCGAGCAGAACAACCCCAAGCCGTGGAACGTCGCGGTGCGCGGTGAGGCGGGCCAAAAACGCATCCTCTCGTACTTTAAGAATGTGATCGACGTTGCCGTTGAGTTGGGCGTGCCGCAGATTCTGGTGACGAGTGGTTGGGCCTATCTGGACGAGCCGGCTGAGGACGCCTGGGCCCGCAGCGTTGCCATGCTGCGCTCGGTGTGCGACTACGCCGATACGCGCGGTATTCGCGTCGCGCTCGAGGCCCTGCAGCCGTCGGAGTCCGTGTTGGTCAACACCGCACAGGATGTCGCGCGCATCCTCGAGGCGGTCGATCGTCCCAACCTGAAGGCCTGTATCGACTTTGGCGCCATGGAAGTTGCCGGCGACACGATCGACGGCTACTTTGAGGTTTTGGGCGACAAGATCGTTCACACCCACTTTGTAGATGTGGGCGGCGGCACGACGCATCTTGCCTGGGGCGACGGCGAGCGTGATATGCGTGCCGACCTCGAGGCACTCATGCGCCACGGCTATACGGGCTATGTCTCGGCCGAGACGTGTGATGGCCGCTACTATCAGGATCCGTCCAAGGCGACGACTCAGGTTATCGAGATGTATCGCCGTGTGACAGCGGAGATGGAAGCCGAATAACTAAACTGCGCGGTTGCGCCGGAAACGCTTGGGCGGGTCTGGCGCAACGCTTTTATAGCTGGCGAGTTGTGGGGAACCCGTTGGCAGTAGCGCTCGAAATAGACAACTATTGGCGTTGTAATACCACTCGGGCGAGGAAACCGACCGTTCGCCGCAAATCTCCGTGAGTTTGGATTGGTATTAAATAACAAGCAATCGTATGGCTATAATTGGTATCAGCAAGAAGCGCGATGTATAGAATTGCGCACATGTGATGGGAGGACACACATGAAGGAGACCGAGAAGATCGAGATCATGCACTTCGACCAGGAGGGCTACCTCGAGGACGGCAGGAACGTCTACGAGGCCGG
>CABRIB010000140.1 GCA_902470915.1 uncultured Collinsella sp. | reverse complement strand
ACACAAGGAGTATCGTCGGCAGCGTCAGATGTGTATAAGAGACAGCCGGTAACGTGATCAAGCAGATCGCGGGTCTGGTCGACGGTCGCGGTGGCGGTCGTCCCAACATGGCCCAGGCTGGTGGCAAGAATGCTGCCGGCATCGCCGATGCCCTCGCGGCCGCTAAGACCGCGCTCGGCGCCTAAGAATCTAAGAAGTCGCTGTGGTTGCGCTCGCGCTGGACATAGGGGAGACCAGGATTGGCATCGCCGTCTCGAGCCGTGATGGCAAGATGGCGATGCCTGTCAAGGTGCTTCCGGCTGCCGAGGTCACCGGTATGGCCAAGACGTTCCGCTACCTGGTTGAGGACTATGAGCCCGACATCCTGGTAAGCGGACGTCCCCTGACCATGGCCGGTGAGCCCGGCCCTCAGGCCGAGCGCGTTGCCGCTGTGGCGCAAAAGATTGCCGACGAGCTCGATCTTCCGTTGGAGTTTGAGGACGAGCGTCTGTCCTCGCAAGAGGCCAAGCGTATCCTGCGCGAGCAGGGACTCAACGAAAAGCAGATGAGGGGCAAGATCGACATGATTGCCGCCAGCCTGTTTTTGCAGACGTGGCTCGATCGTAAAAACGAGGAGGTTTCGCATGCCTAGTGCTTCCGATCCGCGCCAGCCGAATCGTACACAGCAGCCGGCGTCGCGCCCTGCCCAGCCTGGCCAGCTTCCGGCACAGCCGACGCAGCGCGCAGCTCAGCCTGCCGCGCGCCCGGCGCAGTCCTTCTCTCGTTCGGCCCAACCTGTTCAACGGACGGGTCAGCAGCCTTCTGCTCGTTCGGTTCAGCATTCGGCTTCTCACGCGGCTCAGCAGCCCACTGCTCGTACGGCCCAGCCTGCAGGCGGCACCCGCTTTAAGCAGCAGGCACCTACCCAGCGAACGCAGGCCCCCCAATCGCATTCGCATCACGCTCGTGGTTCGCATGGCGTTGCTCCGGCGACCCGCTCGAGCTACAACACGCATGCTCGTCGCGGTGCTCAAAAGAAAAGCTCCCCGGTGCCTATGATTATCGGTGGCGTTGTTGCCGTGCTTGCGCTTGTCGCGATCGTTTTCTTTGTCGTGCCAGCCGTCAAGGGCTTCTTTGGCGGTGAGGATACGAAGGTCACGGCTGGTCAGCAGGTTACGGTGACCATTCCCGATGGTGCTTCGGGCGATACGATCGCTTCGATTCTCTCCGAGAACCATATCGTCGAAGACCCCAAGGATTATTACGCGGCGGTCAAAAAGCTCAATGCCGACATGTCGCTTAAGCCTGGCACCTACTCGTTCACCACGCTCATGGATGCGACCAAGGTTGTTCGGCAGCTCATGGAAGGCCCCAACGCGGGCTCCAATGCGCTGACTATCCCTGAGGGCCTAACGGTCGATCAAGTCGCCGACCGTGTGGCCCAGGCCTACGACAGCATCTCTAAGGAAGACTTCCTCAACCAGGCCAAGGCCTCCAACTACGTGGACGACTATAGCTTCCTTAAGGGCGCCGCCAACGACTCGCTCGAGGGTTTCTTGTTCCCCAAGACCTATTCGCTGGGCGATTCGCCGACGGCCGATGATGTCATTCGTGCCATGCTCGATCAGTTTAAGACCGAGTACAAGTCGCTTGACTTTGCGAGCTGCGAAGCCAACATCAAGGAGCACTACGGCGTGGAGATGTCCGACTACGACATCGTCAACTTGGCCTCTATCGTTGAGCGCGAGGGCCTCAACGCCGATCAACGTGCGCATGTGGCCTCGGTTTTCTACAACCGCCTTGCCGGCAAGCTCGATGGCCTGCGCTATCTCAATAGCGATGCGACTATGATGTATGTAACCGGTGGCGAGGTTACCGCCGACGACCTGCAGAGCGATAGTCCGTATAACACCTATAAGCATGAGGGCCTGCCGCCCACGCCCATCTGCTCTCCGTCGCTCGAGGCGCTCAAGGCCACCCTTGAGCCGACCGACTCTGATGACCTGTATTTCTACATTACGCAGGACGAGGAGTACTTCTCGCAAACCTACGAAGAGCATCAACAGTCTTGGAATTAGTATGAGGATTTTTAGCCCCAAACGTTACGTTGCCTCGGTCGATCGCATCGACCTTAATACCCTGTGGGCCGACGGCAAGCGCGCCATTCTGCTCGATCGCGATAACACCTTGGTGCCGCGCGACACCGAGCAGGTTCCCGCCGCGGTTTCCGCTTGGCTCGACGCCGCCCGCGCCAAAGGCTTTAAGCTGTGCATGGTGTCCAACAACTGGCATCGCGACCAGGTCATGAGCTCTGCGCGCGAGCTGGGACTCGAGGCCATCAGCCACGCCATGAAGCCGGCGCCGTTTGCCCTCAAGGCGGGCCTTAAGCGCCTCGGCGCCACAGCCGGCGAGGCGGTGCTGATCGGTGATCAGCTCTACACGGACGTGTGGAGCGGCAACTTCGCCGGCGTCGATACCATCCTGGTAAAGCCGCAGGCGACGCAGGACCTGTGGTATACGCAGATCTTCCGTATCTTTGAGCGCCGGGCCCTGCGCGACCTTCCCTGCGAGGAATAGGTCTCGTCATGTCCCAGCACATCAAACACGGCTGCGACCATATCTTCTTTATCGGCTTTTTGGGCGCGGGCAAGTCGACGCTTGCGCGCAACGTGGGCACCATGTTCAAGCGGCGTTTTATCGATACCGACCGTCTGGTCGTGCGCCGTTGCGGCAAGTCGGTAACCGAGATTTTTGAGACCGAGGGCGAGGATCGTTTTCGCGATCTCGAGACCTCGGCGCTCCGTTCGCTCCAAAGCGAGCGCAGCCTGTTGGTTTCGTGCGGGGGCGGTATCGTCGAAACGCCGGTGAATATTGAACTGATGCACGAAATGGGTACGTGCGTGTACCTCGAGGGCGACTTCGAGGATTCGATTCGACAGATTCGTCGGTCCGACACGCGCCCCGATTTCCGTTCGCCCGAGCATGCTGCGCGCCTGTTTGAGCATCGCCGTCCGCTGTATCGCCAGGCCGCCGACCTTACCCTTGATATTCGCAACAAGTCCTTCGAGGACGTTTCCTACCTTTGTGCCGAGATGCTTTTGGAGCGTGGGCTGCTATGATTCGTCGTCAACTGATCAATTTCCAAAACCGCAGCGTCGATGTCCGTGTCGGATTGGGCGCGTTCGATGAGTTGTCGCGCATGTTTGCCTCGACTGTGGGCAAGCCTAAGCGCGCGATGGTCGTTTGGAACGACGCCACATCCGAGCGTTTTGGTGAGGTCGTCGAGCATGCGCTGGTCGACGCCGGTTTTGTCATGTCACAGCTTCCCCTCTGTCTCTTATACACAT
>CABRIB010000139.1 GCA_902470915.1 uncultured Collinsella sp. | reverse complement strand
GATAGGAGTCCGTCTCGTGGGCTCGGAGATGTGTATAAGAGACAGGTGTAGGCCGGCGCTTCGCACTCCGCCATGTCAGAGGTGTCAAACCCCGCCCCTGATGTTGAAGGGAGCATTCATGCTTCTGGTCGCTAACGGTTCCGTCTTTACCCGCAATGCTCAGGCCCCGTTCATTCCAAACGGTGCGGTCGCCATTGACGGAGATACGATCGTCGAAGTAGGTCCCGAGTGCGAGCTCAAGGCCAAGTACCCGGATGCCGAGTACGTCGATGCCCAGGGCAACCTCATCATGCCCGGACTCATCAACTGCCACACCCACATCTACTCGGGTCTGGCCCGCGGCCTTGCCATTAAGGGCTGCAATCCCACCAACTTCCTGGAGAATCTTGAGCAGCAGTGGTGGAAGATCGACGACAATCTGACGCTCGACGGCACCAAGGCAAGCGCCTATGCCACGATTCTGGACTCCATTCGCGATGGCGTCACCACGATTTTCGACCACCACGCGAGCTTCTGCGAGATCCCGGGAAGCCTCTTTACCATTAAGGATGCAGCTCAGGAGCTGGGCATGCGTTCGTGCCTGTGCTACGAGGTCTCCGATCGCCGCGGCCAGGAAAAATGCAACCAGGCCATTGCCGAGAACGCCGAGTTTGCCCAGTGGGCCGCCAAGGAGCGTCGCGATAACGACAACCACATGATCGCCGCCATGTTTGGCGGACATGCCACCTTTACGCTGTCGGACGAGACCATGGACAAGATGGCCGAGGCCAACAATGGCCTAACCGGCTTCCACATCCACGTGTGCGAGGGCATGAACGACGTGTGGGATTCCCGCCTCAACCGCGGCGGCATCAGCCCCGTCGAGCGCCTGCTGCAGCACAACCTGCTGGGTCCCGACACCATGCTGGGCCACTGCATCCACGTGACGCCTGCCGAGATGGATATCGTCAAGGAGTCCGGCACCTGGCTCGTCAACAACCCCGAATCCAATATGGGCAACGCCGTGGGCTGCGCCCCCGTGCTCGAGTTCTTCCGCCGCGGCATCCCCGTGTGCATGGGCACCGACGCCTACACCCACGATATGCTCGAGAGCCTTAAGGTCTTCCTGATCATTCAGCGCCACAACGCTGCCATGCCCAACGTGGGCTGGTGCGAGGCCATGACGATGCTGTTCGAGAACAACGCCAAGATGGCGAGCAAGTACTTCGATCGCAAGCTCGGTGTGCTCGAGGCCGGCGCTGCCGCCGACGTTATCGTTATGGACTACAAGCCCTTTACGCCGCTGAGCGAGGAGAATATCGACGGCCACATGCTCTTTGGCATGATGGGCAAAAACTGCCGCACCACCATCATCAACGGCCGCGTCCTGTACAAGGATCGCGAGTTCGTTGGCATTGATGAGGACAAGATCAACGCGTGGACCATGGCCGAGTCCAAGAAGCTCTGGAGCACGCTCAACGATCGCACCTACTAATTCACAAGTAGATTCGCGCGCGTCGGATGTTTCGCCACATCCGGCTCGCGCATAGGCGGCCTCCGCGGGGTCGCCGGCGCTGTGCTAGCGCTACACCGTATTTGCGCCCGCCGCGCGGTCTCGCCGGGCGTTACAGAGAGGAACTCATTATGAGCGACATCATGAGGCCGATCCCGTTTTCGCAGCTGATGAACTGGATCATCGAGGAGCACAAGACTCAGGGCGCCGTCTTTGGCGTGCGCAAGATGGTCACGACCAACCAGGAGGGCGCGCTTCCCATTTTTGACGAGCGCATCGAGACTCCGTTTGGCCCGGCCGCCGGTCCCAATACGCAGTTGGCCCAGAACATTGTGGCATCCTACGTGGCCGGTTCCCGCTTCTTTGAGCTCAAGACCGTTCAGGTTATGGACGGCGAGGAGCTCTCCAAGTGTGTCAACAAGCCCTGCATTGTGGCGCAGGACGAGTGCTACAACTGCGAGTGGTCGACCGAGCTCGAGGTTCCGCAGGCTTTTGCCGAGTACGTGAAGGCATGGTTTGCCTGCCACCTGATCGCTCGCGAGTACGGCCTGGGCAGCCCGGACGGCTTTGTCTTCAACATGTCCGTGGGTTATGACCTGGAGGGCATCAAGAGCCCCAAGGTCGACGCCTACATCGAGGGCATGAAGGACGCCAGCGGCTCCGACGTCTGGAACGAGTGCCGCGCATGGGCGCTCGCCAACCTGGACAAGTTTGAGCATGTCGACGCCGCGTTTGTCGAGTCCATCCCGGCACGCATCTCCAACTCCATCACCGAGTCTACCCTGCACGGCTGCCCGCCGGCCGAGATCGAGCGCATCGCGACCTATCTGATTACCGAGAAGGGCCTCAACACCTACATCAAGTGCAACCCCACGCTGCTGGGCTATGAGTTTGCCCGCCAGCGTCTGAACGAGCTGGGCTTTGACTACATCGTCTTCGATGACACGCACTTCCGCGAGGACCTGCAGTGGGCCGATGCCGTGCCTATGTTCGAGCGCCTGATTGCCCTGTGCGCCGAGCGCGGCCTCGAGTTTGGCGTCAAGCTCACCAACACGTTCCCCGTCGACGTGACGAGGAACGAGCTGCCCTCCACCGAGATGTACATGTCGGGCCGTTCGCTGTTCTCGCTGACCATCGAGGCTGCCCGCCGCATTACCGAGCAGTTCGATGGCAAGCTGCGCATCAGCTACTCTGGCGGTGCCACGGTCTACAACATCCGCGCCCTGTACGATGCCGGCATTTGGCCCGTCACCCTGGCGACCGACGTGCTCAAGCCCGGTGGCTACGAGCGCTTTAGCCAGATGGCCGGCGAGTTTGCCGACCTGGACGGCAAGCCGTTCGCGGGCGTCTCTCTCGAGGCCGTGACCGCGATCCAGACCGATTCGCTCACCAACCCGCTCTACAAGAAGCCGCTGCGTCCGCTGCCCGACCGCAAGGTCGCCGGCAAGAGCCCGCTTTCCGACTGCTTTACCACGCCGTGCCGCACGAGCTGCCCCATCCAGCAGGATATTCCCGCCTACCTGGCGGCTGTTGACGAGGGCCGCTTCGAGGACGCGCTCAACATTATCATCGAGCGCAACGCCCTGCCGTTCATCACCGGTACCATCTGCCCGCATCCCTGCGGCCGTGCCTGCGAGCGTGCGTTCTACGAGCCCGAGGGCGCCCAGATTCGCGCCAGCAAGCTCAAGGCCGCCCGCGAGGCCATAACCGCCGTGCTGCCCAAGCTGCGCGCCCAGGCCATCGCAAACGACGGCGAGCGCAACGTTGCCGTTATCGGCGGCGGCCCGGCCGGCCTGGCGACGGCGTTCTTCCTGACGCGTGCCGGCGTGCCCGTCACCATCTTCGAGGCCCGCGACTCTCTCGGCGGCGTGGTCCGTCACGTGATCCCCGAGTTCCGTATCGCGAGCGACGATATCTCCCACGATGCCGAGCTCTGCCTGGCCCTGTCTCTTATACACATCTCCGAGCCCACGAGACGGACTCCTAT
>CABRIB010000138.1 GCA_902470915.1 uncultured Collinsella sp. | reverse complement strand
TATAAGAGACAGCTCCATGAGCTCCTCGCAAAACGCCATGGAATCGGTGCGACCACCGGGAAGCTTGGCCCACACAAACATAGAACCATGCGCGTTGGGACGCTCCCAGCCCAGGCCCTCAAGACCGTCGCACAGGGCATCGCGGCGTTCCTGATACTTCAGACGCTGCGCCTCAACCTCATCGCGCGGACCGTTCAGGCAGGCGATAGCAGCCTTCTGGATCGGGAAGAACATACCGAAGTCGATCTGACCACGCAGCTTGGCAAAGGCCGAGACAACATCCTCGCGACCGACCAAAAAGCCGATGCGGGCACCGGTGACGTTAAACGACTTGGAAAGCGAGAAGAACTCCACGCCCACCTCAAGCGCACCGGGATACTGCAAGAAGCTGCCGCCGGGCTCGCCGTCGAACACGATGTCGGAGTACGCGTTGTCGTGAACGATGAGCAGATCATGCTCGCGGGCGAAAGCGATAATCTCCTCGTAGACCTCGGGTGTGCCCACCGAGCCCACCGGGTTCGCAGGCAGCGACACGATCATATACTTGGCACGATCGGCCACCTCGGGATCGATGCCCGCCACATAGGGCAGGTAATTATGCTCGGCAACCAGCGGATAGTATTCGAGCTTGGCATCGGCGATCTTGGCACCCGCCTCAAAGACCGGGTAGCACGGATCGGGAACCAGAATGGTGTCACCCGGATCGAGCAGGGCCAGGCCCAAATGGCCCACGCCCTCCTGCGTGCCGTTGCACGACTGCACCATAGACGGCGTAATGCCCGAAACGCCAAAGCGGCGCTCATAGTAATCGCACACGGCTTGCTTGAGTTCGGGCAGGTCGCGCAGGGCATACTTCCACATCTCGGGATCTTGGGCTGCCTGCGTGAGCGCCTCGACCACATGGTCGTACGGCTTAAAGTCGGGCGTGCCCACGCTCATGTTGTAAATGGTCTTGCCCTGAGCCTTCAGCGCGAGAAGTTTGTTGTTGAGCGAGGCGAAGACCTCCGCGCCAAAGCGGTCGAGACGCTGCGATGCCTGCATGGTGCCACCTTTCGATATAAAAAACGCGGCGCTCCGACAAGAGCGCCGCGCGATACGGGCCATCAGATTGCAAAAGTGTAACGCTTGCAACCCCCGTATTGGTTCAATTTAGCCAACCTTAGTCAACTGGATTGAGCGCGTCGATCTGCGCAAGCCACAGACGCGAGCTAGCGTCACTCGGCATACGCCAATCGCCGCGCGGGCTGAGCGTCACCGAACCCACCTTGGGACCATCGGGCAGGCAGCTGCGCTTAAACTGCTGGGCAAAGAAGCGACGGTAGAACGTACGTAGCCACGTGTGGACGGTCTTGGCGTCGTAGACGCCCTCGAAGCTCTTGAGCGCCATGCGGTAGATCTTGCCCGGCTCAAAGCCAAAACGCAGCAGGTAGTAGAGGAAGTAGTCGTGCAGCTCATACGGGCCCACCAAATCCTCGGTCTTCTGCGCAATCTCGCCGTCGCCCGTGGGCGGCAGAAGCTCGGGGGACACCGGCGTATCGAGGATATCGAGCAGGACCTCGGCAATACGCCCGCCAAACACATCGGCCGCATAGCGCACCAGATGGCGCACAAGCGTCTTAGGCACGCTCGCGTTGACGGCGTACATGCTCATGTGGTCGCCGTTATAGGTAGCCCAGCCGAGCGCCAGCTCCGACAGGTCGCCCGTGCCGATGACAAAACCGCCAGCCTGGTTGGCCAGATCCATCAGAATCTGCGTACGCTCGCGCGCCTGGCTGTTCTCGTAGGTCACGTCCTGCACGGCCGGATCATGCTCGATATCCTTAAAGTGCTGTTCCACGGCAGCATGGATCGAAACCTCGAGGAAGTTCACGCCCAGGTCGCGAGCAAGCGACTCGGCATTGGACTTAGTGCGGTGCGTCGTGCCAAAGCCGGGCATGGAAACCGCCGTGATACCCGTGCGCGACAGCCCCAGTGCATCGAAGGCACGCACGGTCACAAGCAGCGCTAGCGTGGAGTCCAAGCCGCCCGAAAGGCCGATGACCGCAGCCTTGGTACCCGTATGGGCAAGGCGGGTCTTGAGGCCCGCGGTCTGCAGGTCGAGGATGGTCTCGCAGCGCTCAGCCAGGTCACCATGGTCGGCAGGCACGAAGGGCGCGCGGGGGAAGACACGGTCTATGCCGAGCGCATCGCGCAGGACAGGCTCTTCGGCGAGCGAGCCCTCAAACGAGAACTCGACGGTCACGGCCTCCGGCGCATCGTCCGCGCGCGTCCACGTCGTCGAGCGACGGCGCTCGGCAACCAGGCGGTCAAGGTCAACGTCGGCGATGGCCATATCGCAGGTAAGCAGTTTGGTCGCGGCGAGCTTGGAGCCGTTTTCGTAGACGAGGTTCTCGCCCGCAAAGACCATGTCGGTCGTGGACTCGCCCTCGCTCGCGTCCGCGTAGGCATAGGCGCAGTACAGGCGCGCGCTCTGGTTGGAAATGAGGCTGCGGCGGTAATCCGCCTTACCGATAATCTCGTCCGAAGCCGACGGATTGAGGATCACCGTCGCACCGGCAAGCGCCATCTCGGTCGAAGGGGGCGCCGGCACCCACAGGTCCTCGCAGACCTCAACGCCCAGCACCATATCCTCGGCACCCTCATCACAGCAGCGGTAGACAAGTCCCGAACCCAGCGGAACCGGACCCTGACCGGCAAATTCAACCCACACGGGATCCGCAGGCGCCGGAGCAAACCAGCGACGCTCATAGAACTCGCCATAGTTGGGCAGATACTTCTTGGCCGTGAGGCCCAAAAGCTCGCCCGCACAGCACACGGCCGCGCAGTTGTAGATGTTTTCAGCCACCGCAACGGGCAAGCCAACGGTAAAGACGATCGGCAGCTCACGAGTCTCATCGAGGATATGCACCAGAGCAGCCTCGCAGGCATGCAGCAGCGTGCGATTATGGAACAGATC
Source organism: uncultured Collinsella sp. (assembly GCA_902470915.1). Lineage (GTDB taxonomy): Bacteria > Actinomycetota > Coriobacteriia > Coriobacteriales > Coriobacteriaceae > Collinsella. The sequence goes on along the minus strand of CABRIB010000138.1, from coordinate 571 downwards.
GGCCGCGGTATAGCCGCACAAGTTGAGCTCGGGCAGCACCAGAGCACGAACGCCGCGCTCGGCAGCCTCGCGAACAGCCGCCAATGCAACCTCGACATTGTCCTCGACATCGGCAACGCGAATCTGCGGCGACGCCGCCGCCACACGCAAAAAGCCATCGTTCTTATTAGCCGAAACGCAGCATTGCCTTGTTGATCTGGACACTGGAGGCCCCTTCTACCCTGAGATTCAGTCTAACGGACGTTCACATATCTCTAACTAGCCAAAGCAACCTCCCAGTTTACTGAGAGGCCAACCTGTGCTAAGAGCATGTATTTCAATAATATCTTTAATTAAAAAGGAGAAATCGATAATCGACTTCTCCTTTAAGCGAGGCGAGTAAATTTCGAAACTAATGGCAGAATTTATCCATGTAGTCCTCAAAGTCGAACACTTCTACCACGACGCCCTCTTCCTGAAACTCTTTCAGTTGCTCCAAGAGATCTTTGTTAATAACGTCCATGCAGAAACCTCCTCTATCTAATCAATTGTAGCTGTCTCTTATACACATCTCCGAGCCCACGAGACGGAC
>CABRIB010000137.1 GCA_902470915.1 uncultured Collinsella sp. | reverse complement strand
AGTTCCGCACGCAAAGAAGGCCACTTAATGTGGCCTTCGTCTTGCGCAGGACTGTCTGAGCAGCAGATGTTACCCGGCGCCCGTCCGCCCTCGTTGGGGATTGCCCGGGTAGGCGAATCGGGATGCGTCCCGCTACTTGATCTTGGTCGTACCCGGTGCCAGGTTGGGGTCGGTTTCGTTGGCCTCGGTCTGGAAGTGCTCGGTGTACACGTTCTTGCCGTCGCGGAACATCTCGTAGTACTGCATCTTGGCGTAATCCTCGCGCGCCTTGGTGGCGGCTGCTGCGGCGGCGTCGTCACCGGTGACGTTGGAGGAGAGCGCCCAGCGCAGGCTGGCGTCCTCGTAGCCGACCGAGTTGATGGCGGGCAGCGACTCGCGCAGCGTCATGTGCGCTTTCTGGTAGTCGGTCAGCGGTGCGCCAATCAGCTGCATAAGCTGCGTGGACAGGTAGTTGGTGGACAGGTCGTCGACCTCGCTCGTCTGGTCGCAGCCGGCAACGTCGTAGTTGGCCCAGATGATGTAATCGGTCTGCCACAGGCGCTCCTGGTGGGTGGCGTCGTCCTCGTCGGTAAACCACTTGTCGTTGAACTTGGACGGGAAGAACGGCTGATGGTCGCCCCAGAACACCACGACCACCTTGCGATCGAGTTTGTTCAGGGCGTTGAGGAAGTAGCGAAGCGCCTGGTCGGACTGCTCGATGCACGAGACATACTCGTCGACATCGGAGAGCGTGCCGTCCTCGACGGTCTTGGCGTCCAGATCGGTCGTGTCGATATTCAGGTGCATCTGCTTGTCGACCGGCAGCAGGCCCGTGTCGTAGCCCGAGTGGTTCTGCATGGTCACGTCGAAGATAAACTGCGGATCGGCGTTCTGGTCGAGCAGCTCAAGAATCTTGTCGTAGGTCGCCTGGTCGGTCACCATGTCGCGCAGGGTGTCGGCTCCCTGGAAGTCGTTGATGGACAGGAACTGGTCAAAGCCAAAGTCCTTGTAGACGTTCTCGCGGTTCCAGTTGGTTGCGTGGTTGGGGTGCATGGCCGTGGTGGAATATCCGAGCGACTTGAACTGCTCTGCCAGATTCCCGGTCGTTTCCATGTTGTAGATGGTGTAGGGGTACACGCCCGAGCCCAGGTTGGCCATGGAGTTGCCGGTCATAAACTCAAACTCGGTATTGGCGGTGCCACCGCCGTAGGCGCTCACGTAGAGCTTGCCGCGGCTGAGGCAGTTGGACAGGTTCTTAAAGTACTGCGGGCCCTCGTAGCCGGCGCGCATGTTCTGGTAGATCGACAGATCCGAGAAGGTCTCGTTCATGATGGCGATGACCGTGGGCTTCTCGCTGTCGAACTGCTCCTTTGCGGCGGCGCGCTCGTCGCTCTTGGCCGCGTCGGACTTGTCGTAGGCCTTGGCGTACTTTTTGAGCGTTGCCTTGGCATCGTCGACGGAGTAGTCGGCGGGTTTGGGCGGCTTGATGGACTGCGCTGCGCTAATGAAAGCGGGCAGGTAGCCCTCGCGCCAGTAGCTCTCGAGCGGGCGCCAGGTGTAGACGGTGATGCCGAGGGTGTTGTAGTAGTCGATGAGCGTGACGTGTGCGGTCACACCGCCCAGGCACAGCACGGCGACGAGCAGGTTGGTGAGCAGCATGCGCTTGGCGTTGGCGGCGCCCTTCTGACGGTGCGGTGCCACCAGGCCGGCGTACTCGCACAGCAGCATGGCGATGGCGGTAAAGCCCATGGACAGCACACAGAACAGCGAGATGGAGAAGGTGTAGCCGGTGCCGGCGACCGCGGCGGCGGTGGAGATGGCCGAAAGGTCGCCCGGCTGGATGGGCATGGATTTAAACGTGATGACGAAGAACTCGGCAATGCCCAGGACAAAGAGGGCAAAGGCCAGGACCGCGGGAGCTGCGCCGTGGCGCTGGAACAGGAAGAACAAGCCGATCATGAGCACGGTGATGATGGCCCACTCGAGCAGGATGCACAGGGGGTAGACCCAGGTAAAGTCGTGGTTGGACGAGACCTCCATGCCCAGCAGCGCAAAGACGCCGGCGAGCAGCAGGCACAGGACGGCGGCGACGAGTGGTTTGCCCACAAAGGCGCCGCGCAGGCGGGCGAGCTTGCCGGTGGGGGCGGGGGCGTCGGGCTTGGCGAACGCAAAGACGCGCGGGGCGATGCGATCGCGGGCGATGCTGGCCCAGGCGCATCCGGTGAGGATGGCGTTGGTCAGGATGAGCATCACAAAGGCGAGCGGCTCGTTTTGGGCGACGAGGCCAATGGCGCCCCAAATAGTCAAAAAGACCTGGAACAGGCCGAAGACGACGCTCCACCCAAGAGCGCTTTTGGCAACGGTGCCCGACTGAGCGCGAATGGCCTTGGCCTCGCGCAAGACAAGGTAGACGGTCGCCGCAAGACCGACGAGCGAGATGGCGGCAGCGAACATGCTGAGACTCCTCACAAACTAAAACGTACGAAAGCGGGGGTTTACCCGATTGTTACCAAGATATGCGCTGCAATTGGTGGCTGCGCACAACAACCAGCCATATTAACGCGCATGTGCGGCGGTGTGGCGCAATGTAGTGGCGGCCTGCGCGATAATGGACGGGAATTACACGGAAACGTAAAGGCTTCTTAAAGAATTAGCGAGGATAGAGCTATGGGCGAGCAGGTTTGTATGACGGGCACCGAGTACTGCGGCGGAGCTGTGGGCGTGGACGCGGGCGGCTATCCGGTCGAGACTACGGGCAACGCGGCGCTGGACATCTTGGAACACCGCTCGTCCACGCGTGCCTTCGCGCGTGATGACGGCGACCGTCCCGTGGCGGTGACCGACGGGCAGCGTGCAGCGATTCTGCATGCGGCGAGTCGCGCGCCGTCGGCGGGCGCCATGATGATGTATTCCATCGTAAGCATTCGCGAGCAAGCTACGCTGGACCGTCTGGCCGACCTGTGCGACCACCAGCCCATGATCGCCAAGGCGCCCTGGGCACTAATATTTGTAGTCGACTATGCCAAGTGGATCGATCTGTTTGAGCACGTGGGCTGCTTTGAGCCCGAGTTTGTAGAGCGCACGGGCAAGGCGCCCCGCCGTGCACCGGGTCTGGGCGACTTTGCCATCGCGGCGCAGGATGCCGTGATCGCCGCTCAAAACGCCGTGGTTGCCGCCGAGGCCCTGGGCCTGGGGAGCTGCTATATCGGTGATATCGTCGAGAATGCCGAGGAAGTTGCCGAGCTGCTCGATCTGCCGCCCTATACCATGCCGCTGTCGATGCTCATCATCGGCACGCCCCGTAAGGAGCGCCCGGCAATCGCGCACCCCGTGGTGAACCTGGTGCACGAGGAGCGCTACTGCCGTGCGGACGACGCGACTATGGACGCGCAGGTGGCCGAGATGGACGCGATGTTCCGTCCGCATGCTCGCGAGGTGGGGGAGCGCGTCGTGGATATCTACACTCGCAAGCACACGAGCCCCTTTATGGCCGAGATGAGCCGCTCCATGGAGTGGTGGTTCAAAAACTGGCTCGGAAAATGACAAATGTGACAAGGGGACAGTCCCTTTGTCGCATTCCATATCGCCGCGGTGGCCTAAAGACTGT
>CABRIB010000136.1 GCA_902470915.1 uncultured Collinsella sp. | reverse complement strand
GAGATAGGAGTCCGTCTCGTGGGCTCGGAGATGTGTATAAGAGACAGCCATCACGATGGTACGGAAGGCCTCGCGCGTACCGGACGCCTCGTCTCGGTTGATGACCTGAATCCTCAGGTCCTCGCCACCGACCTCTTTCCAATTGGTAATCTTGCCGGCGTAGATATCGCGGAGCTGCTCGGTCGAGAGGTTATCGACGGGGTTGTCGTCGTTCACGATGACCGCAATACCGTCGTGGGCAATGACGATGGGAGTCAGGCCCAGATCCTGTTCGTCGGCATTGAGTCCACGGGAGGAGCTGGCGATATCGGCCGTGCCGGCGCTGACGGCCTCGATCCCAGCGGAAGAACCCAAACCGGAAACGAGCACGTCGATGCCGGTCTCCTCCTTAAAGCCCTCGGCCGCAATCTCGGCGATAGGAAGGCAGGTCGTGGAGCCGGCCACGGTAATGGAAGAGCTAGAAGATCCCGAAGAACAGGCGCACAGCGTAAGCGTAAGCACAGCGGCGCTCAGGACCGATACGATCTTTCTCATAGCATCACGCCGATCGCAGCATGGCGCCCACAGGTGCCGTCCTCGTTACGGTAGGAATAAAAGCGGTCGTTCTGACGCACGGTCGAAAGCTGGGTATCCACGATATTATCCGCGTCGACACCGACATCTACCAGCGCCTCGCGAATGGCAGCGGAAAGATCGAGCATGCGAGAGGTATTCGCATCGATGCAAGAGAACTCGGCGGCAAAGCGATCCATGAGTTCCTGGGATACCTCATATTCGTCACCCAAGATATGGGGGCCGATATAGGCGGAAACGTCGCTCGCATCGCAACCGGCAGCATCGCAAAGCGCCTGGCACGCCTTGGCGGAAATACGTGCAATCGTGCCCTTCCAACCGGAGTGCACCACGGCAAATCCGCCGGGGGCCACCAGCACCACGGGAACGCAGTCGGCAAAGCAGAGCAGCACGGGCACGTTATGCGCCGTGCAGACGATGGCATCACAGCCCTCGGCAATCTGCTCGCGAACGTCCTCAAGGTCATCGGCGCCGTTCGAGGTCACCGCAACGATATGATCACCATGGACCTGATTGGGAACGAGCAGGTTGTGCTCACACTCGGCGGCACCCATAGCCTCGAGCGCACGACGACGATTTTCTTGAACAGCAAAGGGGTCATCGCCAACATGCGAGCCCAAGTTGAGTGAGGAGTACGCATCTTCGGAAACGCCACCGGCACGCTCGGTGAAGGCAAAGCGAACATCGGATGTCGCGCCCTCCACCAACGTAACTCCATCATGGTCGACACGCGAAACTTTGTCCGCACGTGCTGCCATACTAAAGCCTCCTAATAACACAAGTACCGCGGCATCGCCGCTACAGCCCGCGTTTATACGGCTGTCATACTTCTCTAAAAGGATACCTGCTGCGCTGGAGGCAATCGTAAAGGGAACGTAAAGAGATTGGAGGTTCTAGTTTACAAAGTCGAAATAAAAAGGGCGCGTCCATACGGACACGCCCCTGTGCACAACAATGCAAAGAACGACTTAAAAGCTACCGCGCTTCAGGAAGTCGGGAAGCTCGAACTGATCGTTGCCGAAGTTAGGAAGCTCGGTGCCACCGACGTTGCGGGTCGGAGCGGCCTGAGCCGGGCTCGTGGCAGGAGCGGTGCGCTGCGGCTCAGCGGAGGCAGCGGCCTTGCTCTGAGACTGCTGAGCAGCAAAGAGCTCGTCCTGACGGTTGACGTTGGAGTCGGAGAAGCCCGTAGCGATGACGGTGATACGCACCTGATCGCCCAGGGACTCGTCGACAACGGTACCGAAGATGATGTTGGCCTCGGGGTCGACGGCGTTGGCGACAACGTCGGCGGCGTCGCTGATCTCCTGGATGCCCAGGTCCTTGGAACCGGCGATGGAGAGCAGCACGCGCGTGGCGCCATCGATGGAGCTCTCGAGCAGCGGGCTGGAGATGGCCTGCTGGGCAGCGTCGACGGCACGGGTGTCCCCAGAAGAGGTACCGATACCCATCATGGCGGTACCGGCCTGCTTCATGATGGTCTTAACATCGGCGAAGTCCAGGTTGATGATACCGGGGACGGTGATGAGGTCGGTGATGCCCTGGGTGCCCTGGGAAAGGACGCCATCGGCAATCGCGAAGGCCTCGAGCATGGTGGTCTTCTTCTCGGCGATGTCGAGCAGCTTATCGTTAGGGATGACGATCATGGTGTCGACGCAATCGGAGAGGGTCTTAATGCCCTCCTCGGCGCTCTTCTTGCGCTTGCGGCCCTCGAAGGTGAAGGGCTTGGTCACGACGGCGACGGTCAGCGCACCGACCTCGTTCATCGCGATATCGGCAACGATGGGAGCAGCGCCGGTACCGGTGCCACCGCCCTCGCCGCAGGTGATGAACACCATATCGGCGCCAGCGAGCGCCTCGGCAATGTCGTCGCGGGACTCATCGGCAGCCTTGCGGCCAACCTCGGGGTTGGCGCCGGCGCCCAGGCCGCGGGTAAGGTCGGTGCCGATGTGCACCTTGATATCGGCATCAGAGATCGCGAGTGCCTGAGCATCGGTGTTGATGGCAACAAACTCGACGCCGCGGATGCCCTCTTCGATCATTCGATTGACCGCGTTGGTACCGCCGCCGCCGACGCCGACCACCTTAATGACGGCAAGGTAGTTGTTGATCTCTGTCTCGTGCATGTCGGTCCTCCGAACAAAGGTTATAGCCATAGCATGGGTCGACCCCTGCGCACATTAACCTTCAGGTTGAAAGTAAATGCAAAGGTAAACCGTATTATGTTTGCACATTATGAACGTATCAGTCAAATAATTGACCGTGAAAACCAAACAAACCAGATAAACGGCGTGGTATGGCCCCTCAACAAAGCATCAACCAGCGCTACGAGGTCGGAGCGTTCCTAAATGTATAGTTACCCGGAGAGCGCACATTGATATACGTTACGCCCTCTACCTGCGAAAGCAGCTTGGTGACTACGCGCTCCTTCTTGACGATATCGTTCGAATCGCCCAGCGACACCTCAATGCCGTTATTGAGGTTTGCCGAGATGGCTTCGACCGAAGGCGTGGAAATATCCTTGACTTGTCCCAAGAACTCGCTCGAAAAACCACGCACATAATCCAAGCCAGCCTTAACGGCCTTGGAGCTCACTGCCTGGCCGGAAACCGGAGCGACATCCGCCGAGACATCAGTCAACAACACCGCGCCATAGTGCTTAGCGAGCGCCAGCGCGGCATCGATTCCGGTCAAGGTATTTGAGCCCTGCCCTGTCGTGATGACGTTGCCTTGGTCGTCCACTTCGACCGACGTCGACAGTGGGGCGATCCAGGTGTCATCATCCCCGATGGCCCAGGCAAGGTCATCGGAACTGATATAGGCAATTGCGATGACCTTGCGCTCCATCGGCGTAATGATGAGCGTATGCGGGAACTGACGCTGGACATCCACGCCCGAGACCCACGGATTCTGCTTGAGGTCCTCGGTAATCTGGTCGGGATCGACGTTAAAAAGCGACGTTCCCTCGGGCAAATCGATCAGCTGGATAGCATCGTGCTTCGTCACATGCTCGCTGCCTTGAATCTCAATATCAGTGGCGGTAAACAATCCAGAGTTAATCACCACGATAGCAACGACGACGAGCACGGCCAAGACGGCCAAAACGCCGCCCACGATTTTGCCTTTGCCTGTAACGACAGAAGCGGCGTCTGATGTTTTATTTGCCATCGCCCTAAGTGCTGTCTCTTAT
>CABRIB010000135.1 GCA_902470915.1 uncultured Collinsella sp. | reverse complement strand
GGAAAGAAGCTGCGCCGCGGGGGAGGCGACCCAAATGGCTTTCTCATATCGTCTTACCTCGGCACGAGTAGTCAACGAGCATCTGTATAAGAGCCCGTACATCAATCCCAGCGGCATCGAGGATACAAAGTCAGATTACCTCAAGCACATTGGCATCATCGCATCCGACTTTGTTGATGCGGCGCTGGCCCGGAGCATCTACCAGCGCAATTACGATACGGAGCACAAGCAGACGGCTTCGTACTATCTCCCGTACTATCTCCCGACCCGCATGCGCATGACGTACGGCGACTCGCTGAGCGATGCCTCATTCCAGAACGGCAAGACCGTTGGCGAGGGTCATTTCCGCCTCGTCGACAGCAGCAACGTACTCAACGTGGCAGCTTCGGGCCATGCGTTTGCCATCGAATATGTGGATGTCGACGCCTTGGGCAACGAGACCGTTACGGAGCTGCGGGGCTCCGTGCCCATCGATATCGATCCACGCGCGCTGACGCCCCATTTTGAGGGACTCGAAGGCCTTAAGGCCGGCGAAGACGTGCGCGCCAAGATTGCGGCATCACTCGAGGGCAAGCTCGAAACCGATGCCTGCACGGCCCAGCTCGAGTTTGTGCACGACGCGAACGGCGCTCCGGGAACGGCGATGGCCGAGGGCGAGGCATTTACCGCGGGAACGTACTGGGTGCGCGTGAACGGTCTCTTGGGCGACGCGGCGCAGAGCTACACGCTCGCCAGCGATGGAGCCGCAAGCTTTACCGTAGCGGCCTCGGGCAGTGCAGGCGGCACCGGTAGCGGCACGGGTTCCAACGCAGACGGCGCCGACAAGAACGGCGGCGGCAACAAGAGCAAGGGCTCGACCGGAAAACTCGCCGACACGGGCGACGGCTCTGGCGTTGCCGCCGGGCTCGCTGCCGCCGCCGTGGCGACAACGGTCGCCGGCGCGGCGATGCTTGCCAATGACCGCGAAAACGTTGGGGACGACAGCGAATAGGCAAGCCCGCCTTTTAGACACATCGACTCAATTGGGGGGGCGCAGAATACCGTTCTGCGCCCCGATTTTTACCTTAGCCCGAACACCGTTATCGGCTACATCACCATGTTCAGCGCATTCACGAACTCCTGAGCTTGGGAGCGGCTGCTCAGACTAAAGACACAGGCAGTCAACAGCCTGTTACGTAGGAAAACGTCGCGGCCCTTGATCCTGCTGACCCCCGTAATGTCCTTAAGATAAACAATCTCGGTGTGCTTGCCACCAAAAGTGCCCTTCTTGAGCACCTCGATGCGGTTAGGGTAGATCTTGACGTCTTTAAACCTACCCGAACCTTTGTCCTGGAACAGCAGCGTGTTGTTGTCCATACGCGTCACTCCCGCGGGGTTCGCTAAAACTGCCTCTATGGTCACATTTTAACCACCGCAAGGCTCCCATGCGAAGGTGCCAGACAACATAGCAATTCGTGTCCGCGCGAAAACCTTTAATGAAGTGCCCAGCACTTCCCCGCAACACAAAAACGGGGCAGTCCGCACTTCTGCGGACTGCCCCGTTCCTCTAACTATCGCATCGCAGCGCCAACCGGCTGCGCTTCCCTACTTCCCAAATAGCGCACCCAGCAGACCGCGGCGTTTGGGCTTTTCTTCTCGGTAGGAACCCTCGGCAACCGCTGCAACCTGACGCGGTTGCTCGCCGCCTCCACGGCGCACGATCTGGTACAGGAAGGGCGATTTAACGTATTTGACCTCGACGGGCGTGGCGTGCACGGTGCTCTCACCGGACAGATGCAGGCTCGGGCTGAGCGGCGCCACGATATGCGTTTCGCGCTTGTCGCTAAACACCACCGCGGCCGCGCGGCCCGTCTGGCCGTTTACGGCAATGCGCACCTGCTCGCCATCGCGGCCGTCTGTCGCCGGACGATCGACAAAGTAGACCGGCACCATCACCAGGCCGTCCTTATGTTTGCGGGCCTTGCGCGCCCACATGCGAATGCTCTTTTTATTGAGCCCCAGTACAGCCTCGGCGTCGTTGCCCGCAACGTCGAGCGCCAACTTATCAATGACCACCTGGTCCTTGGTAGACGCATCGACTGAGACAACGCGAAAGTCACCTTCCTGCATGGCGGGATCGAACGGACCGACCTTGGCAAAGTCCCACGGCTCCAAAATGCCCATGAGGCGAACGTCCAGGTAGTTTGCCCTGGGGTATGCCCAGTCGAGCACCTCGTAGTACACCAGGGTTTCCTTGCTCAGGCCCTTGCCCGGGAAGCTCGCCATCATGCGCAAGTCCGCCAGCGCCATGGGGAAATAGAAGAGCATCATGTCGTTTTGGATCGCGTCTTCCACGTCGTGCCCGGCAAAGGCATCCGGATACTGGCGCACCAGCTGCAGCGCGTTGGCACGTGCCTGCTGCGGCGAGATTTCGCAGGGAATACCCTGCTCCGGCACATACTCTGCACCCACGCCCATGGTCAGACGCTTGCTGAAGGTACCGGGCTTGAGCAGGTCGGCAATGCCGATCTTGTTGCCGCAGGACGGGCACTCAAACACACGCTGCGTTGACTCGCCCTCAAAGGACGCTCCGCAGAAGGGACAAGGAATGCTCACGTGCGTCGCTTCTTGGAACTCCTGCGCCGTGCCGCGGTCCTCCCACAGCAGATGTTCCAGGACCGACTGATTGCGCCAGTGCGAATTGAAGAAATACCAGTCCGGGTCCTCCGGGCGCTCGAGTTGCGACACATGCGTGAGCTTGAGCAGTCCATCCACTACCGTCAACGGCGTATGGCGAATGCCCAAAGCGCTCTTGGGCTCTCCGGCGTCCGCCTGCCACGGAATGACCGCACCGCAATAAGCGCACTCAAAGCTGCGCTTAGCTTGGTGCGAGTACATAGGGCCGCCGCAGTTTTGACATTTAATGGCAAACATCTCGTCCATGGAAACGTCCTCCTTTGCACAGGGGCTGTCGACATTAAGTATGTCGAGCAAACAGGCACATGCCCATACCCATGTGGCCCAAAATGGACCACCCAGGCAGACGAGAAGGCTCGCTCGTTAGCACCGGCAGACTATTGCTGCATTTTCTGAGCATCGGTGCACGGCGCCCCCGCGCGAGCTACACTATCCCCTTAAACATGATTGTGAGGACGACCGCTATGCTATTTGTAAATCGGCTGGTACATACGCTTGTTCCCGGCAGCGAGAGCGAGCCGGTCGATGCATCTTGCCGCACCAACGCGGGCTTTTCCGCAAGCCTCGTCTGCATTGGCCTCAACATCACCCTGTGCTTGGCCAAGGGCATCGCGGGCCTGCTCGCCGGCTCCGTCTCCCTCATCGCCGACGCTTTCAACAACCTCTCCGATGCCTCGAGCAACATCGTGAGTCTGCTCGGGTTCCGCCTTGCCAGCCGCCCGGCAGACGAAGGCCACCCCTATGGCCACGGTCGCTATGAGTACCTAGCTGGCCTGTTCGTCGCCGTCCTGGTTTGCGCCGTCGGCATCAATCTGATCCTCGAGTCGGTCACTAAGATCATCAAGCCTTCCCCCACTGCATATTCGGTGCTCTCCTTAGCCGCCCTCGTCTTGTCCATGCTCGTTAAGCTCTGGATGGCAGCGTTCAACCGCACGCTGGGCGATCGCATCGACTCGGAGACGCTCATCGCCACAGCACAGGACTCCAAAAACGACGTCATCACCTCGGGCTCGGTCTTGGTGGCGGCGCTTATTTCGCCTGTCTCTTATACACATCTCCGAGCCCACGAGACGGACTCCTATCT
>CABRIB010000134.1 GCA_902470915.1 uncultured Collinsella sp. | reverse complement strand
AGGAGTATCGTCGGCAGCGTCAGATGTGTATAAGAGACAGTGATAAAGCGTTTTGCCATATCCATGACAAAAGAGCGCAGCTACCTTACAACAGGTCACTGCGCCCCCAAATATGAACTTAGTTGTTCAACATGCGACCCGTTTGAGTTCTACTCGCCAAGACCGCTCTTGATGAGCTCGATGGCAGCAGCCAGAGCCTCGGCCTCGTCAGCGCCGTCGCACTTGACCTCGACCTCGGTACCGCAGGGGATACCAGCAGCCATGAGGGCCATCGGGGACTTGCCGTTGACCTCCTTCTCGGGGGTAACGACCGTCACGTCACAGGCGTACTTGCCCATGGTGGAGGCGAACAGACCAGCCGGACGCATGTGCAGACCCTGAGGATTAACGAGGGTAGCCTTCTCAGAAACCATAGTTGACTCCTTTTTTGTGTTTAACCCCTGTCATGCATGTGGCAGGAGTCAGATTCACGACGTTGTTTATATTAACTCACATCAAACGGTTTTTCATTGTGTTTCAGACGAATTATTGGACAGATGTGTTTGTCGTCCGCTTGCTCGCCCACAGGGGCCCGTGCGCGGCCTGTGAGATTTCCTGCTCTACAGCCCTGCTCGCACGAAGAGCACATTAAGTGCTCTTCGGCTCGTGCGGAACTCGCGATAAATCTCACAGGCCGCGCACGGGCCCCTGTGGGCGAGCAAGCTGCGGAAACCCAGTCGGACCAGAGTAATGTCGGCTGAAAGGAATTCTGGCTGATAACCTGTTCGCGACAAAGACTCGATAGGCAGCCCCCTCTATGCCCTTTTGTAAGTTGCGGTGAAATAGGGATTGAATTTGGGGCTGAATCGTTTAAACAGTCCCTATTTCACCGCAACTTATGGGAGGGATAGAAAAAAGGCGGAGACCCTGGAGAGGGACTCCGCCTTATATACAGGGGGCGATGGTATTCGCGTGTTGCGGGATTAGACCAGACGGGCGTTGATCGTCTTGGCGATCTCGGCGGCGTCGGTGGAACCCTTGACGGTGGCACGGAAGTCCTCGTCCATGAGCGCCTCGGCGACCTTGGACAGGATCTTGAGGTGCGTAGTGCCGGCCTGGGCACCGGGGATGAGCAGGGCGATAGCCACGTTGACGGGAGCGCCGTCCATGGTGTCCCAACCGGTCACGCCGGACTCGTCCTTGACGACGATGACGGCAGCCTCGGTAATGGCGTCGGACTTGGCATGCGGGATGGCGAAGCCCTCCATCATGCCCGTGGTGCCCTCGGCCTCGCGGGCCAGGAAGGCGTTCATCACGGCGTCGGCGTCGCTGGCGATACCGGCCTTGACAGCCTGGTTGGAAACGAAGCTCAGAGCCTCGTCACGAGAAGCGAAGTCCTCGGCGACAAAGACGTTCTCGACCTTCACGAAGTCAGCAGCCTCGGCCTTGGGGGCCTCGACGGCAGCGGCCTTGGGGGCCTCAACCGGCTTGGTTGCAGGAGCGGGCTTCTGGTTCTTCTCGAAGTCGTACTTCTTGAAAGCCACGAACAGGATGCCACCGACCACGGCGCCGATGAGGATCGCGAGGACCCACAGCGGACCGTTCTCGACAACGGGCAGGACCAGGAAGCCGCCGTGAGGCGCCGGATCGTGAACGTTGAAGAAGATGGTCAAGATGGAAGCGATGGAAGAACCGAGCATCATGATGGGCATAACGGGCCAGATGTTCTTGGTCATGAACGGAATGGCGCCCTCGGTGATGTGGGTGCAACCAAGGATGAGGTTGACGATACCGGCGTCATGATCCTCCTGGCTGAAGTACTTCTTGCCGACAACGACAGCGAAGGTGGTGATCAGCGGCGGAACGATGCAAGCGGCGGAGACGGCAGCCATGAAGTTGGTGCCGAAGTTGTAGGTCTCGGTGCCGACGCCAGCTTCGAGAGCGGTACCGAGCAGGAAGGTGCCAGTAGCGTAAGCAGCCTTGTTGACCGGGCCGCCCATATCAAAGGCGCACATGCAGCCGATGGCCAGGCCAAGGATCACCGGACCGGAGTTACCGAGGCTCTGCAGGAAATCCATCATGCCCTGGTTAATGGCAGCCATGGGGCCGGAAATACCGAGCATGACCAGGCCGACGATGGCGGTAGAGCACAGCGGATACAGGAAGATTGCCTTCAGGCCATTAAGGCTCGCAGGAATTTTAGAGAAAACCTTCTCGAGCAGCAGGATGACATAGCCAGCGAGGAAGCCGCCGACGATGCCGCCCAGGAAGCCGAAGCCCACGCCGGCGCCACCGGCGTCGATCATGCCGGTCTCGGCGTTAACAGGCAGGCCCTGGATGGCAATCATACCGGCAACGAAACCGGGGACGAGCGCCGGGCGCTTGCCGATGGATTCGGCGATGTAGGCGGAAAGCACCGGAACCATAAGGTTCATGGCGATGCCGCCGATGATCTTGAGCATCGCAGCAAAGCTGTTGTAGTCGGCAGCCGTCGAATCAAAGGACGTGATGCCCCACAGGAACGAAATGGCGGTCAGAACACCACCGGCAACGACGAAGACCAGCATGTGGCTGACGCCGTTCATGAGGTGCTTGTAGATGACGTGGCCGATGGACTCCTTCTCCTCGACCTCGTCCTCGACATCGGCGGCAGCGGCAACCGTGTCGTCGCCCTTGGCGGCGAGCGCGCGGTCGATCAGCTTACCAGCAGTCTCGACAGACAGGGCCTTGGAAACACCAACGGAAACCATGGGCTTACCGGCGAAACGCTCAGCCTGGACATCCTTATCGGCTGCGACGACGACGGCCTTGGCACCGGCGATCTCGCTCTTGGTGAGCTCGTTCTCGACACCGACCTGGCCATGAGTCTCGACCTTAATGGTCAGACCGCGCTCGGCAGCTGCCTTCTCCAGCGCCTCCTTCGCCATGAAGGTGTGCGCAATGCCGGTCGGGCAACCGGTCGCGGCGATGATGTCAAACTTAGCCATGTGTCCCTCCTTCTTGAGTACAGCGCCCGCGGGCGCTCCCCTACACGCGCTTCGATGCGCGTTTTTCCACAACTGAAAGATACCAACCTACCGTCCGCGTGAGAAGAGACAAGGCGCAATTCTCCGGTGAAAGGTTCTTTCATAACCGTAAACGGCAAGTGAAAGTTTACCATCAACACTTGAAACGGCAAGGTGTATCTTGTAATTGAAAATGCCCGTATACTATGGCATTGCAAATCAAGTTAGATTTTCATGCCAACCAGGAGCCATCCATGACCGATAGTAGCAAAAGCGCACTTTCCCTCATTAGTACCCACCAGGGATACAGCGAGTCCGAGCAGCGCATTGTCGACTATATATTGGAGCACCAGTCCGAGGCGCCACGCCTCACGGCGGCTCAGCTCTCTCGCGCTGCCGCCACGTCCGAGGCGACCGTTTCGCGTTTCTGCCGCAAGCTGGGCTTTGGCAGCTTCCGCAGCTTTCAGTTTTCGTTGGCGCGCGACTTAGAGAGTCAGCGCAACGAGGGCCTGACCGACGAGGTCTCGCTCGACAACATGGAGCAGAGCCTTAAAAATATCCTCGCCGCCAAGGTGAGTGAGCTTAATGCGACCATCGACGGGATCGACCACGATACGCTGGCGGCTGTTGTGCATGCCCTTAAGCATGCAGGGGTTATTGAGTTTGCGGCTGTGGGCAATACGAACGCGGTCGCGCTCGATGCGACGTTTAAGTTTTCGCAGCTGGGCCTGCGCCTGTCTCTTATACACATCTGACGCTGCCGACGATACTCCTTGTG
>CABRIB010000133.1 GCA_902470915.1 uncultured Collinsella sp. | reverse complement strand
GGAATCGGTGCGACCACCGGGAAGCTTGGCCCACACAAACATAGAACCATGCGCGAGGCGGGCCTGTATTAGAAACCTATTTCGGCTCGTCAATAGCTCGAAACCGATTTCGTGCAGTTATTTTACGAATTCTGCAAACAATTTCGGTAAACGGTCGATTTTTGGCTGCGAATAGGAGCATAATCAAAGTCCCGATTGGATGTATTGGGATTACGGCAAGCCGCTCGGGTCGTTCCCGGGCGGCTTGTTTGTGGAGAGAGATGGGAGTTTCTAATGGTTAACGAGAAGAAGGTCGCTATTGTCGGTTGCGGTTTCGTCGGTTCGTCTTCGGCGTTCGCTCTGATGCAGAGCGGTCTGTTCTCCGAGATGGTCCTCATCGACGTGGACAAGAACCGCGCCGAGGGTGAGGCTCTGGATATCGCGCACGGCATGACGTTTGCCGAGCCGATGAAGATCTACGCCGGCGATTATTCCGATGTCGCCGACGCCGCCATGATCGTCGTCACCGCTGGCGCTGCCCAGAAGCCCGGTGAGACCCGCCTGGACCTGGTCAACAAGAACGTCAACATCTTTAAGTCCATTATCCCCGAGATTAAGAAGTCCGGCTTCGACGGCATTCTGCTAATCGTCTCCAACCCGGTTGATGTTCTGACCTATGCTGCCATCAAGATGTCCGGCCTGCCCGAGGGCCATGTCATCGGCTCCGGCACCGTGCTCGACACTGGCCGTCTGCAGCAGATGCTTGGTGCCCACGTCGAGGTTGACCCGCGCGACGTTCAGGCCTATGTCATGGGTGAGCACGGCGACTCCGAGTTTGTCGCTTGGTCCAGCGCCCAGGTTGCCGGCGTGCCGCTGAACACCTTCTGCGAGCTTCACGGCCACCTGGAGCATGAGGCTGCCGAGAAGCGCATCGCCGAGGACGTTAAGAACTCCGCCTACACCATCATCGAGAAGAAGCACGCCACCTACTACGGCGTCGCCATGGCCGTTAAGCGCATCTGCACCGCTGTTATGCGTGATGAGCAGACCGTTCTGCCCGTTTCCTCGCTCATGGTGGGCGAGTATGGCCTGTCCGATCTTGCCATCTCCATGCCGACGGTCGTTGGCCGCGACGGCGTCGTCTGCCGCGTCCCCGTGCCGCTGAACGATGACGAGCAGCATGAGCTCACCGCCTCCGCCAAGGCCCTCAAGGACATCATCGACAGCGTCGACTTCTCCTGCTAAATTCGGCTCGTTTGGGCAACAGGCTACAATGAAAGGCGTCCGGGCCACACGGTCCGGGCGCCTTTTTAGTGCGAGGGGGGGGTCAGGTTACTTTGCACCACCCCAATGCACCATAGTTGATGGGAGGGCCATGTCGGATTCGCCTAATTTTTTGACCTATGCCCAGACAGCGTTTGATCCGTTTGAGGAACGGCCGTTCTGCGCGGTGGATAGCCTGGTCTTTGCGTGGTTGTCCTATTTGCGTTTGCCGGGTGATATGGCGGAGCTGACGAACTGGCAGGGCCTAGACGTACGCGAGCTGCTGCGCGCCGAGTGCTACCAAGACATGATTGGCGACCTGTGGGATCCGGAGGGGAGTCGTGCCCTGTTGGAGGCTGTGGCAGCAAGCCCTCGCTACCGTGGCGTTCGTGTTTGCGGCTATCGTAGCGTGAGTGATGCCGAGACAACGGAGCAGTTTGCGGCCATGACGTTCCGATTTCCGGCGGGGTTTAGCTATCTTGCCTTCCGGGGGACCGACAGCACGATTGTGGGCTGGAAAGAGGACTTTAACATGGCGTTCCGGTGTCCTGTGCCGGCCCAGGAATCCGCGGCGCGTTATGTAGACGAGGCGGCGGATGCGATTGACGGGCCGCTTTTGTGCGGAGGTCATTCCAAGGGTGGAAACCTTGCGGTGTACGGTGCGGCGATGTGCCCCGATGTCGCCCGTGAGCGAATCGAACGGGCGTATTCCCATGATGGTCCGGGCTTCGTCGAGGAGTTTCTGAGCGGCAACGCCTTCGCCGATCTATCCGGTCGAATCGACAAGACGCTACCTCGGTCGTCGATCTTTGGCATGATGTTCGAGACACAGGAGGACTATGCCATCGTTGAGAGCACCGAGTTCAGCCTGCTTCAGCATAATCCCTTTAGCTGGGTGGTTGATGGTCGCGACTTCGTGTACTGTGAGCGCCTGTCCGCCGGTGCTCGATACGTTGATGGCTCCATTCGCGAGATGCTGCTTGCGGTGTCGCCTAACGAGCGCGAGCGTTTTGTAGATGCGTTGTTCTCCGTGCTTGAGGCTACGGGTGCTGAGCGGTTTGCGGATATCGCTGGGAATCTGCGCGAGAGCCTGCCCGTGATGCTCCAGGCTGCGCAAGGCTTTGACAAGGATACGCGACGCTTTGTCTCGCAGACTATCGTTGCGATTCTTAAGTGTGCGCTTCTGCCCAAACGTCCCCAGATCGACATGCCCGCTGCCGGCAAGAGTTTGGCAGAACAGCTCGAGGCTTGGCAGTCCGAGCTCCTGCACTAGCCATTAGTGCAAAGCGGCCTGTCCCCGATGCACCAATCTTCGATGCGCTTGGGGCGGGCTTGACCGCTATACTGGTTCGTGCCGAAATCGATCTAGAACGGAATGCCGTATATGAAAATCAATCATGCGATTCTGCATATCCTGGACTTTGACTCTGCCGTTAACGTCATGAGCCAGCGTGAGCTCGATATCGAAAGCCGTACCGTGCGCAATTTCGTAACCACGCATCTGCGCCGCGCACGCACCTCGGCCGACAATAAACGCGCCACGTTTGCCGAGAACTCTGCGTTTGGCGGCGAGCTCAAGGGCTATTTCTTTGGCGAGCGCGAGTTTGTGGACCTGTCGCAGCAGATTGCGGAGTTTATCTCTTCCGAACTCACCAAGGCCGAGAAAGCCGAGTCCACTGACGTGCTCGTGGCGGACTTTGATGACGATGAGGATGCCCGCTGGTTTGCCGTGATGCTGCTGGGCTCCAAGCAGGCTTTTATGCACGAAGTGGGCCGCGAGGAGGGGGAGGTGCGCAACGATATCGCGCGCCACTACGCCATTCTGCCAAACCCCTCGCAAAAGGTGCCAAGCTATGCCATCGTGCGCGCGAGCACCATGGAGATCGGCTATGTGGATAAGAAACGCAAGATCGCCGGCGAGGACCGCATGCTTATCCCCGACGGCCTGCTGCAGTGCGACACGGGCGTATCAGGCAAGGAGGTCATCGATACCGTGACGCGTGTGGTCGAGGAAGTCGCCGAGGAGCACGGTGCCAATACGGCCGTAGCGCTCGCCAAGGTTAAGGCTGCCGTTGCCGAGAAGGTTGAGGATGACGAGGAACTGCCGCCTTGGGATATTGTCGATGAGGTCTTTGAGGACGAGCCGGTCATCAAGGAGAGCGTGCGTGCGGTGCTGACCGAGGAGAAGGTGCCTGAGCGCGTTCCCGTGGAGCGCAAGCAAGTTGAGCGCGCGGCCGTGCGTAATCACAAGATCCGTACCGATACGGGTATCGAGATCAGCTTCCCGGCCGAGATGGGTTCGAACTCCGAGTACATCGAGTTTGTCAACGAGCCCAACGGCCTCATCTCCATCGAGCTCAAGAATATCGGCAGCATCGAGAATCGATAAGTTGCGTTGCGCCTACAGCGAGAAAGCAAAGGCCGAAGCCCTTCGGGACTTCGGCCTTTTTTGTTTTCGGCTTGGTTGCTGACATTACCCCGCAGGTTGAGCACACGTCAGACACTATGACCCAATCCGAGGGCACGGAAACGACAGGAGCCCCCGCTCGT
>CABRIB010000132.1 GCA_902470915.1 uncultured Collinsella sp. | reverse complement strand
TACACAAGGAGTATCGTCGGCAGCGTCAGATGTGTATAAGAGACAGCGCATAGGTCTGCGTGTCGCCCGGCTCGCGCACGGCAGCCGTGGCGGTGATCACGGTGTTGCCATGCACGGTGCCCGTCACGATAACGCCTTTCGACACCGGCGTCGGCACGGGGTAGAGCGGCATGAGCGTGCGCGGCTCCTTGTCCAGCACTACGATGTTGCCCTGGCGCCAGACCATCTGGAACTCCTCGGCGCCCGCCATATGCGAGATGTCAGCGGCGCCGTTGCCCGCGGCGTTGATCAGGTAGCGGCAGCGCACGTTGCCAGCAGGCGTCACCAGCGTAAAGCGCGCAGTGCCGTCGGTAGCCTCGCCGCCAGCAACCTCAATCGCTTCCACCGACGCGGACCGCATAAACGTCACCCCGTTGGTCACGGCGTTCTCCAACGCGGCAATGGCAACCTCAAACGGGTCGACAAAGCCAGTGGAGGGGCACCACAACGCGCACGTTGCATCGGCACTGGCGCGCGGCTCCAGTTCGTGGATGCGGTCGGGTCCGACGATCGACAGCTCGGGCACGCCGTTGGCATGGCCGTTGCGACGCAGCTGTTCGAGCTGCGCGCGATCCTCGTCGTTAAAGCCCAACACCATCGATCCGGTGCGGCAGAACAAAAAGCCCAGCTCCTGGGCCCACGTGCCGTAAAGCTCGCAACCTCGGGCATTGACCTGTGCCTTTACGGTGCCCGGTGTCGGATCGTAGCCGGCGTGCACCAGGCCGCCGTTGGCCTTCGACGCGCCCAGCGCAATATCGTTTGCCGCCTCGACCACGCAAATGGACAGTTCAAATCGCGCGAGCTGTCGCGCGATAACGCATCCGGTGATGCCCGCGCCGACAATCGCGATATCAAACGTTTCTGTCACAGTGCCTCCCAGACGAGTTGACAGGCTGTCAATAAGACTATCCTACGGTCTGCACACCCCCAGCGCGGTGGCAATGCGGCGAACAGCCCCGCAGCACCCGCCAACGGCAGACGAGGGGAGACCCGGCAACGTTGACAACCTCGTCTGCCGACAGCTACGGCAACCGTTCGTCTCGATCTGTAACAGTTAGACGAGGATTTGGGTCCCAGTTGTTACAGATTGAGACATTTGCCATGCGGGTCCTCCGTTTGTCTCGATCTGTAACATCTAGACCTGGATTCCGCTCCCAACTGTTACAGATTGAGATGTTTGTGTCCGCGCCAGCCCCGTACCCAGCCGCAGTCCCATATAAACAAACCCCGTGGTAAACTTGACCGGACTGCAAATATTCCGAAAGGTACCCGTAATGTCCAAGTACATCTCCGAGCTCATGTCGCCGCAGCTTATGGGCGTTGTCTATGCCTTCGTTGGCTTTATCATCGCCCTGTATGTGCTGTCGGTCGTCTATGTGTTCATCGACGCTCGCCGCCGCGGCGCCAGCGCCTACGTGGCATGGGGCATCATCGCCCTCATCCCGTTTGTAGGCCTCATTGCCTACCTGGTCCTGCGTCCGCACTCCTACGCGTCCGACCGTGAGGAGCAGGAGCTGGACATGGCCCTGCGCGAGCGCCAGCTTGCCCAGTACGGCACCTGCCCGCAGTGCGGCGCGCCCATCGAGAAGGACTTCGTCGTCTGCCCGGTGTGCGATACCCAGGTTCGCAACGTCTGCCCCAGCTGCCATCGCCCGCTCGATGCGCACTGGAAGGTCTGCCCCTACTGCCGAACTCGTATCCAGTAACGCATCCATCGCCGGGCCGGCCGCAAGCCACGGGCACGCCGTAAGTCACGCGTGCCCCACAGCCCTGCCCCACACGATGAAGCATGCGTAGAAAATCGCCCGCCGTGCCATTAAGGTTCGGCGGGCGCTTGTATACCAAGGCAACCTGCCTATAATGATGCAAGTCAAAAACGCCGAGCGCATCGCACGCACTTGCATCAGGCATCCGAGAGGAGAAAACATACCCATGAAGGCACTCTACAATGACGGTTCGGTGGCCGAGCTCCCGCAGGACGAGGTCACGCACGTCATCCGCCACTCTGCCGCGCACATCATGGCGCAGGCCATCAAGCGCCTCTATCCCGAGGCCGACTTTGCCTACGGCCCCGCGACCGACAACGGCTTTTACTACGACGTCGACCTGCCCGAGGGCGTCAAGATCAGCGAGGACGACTTTCCCGCGATCGAGGCCGAGATGAAGAAGATCGTCAAGGAGAACCTCAAGTTCTCCGTGTACGAGAAGCCCCGCGCCGAGGCCATCGCCCTTATGGAGGAGCGCGGCGAAAAGTACAAGGTCGAGCACATCGGCGACCTGGACGACGACGCCCGCATCACCTTCTATCAGCAGGGCGACTACATCGACATGTGCGTCGGCCCCCATATCTGCTACACCAAGGCTCTGAAGGCCTTTAAGCTCACCGGCGTCTCGGGCGCCTACTGGAAGGGCGATAAGGACAACAAGATGCTCACCCGCATCAACGGCGTCGCCTTTGCCACCAAGGAAGAACTCGACGAGCACATGCACATGCTGGAGGAGGCCAAGAAGCGCGACCACCGCAAGATCGGCCGCGAGATGGACCTCTTTATGATGCGCGACGAGGCCCCCGGCTTCCCGTTCTTCCTGCCCAACGGCATGATCCTTAAGAACACGCTGCTGGACTACTGGCGCGAGATCCACCACAAGGCCGGCTACGTGGAGATCTCCACGCCGCTCATCATGAACAAGCAGCTGTGGAAGACCTCGGGCCACTGGGACCACTACAAGGACAACATGTACTCCACCGTCATCGACGACGAAGAGTACTGCATTAAGCCCATGAACTGCCCGGGCGGCGTGCTGGTGTACGCCTCCAAGCCGCACTCTTACCGCGAGCTGCCCATTCGCGCCGGCGAGATTGGCCTGGTGCACCGCCACGAGCTGCGCGGCGCTCTGCACGGCCTGTTCCGCGTGCGTTGCTTTAACCAGGACGACGCCCACCTGTTTGTGCGTCCCGACCAGCTGACCGACGAGATCGTGGGCGTGGTCAACCTCATCGACTCCGTGTACCAGAAGTTTGGCTTTAAGTACCACGTTGAGCTTTCCACCCGCCCGGAGGACTCCATGGGTTCGGACGAGGACTGGGCTCGCGCCGAGGAGGGCTTGCGCACCGCTCTGGAGCAGTTGCACATGGACTACGAGGTCAACGAGGGCGACGGTGCCTTCTACGGGCCCAAGATCGACTTCCACCTGGAGGACTCGCTCGGCCGCACCTGGCAGTGCGGTACCGTCCAGCTCGACTTCCAGATGCCGCTCAACTTTGACCTGGAGTACGTGGACGCCGACGGTACCAAGAAGCGCCCCATCATGCTGCACCGTGTGTGCTTTGGCTCCATCGAGCGCTTCATCGGTATTCTGATTGAACACTTTGCGGGCAAGTTCCCCACCTGGCTGGCTCCCGTGCAGGTTAAGGCACTTCCCGTCTCTGAGAAGAGCCGCGACTACGCCCACGAGGTGTGCGCCAAGCTGGAAGAGGCCGGCATTCGCGTGGTCTGCGACGACCGCGACGAGAAGATCGGCTACAAGATCCGCGAGGCCCGCAGCATCGACCGCGTGCCCTACATGCTCATCCTGGGCGAGAAGGAGGTCGAGGCCGGCAACATCTCCGTCCGCGATCGCTCCAACGAGACCGTTCAGATGAGCGTCGACGAGTTTGTTGCCAAGGTGCTCGAGGAGATTAAGACCCGCGCCTAAGGCAAGCTTCACAACAATTAATAATGGCGACCGTCCACATCTGTCTCTTATACACATCTGACGCTGCCGACGATACTCCTTGTGT
>CABRIB010000131.1 GCA_902470915.1 uncultured Collinsella sp. | reverse complement strand
ACATTATAGATACCAGTCATGTAAACCGCAGGTAAAGAGGTCTTTTAATTTAATACCAGTTGATATTTACCTATTACAGTTTTGTATCAAAGCGGTTGTATTTCAATGATTCCTGTATATGTTTAAACAACCTAACTTTACCCGGAATAGCCTAGAAAAGGACATCGCCTCCGCCGTGGTGCAAGCCAATCTGCCCCCCTTACACCAAAAAGGGCGCCGACCATTGCGGTCGACGCCCTTTCTTATTGGCGGCTATAAAGCTCAGCGCTTATTTGTTGACCTGGCCGGCGCGGACGGCAGCCTTCTT
Source organism: uncultured Collinsella sp. (assembly GCA_902470915.1). GTDB lineage: Bacteria > Actinomycetota > Coriobacteriia > Coriobacteriales > Coriobacteriaceae > Collinsella. The sequence goes on along the minus strand of CABRIB010000131.1, from coordinate 3,528 downwards.
GCGGTCGGTGGCGTTGAGCAGACGCTTGCGCAGGCGAATGTTCTTGGGGGTGATCTCGACCAGCTCGTCGTCGGCGATGTACTCCAGCGCCTCCTCCAGCGAGAAGGTGCGGGGCGGCACCAGCTGCACGGAGATGTCGGAGGTCGAGGAACGCTGGTTGCCCAGGTTCTTGGTACGGGCGATGTTGACGACCATGTCGCCGGCCTTGCTGCGCTCGCCCACAATCATGCCCTCGTAGCACTCGGTGCCCGGCTCAACAAACAGCTGGCCGCGCTCCTGCAGCGTACCCAGAGCGTAGGCAACGGCCTTCTCGGTGGTCATGGAGATCATGGCACCGTTCTGACGGTTGCCGATCTCGCCGGCGTAGGGACCGTACTCCAGGAAGGTGTGGTAGAACACGCCCTCGCCGTGGGTAACGTTCATGATGCGGTTCTTAAGACCCATGATGCCGCGGGTCGGGATCTTAAACTCGAGGTGCGTCACGATGCCCGAGGTATCCATGCTCGTCATGATGCCGCCGGAGGTACCGAAGACCTCAACGACCTTGCCCGAGTACTCGTCCGGGCACTCGACGACGGCCTGCTCGACAGGCTCCATCTTGTTGCCGTTCTCGTCCTTCTTAAACAGAACGCGGGGACGGCCGACCTGGAACTCAAAGCCCTCGCGGCGCATGGACTCCATCAGGACGGACAGGTGCAGGATGCCGCGGCCCGAGACCTCGACGCCGCTCTTGTCCTCGAGCTCCTCGATCTTCATGGTCACGTTGTTCTCGGCCTCGTTGAACAGGCGCTCCTTAAGCTGACGGGCGCCCACGATGTCGCCATCGCGGCCGACGAGCGGGGAGGTCGAGGCCTCAAAGACGATGGACAGGGTCGGCGGGTCGATCTCGATGGGCTCGAGCTCGACGGGGTTCTCGGGGTCGGTGTAAACATCGCCGATATCGGTGCGGTCAATACCCACGACAGCAGCGATATCGCCGGCGCCGACTTCCTGGCACTCGGTACGGCCCAGGTAGTCGAAGGTAAAGAGCTGCTTGACGGTAGCGGTGGCACTGGAGCCATCGTTCTTCACAACCAAGATCTGGTCGCCCTGGTGGATGGTGCCGGAGTACACGCGGCCGATACCGATACGGCCAACGAAGTTGGAGTGGTCGATAGTCACGCACTGCATGGCCAGCGGGGCGTTCTCGTCAACCTCGGGCGCGGGCATGTCGTCGATGATCATGTCGAGCAGCGGATACATGTCCATGTTGCCGTCGTTGGGGTCAAGGCGGGCAAAGCCATTCATGGCGCTAGCGTAGACCACGTGCTCCATGGCGAACTCAAGCTGGTCGTCGGTGGCGCCCAGGTCGGCCATGAGGTCCAGGCAGTCGTTGTAGGCCTTCTCGGGGTTAGCACCCGGACGGTCGATCTTGTTGATGACGATCATGATCTTAAGGCCAGTGTCGATAGCGTGACGCAGCACGAAACGGGTCTGGGGCATGGGGCCCTCAAAGGCGTCGACCAGCAGCAGGGCGCCGTCGGCCATACGCAGCACGCGCTCGACCTCGCCGCCAAAGTCGGCGTGGCCCGGGGTGTCGATGACGTTGATCTTGACGTCCTTGTACTCGATAGAGATGTTCTTGGCGAGAATCGTAATGCCGCGCTCGCGCTCCTGGTCGTTGGAATCCAGGACGCGGTCCTCGACCTGCTGGTTGGCACGGAAGGCGTCCGTGGCACGCAGGAGCTTGTCGACCATCGTCGTCTTGCCGTGGTCGACGTGGGCGATGATGGCGATGTTCCTCAGATTGTCTACGCGCATGTAGTTCCCCTATCTTCTATCCATATACAAACGGCACGCGTATGCGACCCGCCCAGCAACACAACGCTCGGCGGGAATATTGAGCCTTTTACCGAAAACTCGTTTATTTTAGCGATTTTAGATGAGAGGGGTTTCCTCACCTGCAGGTTCAGGGTCGCTCCACATAAAACCATCGCCGGCGCCCATGCCCTCATACAGCACATATGCCGAAAAACCGCTCTCGAGCGTGGTTTCGAAGAAGCTCACGAGCAGAGCATCGTGATAGCCGCCGTCAATCTCGACGCAGCCGGTGTAACCGATGGCATAGCGGGCGATACGGCCCAGGCCCTCGTCCTTAAGACCCATCTTGTGCTCGGAGATAAAGTTGGTAGCCGCCTCGAGGCACGCCTCTTCGCCGTCCTCGTCGAGCGCCGCCAGATATCGGTTGGAAGCAGCGTCCTCGATCGCCACAACTACGCCCGGATTCTCGCCGGCGGCAAGATCGTCCAAGAACGCACCAATCAGGTCACACACCATGGCGTCGAGCTCGGCGGAGACGTTACCGGCGTCCTGCATATCCTGTGCCATCTTTAGACCTTCCCATCGAGTCTGGCGTCGTTACAGTTCTTGTGCCTCGGCGGCGATCTTGGCGGCAGCGTCGCGGGCGCGCATCATATCCATCGCGCGCTTGTCGAGCACCTTGATCTGACTGGTCAGCATGACCGCATCGACCACGCCCCAGATCACGAGGCCCGTAGAGATCGAAAACCCAAGCGCACCAACTGTACCACGAAGGCGCGAGCAGATCGCCGCGACAAGGGCGGAGACGACAACCATCTTGATAAACGAGCCGCGGCGTTCGCGAAGCGTGCGGGCCTGCGTCACATAGGCAATGCGAGCCGCCTCAGAAGCCTCCGAGCGCATCTGGGCCTCGCGGGCGATCGCAGCCGCCTCGGCAGAAACTCCGGCGCTCATGAGAGCGCACTCCGTCGCGTGTTTGTCGAGCATTTAGAAATCATCGGGCGAGAGTGTGTGAACGAACTCGTCGAACTTCTCGAACTCTTGCTCGTCGTCGACTTCCTCGGCATGGGCAGAAACGGTGCCCAGGCGATTCATGATGTCGTCTTCAACGAACATGGGGGCATTACTGCGTACGGCGAGGGCGATGGCGTCGCTCGGACGCGCATCGATCTTATGCTCGTTGCCATCGGCCAACACGACAACCGTCGCGTAAAACACGGGCGGCTCGGCGCGAACGATTTCGATGCGTTCGAGCTTGGCACCCAGGGCACCAACAGTATCGAGCAACAGGTCATGGGTAATCGGGCGCTCGGCGCGACCGCTATCGATGCCGCGGCTGATGGCAGCAGCTTCAAACGAACCAGTCTGAATGGAAAGGGAACGCAGTGGCGCGGGCGAGACCGATTTACTGCTGCGCTCACGAAGCACGATAAGCGATGGCACGGGACCGGCGGCCATGACGATGGTCTCTATGTCGACACGAACCATGGAACACCTCCGGTACGTAGCGGTTAACACGCGGCGGCGGCGCCGCATTGAATAGCTATACTACCCAATCTTTCGCCCAGCACACAAAATCAAAGTAGTTAATTTGGGACGGGGCTTTTTTGACTACTTTCAGTAGGTAAGAAAAAAGCCCCGAGGCAACGCCCCAGGGCTCTTCACAGTTTTGATGGTGGACCTGACAAGATTCGAACTTGTGACCTCCCGGTTATCAGCCGGACGCTC
>CABRIB010000130.1 GCA_902470915.1 uncultured Collinsella sp. | reverse complement strand
AGATAGGAGTCCGTCTCGTGGGCTCGGAGATGTGTATAAGAGACAGCCAGAGCACCGCCGCCGAGCCGTCGGCGTTGAGCTCGAGCACGTCCTTGCTCAGCGCCGCCGAGCCATCGGCGCGGGTGTAGTAGCTCTCGACCTTGTTTGCAAAAGTGATGGTGACGTTCATTTCTGATCCCCCAGCAGCATGCCGACGGCCTCGGCGATCTGGCCGCCGCGGGTGAACGGCGTGCCGTCCGTGTACCGCAGCTGCTCGGTCAGCGCGACGGACAGGGCGCGGCGGCTGTCCTCGGTATCGAAGGTCATGCCAGAGGTCTGCTCGAGGATCGCGCCGACCTCGACCAAGCGGTGCGTGCGGGCCTTCCGCTCGGCCGCAGCCTTCTTCTTCTCGAGGTCCCTCAGCTCCTTCTTCAGCGCGGCGGCGCGAGCTGCCTGCTTGTCGGCCGCGGCCCTCTTACGTGCAATCTGCTCGTCGATGGATGCCGTCATAAATGACCGCCCTTCCTTGCTCGTTAGCGTTTTGTCTTTGCAGCAAAATATACCCATACTCACGGTAAAATTTCGCGAGCTGGGTATATCACTACCAGAGGTAGTGCGCACTTGGCAGTACTTTTGCCGCGATGCGTCAAAAGTCCTGCACTGCGTGCGGTCTTGGCAGACGGCCCTACGCTCGACCCCGAAGCTGTTCGCCTGAGACGGCTCACGTCTACGGGGTCGGGCTGCGCGGTCGCTGCGCTCCCTTGCGCTCCGCGCCGCGGGCACCGTTCGCCGACCGCGGCTCACGGCACTCCGCGCCGCTGCGCGGGGCGCATCTGCGCCCCTTGCCTGAAAGGAACTCGCATGGCCATCTTCCATCTGAACTACCGCGGCTGCTCGCCAGCCACCGGGGCGGGCGCGGTCAGGAAGGCTGCGTACCAGTCGGGCCAGGCGCTTGTGGAAGAGCGGTCGGGGCAGCTCTGCGACTATGCCAGGAAGGAACGCGTCGTCGAGGAGGGTCTGTCTCTGCCCGGTGGCGTGCCGCCCATCGGGCGCGGCGAGCTCTGGAACGGGGCCGAGCGTGCATGGGCCGAGGGCGGCGGCGGCAACGAGCTCGTCGCGCTGCGCTATGAGTTTGCGTTGCCGATCGAGCTCGATGCCGCCGGCCGCCGCGCCTGCGTGCGCGATTTCTGCGGGATGTTCCCCGCGAAGGCGTGCGACTGGGCGATACATGACGACGGCCGCGGCGGGAACCCCCACGCTCACGTACTCGTCTCCGCGCTCGACATTAGCGCTCAGGGCTTCATTCAGAGGACCAAGGCCGAGAAGGGGCAGTGCTGGTACCTGTGCCAGGATGCACATGGGCAGCAGGCACCCATCCGCGCAACCGATTGGAAGGCAGCCAAGGCAGATGGCTGGGAGAAGATATATAACTTCAAGGATGGCCGCCGCCTGACCATGAAGCAGGCGAAGGCCGAGGGCCTGGGCACGAAGGACCGCACGAGCAAGAGGCCAGTGCAGATGCACCGCATCTCGGGTCAGGCCGCGCGCGACGTCGGTAGCGCCGAACTCACGGCCGTCCGCGCGGCCTGGGCGGAGATCGCCAACAGGCACCTCGCGGCACACGCCGCCGCAACGGGAACCACGGCACAGGTTATCGACCATCGCAGCAATAAAGATAGAGGGCTGGATGAGCAGCCGACCGTGCATGAGGGCGGCACCGGGCTAATCGGGCACGCCGATCGCGTCAAGCTGAATAAAGAGATACGCGACCGCAACGCCCGCCTGCGGGTCCTTCGCGCAGAGCTGCAGCAGGAGGGCGCCGCCCTCGAGCAGCTGCAACGGGAAGTCGCGGAGCTCGAGCGTCAGCGCGGCCGCATCGAGAAGGCTAAGCGCGGTCGCGCCCAGGGCAGGCACAGGGGCGCGCTGGCCAAGCGCCGCCGCGTGGCCATGGCCACCGCCGCCGCGGCCGCCGATGCCCAGCGCCGCGTGGCCATGGCCACCGCGGATCAGGTCGATACCCGCGCGGAGATGATCGCTCAGCTCGACGAGCAAATTGCCGCACTTGACCTCAAGATTCGCCAGCTGCAGGGCGGCAACAGCGCTGCGATGCTGTCCGGCCCCCTGCTCAAGGCCGCGGGACTGGGCATCGAGCGCCGCAAGCTCGCTGACGAGCGTGCGAGGCTCGCGGGCGAGGACCCCGCGCCTCGCAAGCCCGAGCCGCCGCAGGCCGAACAGAAACGCTCCCGCGGCCACAAGCACTAGCCGCCGCGGTAGCTTCAGCTACATCGGCGCCGGCTATGGCCATGACCGTTCGCGGCGGCAATCCCGCCGCCCGCGGTCGCCGCGGAGGTTGGCGAAAAAATATTTTTGAGGGGTCGCACGTGTAAATATACGCGTGCATGTGCGCCTGCGCGATGGCACGTCTGACCTGCGATAACTAGACTTTTTCGGACTTTTTCGGAGCCGTACGCTTAGGCTGCGCCACGGACGGTGGCGCAGGGTTCAAGGCAAGGAGGTTGTCATGGTCAGGGTTCGTCTTGAGGGCCTGCCCGACGAGGTTCAGCGCATCGCCGACGCGATGCAGGCGGCGGGGTGCGTTCTGGAGCGCTCCCGCGAGTACCCGAACCGCGGCGAGAGCAGGTACGTGCGCGTATACCTCGACTGCGATCTGCCCAAGGAGGTGAGCCGCCATGATTGAGATTGACGGCGTCGAGCTGCGCACCGCGGCACAGTGGGAGAAGAAGCACCGCCATGTCAAGAAAGGCCAGCTCGGAAAGGGTGTGGAGCGCACTTGGCGCTCCCCGAACGGAAACACGACCGCGATGTTCTACAACATCGAGCAGACGCGCCCCTGGGCGAAAAAGGACGTCGAGGCGGTCAACCGCCGCCGCGCCGACGCCAAGGCGAAGCGCGAGGCCGATGAGTGCGGGCGCATCGAGGGCGCCGCCCGCGCGGAACAGCATCGCAAAGACCTTCTCGATTGTTGGGGGGCTCACATCGACGAGGAAACCTTGCAGGAGGGCCGCCGCGACCACACCGCCTACCAGTGGTGCGATCTCGGCTTCGTTCCGATTGCCGAAGCTCGGTGGCGGCTTACCCGATACGGAGGCAATTCCGCATGGTATTACTGCTCTCCCTGGGATGTGCGCTATGACCCAGACCGCGCCCGCGAGCTGCTTAAGACGGGTCCGCGCGAGTACGACAGGTTGCCCGACGGTCGTCCGTACGATGGGCGTCCGTGGTGGCAAGCGTAAAAAAACGGGGAGGGTCAAAACCCTCCCCGTTTCGTCAGCAGTGTCGACCAGCCTACCTGCGAGTCCTGTAGACCCTGCTTCGGTGGTCAACATCGACAACAAGGATGACGAGAACATCGTCCTCGATATCGGCGACTATCCGATAGTCACCGACCCTATAGCGCCAGAGACCTGACTTGTTCTCGGTCAATCCCTTTCCCATGCTCCTCGGGTCTTCGAGCTGTGAAATCTCATGAAGTTTCGCCACGATTCTCTTGGCGATCTGCTTGTCCAGCTTCTTCATCGAACGCTGGACGTCCTTGTCGATCTCAATCCGCCAAGCCAAGGCTTTCCTCCAGCTCGTCGAGCGTCACGGTCTCAAGCCTGCCGGCCCTATAATCCTCGACCTTCTTCAATAGGCCGTACTCGTATTCAAGCCTGTCAATCTCGGCAGCGAGCGCTTCTGTCATGTAGAAAGTCTTCGTGCGTCCTGTTGATTTCGCCAAACGGTCGTACCTGATTGCCAAGTCCTCGGGCATCCTCAATGCCGCGGTAGCAGTTGCCACGGTGCACCTCCCAATCATCTGTATCCCTGTCTCTTATACACATCTGACGCTGCCGACGATACTCCTTGTG
>CABRIB010000129.1 GCA_902470915.1 uncultured Collinsella sp. | reverse complement strand
CTCACACCCTGTCCGCTCACTACGACACCCCGCACGGCGTCGCCTGCGCCATGCTGCTGCCGATCGCCATGGAGTTCAACAAGCCGGTTTGCGCCGAGCGCTTGGCCAAGGTTGCCGTTGCCATGGGCGTTGACACCACGGGCATGAGCGCCGACGAGGCTGCCGACGCCGCTATCGCCGCCGTTAAGCAGCTTTCCGCCGACGTGAACATCCCGCACGTCTGCGAAGCCATGAAGGCTGACGAGATCGAGGTCCTGGCCAAGGACGCCATGGCCGACGCCTGCTTCCCGGGCAACCCGCGCGAGGCAACGCTCGACGACGTCATCGAGCTCTTCAAGAAGATTTGCCCGGCTGCCTAGCCTAGTTTGGCGTTCTTTCGCCTGTAGGCGTATGGACTTTTGACTTGCCGCTGGCCCCGCCGTGCTACGCACGGCGGGGCTTTTTGTGCTGCGTCGATGCCCCGAGACGGGCAAAATCAAGGCATACTGCCCGCTGCGGATAGGTGGTGCACTTCCCAGCGTGCATTTTTGGGAGTATTCAGCAAGCTCTTAAAAATGCATAACGTTTTGAATGGCCCGTAGCGACCCGTAGGTGCCTTTCGACAGCCATTGTGGGCGGGCTATCGATGGGCGGAGGGGGCTGTCGCCGCGTTTTTGGTTTGCGACGACCTGCAACACTGCTGTAACCACGTCGTTTTGTCGTTTGTGATGGGGCCGTTGGGGCCCACGGTGCTGAATACTCCGTTTTTTGCACGGCCCAAGGTGGGGCACCCTGAGACGAAGCAAAAAGATGCCTCATTTCTATGCAGATACCGATAGGATTTATGCAAGATTGGGATTGTAAACCGTGCACGTGCACAAAACCGGTGCGGGGACGTCTGGAGTCGGCTCGGCTCCTGGGGCATTGCACGTGCAGAACGGTTAAAATCGGGACTCGGCCTTAGTTTTACTTGGAAGGATGCATATGACTTCTAATACTGATGCTTCTCTAGAGGAGACGCTCTCCTATATCGCAGGACAGCTTAAGACGCTGACTTCTATCGCTTCGCCTACGGGCTATACCCGTGCGGCGACTGATTATCTGATGGAGACGTTGCGCGATATGGGCTTTGGGCCCGAGCGCTCCAATAAGGGCAATGTGCTCGTTGAGCTTGGTGGTGAGGGTGAGCCGCTCGTGTTGGCGAGCCATGTCGATACCCTGGGCGCCATGGTGCGCTCCATTAAGGACAATGGTCGCCTGCGCCCCACGACCCTCGGCGGGCATCAGTGGTCTACGGCCGATGGCGAGAACTGCACCGTTTATACGCGCGACGGCAATGTCTACACGGGCGTGGTCCTCAATACCGAGCCTTCGGCGCACGTGGCCGATGAGCCGGTCAAGACCATCGAGAAGAACATGGAAATCCTGCTCGACGAGAACGTTGACAGCAAGGACGATGTGCTCGAGCTGGGTATTCAAACCGGCGACATCATCGCTATGGATCCGCGCACCACGGTGACGGAGAGCGGCTACATCAAGAGTCGCTTCCTTGACGACAAGCTGTCCGCGTCGATTCTGCTGGGTTTGGCCCGCGCCGTCGCCGAAGGCGAGGTGACGCTTTCGCGCAAGGTTTCGTTGCTCTTTACGGTGTACGAGGAGGTCGGCCACGGCGGTGCCTTTGTGCCGGCCGACACGCGCGAGATGATCAGCGTGGACATGGGCTGCGTGGGTGACGACCTGTGCTGCACCGAGCGCATGGTTTCGATTTGCGCCAAGGATTCGGGCGGTCCGTACAACTACGACCTGGTAACCACGCTGTCCAACATCGCGCGCGAGCTGGAGCTCGATTACGCCATCGATGTGTACCCGCATTACGGATCCGACGTCGAGGCCACGCTCTCGGCCGGCTACGACATTCGCCATGGTCTGATTGGCCCCGGCGTGTACGCGAGCCACAACTACGAGCGCAGCCACATCGACGGCGTGCGCAATACCTATGAGCTGGTTCGCGCCTACGTTCAGCGCTAGGGGAGCAGCGGCCTCGGCTGACACAGCAGTACCGACCGAGGCCGTCCTCTCTAAGTTGCGGTGAAATAGGGACTGTTTGGCGGTTTTAAACGCTTAAACAGTCCCTATTTCACCGCAACTTATGAAGGGGATGGGGCTACTTGATGGCGCCGGTCACGGTGCCGCCGCCCAAGACGACGTCGCCGCGGTAGATAACGACTGCCTGGCCGGGGGCGATGGCTCGTTGCGGCTCGTCAAAAGTTAGCAGCATTTGCCCGTCTTCATCACGCGTAAGGGTCGCTGCCTGGTCTTTCTGACGGTAGCGGTACTTGGCACCTACGCGAACGCCGCCGGCGTCGAGTTCCGCCTCCATGCGCTCTGCCGGAGCGCTCCAGATCCAGTCGTTTGCCGTGAGCGCTGTGGCCGCCAGGTCCTCGGCCTCGCCCAAATACACGGTGTTGTTGGCGGCGTCGACGCCCGTCACATACACGGGATGCGCCATCGCGACGCCCAGGCCCTTGCGCTGGCCGATGGTGTAGCGCAGCGCGCCGTTGTGGCGCCCGACCACGCTGCCGTCGCGCCACACAATGTCGCCCGGTGCAGCGGGATGTCCGCAGCGGCGCTCGATATAGCCCGCGTAGTCACCGTCTGGAATAAAGCAGATGTCCTCGCTTTCGGCCTTCTGAGCGTTGGTAAAGCCCTGCTCGGCGGCAATGCGGCGCACATCGCGCTCTTTGTCTAGGCCTGCCAGCGGAAAGATCGTGTGCGCCAGGCGCTCCTGCGTAAGCGAATACAAAAAGTAGCTTTGGTCCTTTTTGGGATCTTCGCCGCGATGTAGCTGCCAGGTGCCATCTGCCGCCTGGCTTGTTTTGGCGTAATGTCCCGTTGCAATGTAGTCGCAGCCCATGTCCAGCGCCGCATCGAGCAGCGCGCCAAACTTAATGTGGCGGTTGCAGATAATGCACGGATTGGGCGTCAGCCCCTCCCGGTAGGCGCTCACAAAGCGCTCGATAACGCTGTGGTCGAACGTCTGCTGCAAGTCGAGCACGTGGTGGGGGATCCCGATGCGCTCGGCAACGGCCTTCGCGTCGGCGATGTCGCGGTCGACTTTGCTCATACCCGTGGCGGGGTCGGGCGCGGGGCAGGTGAGTCGCATGGTGGCGCCGACGCATTCGTAGCCCTGGCTTTTGAGCAGGTACGCGGTCACGCTGGAATCGACGCCGCCGCTCATGGCGACGAGCACGCGCTTGTTGTGCATGGGGAGGTTCTCCTTGGTGGCATGTGGCCAAAAAAGAAAAGCGGCGCGGGAGGCTGGTTCCGCGCCGCAGACATTGTAGCAAGTTCGGGCGTCATGTGGGACACCCTGTTGGGATGAGCCCAGGCTGCCAGAAGAGAGGGGAGACCGGCGTGCCTTGGACTCGTTCTAAGAACGAGAAGCTCTAGTCCTGGAACAGTGCCGTGGACAGGTAGCGCTCGCCCGTGTCGGCAAGCAGGGCCACGATGGTCTTGCCCTCGTTCTCGGGGCGCTTGGCCAGCTGTAGTGCGGCCCACACAGCGGCACCGGACGAAATGCCCACGAGCACGCCCTCCTTGTGGCCCACGGCGCGGCCGGTGGCAAAGGCGTCGTCGTTCTCGACGGGGATGATCTCGTCGTAGACCTGGGTGTCGAGGACGTCGGGCACAAAGCCGGCGCCGATGCCCTGGATCTTGTGCGGGCCGGCCTGGCCCTTGGAGAGCACCGGGGAGGTGGCGGGCTCGACGGCGACGACCTTAATCTCGGGGTTCTGCTCCTTGAGGAACTCGCCCACGCCGGTCACGGTACCACCGGTGCCAACGCCGGCGACGAAAATGTCGACCTGGCCGTCGGCTGTCTCTTATACACATCTGACGCTGCCGACGATACTCCTTGTGTAGA
>CABRIB010000128.1 GCA_902470915.1 uncultured Collinsella sp. | reverse complement strand
ACACAAGGAGTATCGTCGGCAGCGTCAGATGTGTATAAGAGACAGGGATGGTGATCGAAGCACACCACATGCGCCGATCGACGCAGCACCTCGGCGGAGTTGTTCAGGCGCTCGACGACCGGCACGTCCACCGAGATGAACAGGTCAGGATTGCCGGTATACGCAGATGCCGGCACCAGGCGATCGGAGCCTTCCATAAAGCGGTAGATGCGCGGAACCGGATCATCGTCTGCCAGCAGCAGCGCAATGTCCTTGTTGGGAAAAAACTTCATGAGCGAAAGGCCCAGACCCAACACGGAGCCCAAGGCGTCGCCATCGGGAGAAGTATGTCCCGAAATCGCAATGGAGGACGCACCCTCGATGAGCTCGAGGATGCGTCGCTGAATATCTGCAGACTCGCACGAGGCGAGGTCGGCGGAATTAGTCATCTAAAGCTGCCTCCTGGGCGGCATCCGCTATCGGATAGCCGTCCTCGTCCTTTTCGATCGCAAGCGTGGCGGGAACGTTTTCCAGCGCACGCGTGATGCGCTCGGCCTCATCGGTCGAGCGATCGATGCGAAAATCGAGCTCGGGCGTGACACGCCAATCGAGCGAGCGAGCCAACAGGCTACGAATACGGCCCTTGGCGCTTGCGAGCGCCTCCATGACCTCGTCGTAGCGGATCGCATCGCACGACACGTACACGCGCGCGAACGAACGGTCCACCGCGACCTCGACCGCGGTCAGAGTAACCAGGTCGAGACGCGGATCGGAAACCTCAAAGAGCAGGATATAACCGAGCTTCTCGCGAAGCTGCTCGCCCAGACGGCGGGTTGCCTGCGTTTGCTTCATAGCGCTACCCCCTACTCGGTACGGGCAACCTGGTCGATGCGGTAACCCTCGATCTGGTCGCCGGGCTTGATGTCCTGGAAGTTCTCCAGGCCAATGCCGCCCTCGGAACCGCTCTTGAGGCTCTTGGCCTCGTCCTTGTAGTGGCGCATCGAGGCGATCTTGCCGTTGAAGACCACGATGCCGTCGCGCACCAGGCGCACGGAATCGGTCGCGGCGATCTCGCCCTCTTCGACGCGGACACCGGCGGCGATACCGACTTTGGGCACCTTAAAGGTGTCCAGGACAGTCGCGGTACCCGTGGCGACCTCGACCTCGGTGGGCTTGAGCATGCCGATACGGGCGGCGTCAAGCTCCTCGAGGCACTTGTAGATGACGTCGTAGCAACGGATCTCGACGCCCTCGCGCTCGGCGGCGGAGCGGGCCTTACCGTCGGGACGGACGCCAAAGCCGATGATGATGGCGTTGGAGGCGTCGGCCAGAACGACGTCGGTCTCGTTGATTGCGCCAACGGCGGAGTGGATCGTGTTGATGCGAACCTCGGACTGATCCATCTTGTCGAGCGAGTCCTGAAGGGCCTCGATGGAACCCTGGACGTCGGCCTTGATGATCAGGTTGAGCTCCTTGACCTCGGCGTCGGCAATGGTCTCGAAGAGGTTCTCGAGCGTGACGTGCTTGACGCGGCTCTGCTCCTCGATACGGGCCTTGAGCGAACGCTCGTCGGCAAGGGCGCGAGCCTCGCGCTCGTCCTCGAACACGCGGAACTCGTCACCGGCGTTGGGCACGGACTGCAGGCCCAGGATCTCGACAGCGTCGGAGGGACCGGCCTCGGTGACGGCGCGACCCTTGGGGTCGAGCATGGCGCGGACGCGGCCGTAGGTAAGGCCGGCGACCAGCGTATCGCCCACGTGCAGGGTACCGCGGGTCACGAGCACGGTAGCAACCGAGCCGCGGCCCTTGTCGAGCTTGGCCTCGAGGACGTTGCCGGAGGCAAAGGTGTCCGGGTTGGCCTTGAGCTCGAGCACGTCGGCCTGGAGCAGCACGGTCTCCAGAAGGTCGTCGATACCGATCTTCTGCTTGGCCGAGATGTTGACGAACATGTTCTGTCCGCCCCACTCCTCGGGGATGACGCCGTACTCGGTGAGTTCCTGACGCACACGGTCGGGGTTGGCGCCGGGCTTATCGATCTTGTTGACGGCGACGACGATGGGTACGCCGGCGGCCTTGGCGTGGTTGATCGACTCGACCGTCTGGGGCATGACGCCGTCGTCGGCGGCGACGATCAGGATGACGATGTCGGTCACCTTGGCGCCACGGGCACGCATAGCCGTAAAGGTGGCGTGACCCGGGGTATCGATAAAGGTGATCTTGCGGTCGTTGATCATGACCTGCGAAGCGCCGATGGCCTGCGTAATGCCGCCCGCCTCGCCGGCAGCAACGCCGGTGTGACGGATGGCGTCGAGCAGCGACGTCTTACCGTGGTCGACGTGGCCCATGACGGTGACGACCGGGGCGCGCGGCTTAAGGTCGGCGGGATCGTCGTAGAACGAGAAGGTGTTCTCCTCCTCGGGGGTGATGATCTTGATCTGACGACCCAGGTCGTCGGCGACGAGCTCGACGAGGTCGTCGGACATGGACTGCGTCATGGTGAGCGGCGTACCCAGCAGGAACAGGCGCTTGATGATGTCGTTGGCCGGAACGTCGAGCGCCTCGGCAAGCTCCTGGACGGTAACGCCCTGGGAGACCTTGATGGCGTCGAGGTCCTCGGGGTTCACGCCCTGGGCCAGCGCCTCCTCTATCTTGCGCTCCTCCTGAGCCTTGGCAGCCTCGCGCTCGCGCTTCTCCTTGCGCTTCTTGCGGCGACCGGTGGACTCGCGAGAGGCCTCCTCGACGGCGGCACGAGCCTCCTCGAGCACCTTCTCGCGGCTGTACTCCTCGGCCTCGCGAGCCATGCGGCTGTAGTGGTCCTCTTCGTTGTTGTGACCGCCCTTGCGCTTCTTGCCCTTGCCCTGCTTGTCGGGGTTGGGGAAGTCCATGCCGGCAGCGACGTTGTTGCTGGCGTTGGTGCGATGGCTGTGCGGACGGCTCTCGGAGGCGTTGCGCTCGGAGTTGTTGTCGGAAGCGTTGCGATCGTTACGACGGCCACCGCGGCGGTCGTTGTTGCCGCCACGACGGTTACCGCGCTCGGCGGCGCGCTCGGCCTTGGCCTTGTCCTCGGCGTCCTTCTTCTCCTTGAGCACGGTCTCCTGTGCGGCGATCTGGTCGAGCAGCGAACGGAAACGCGAACCGGAGTCGGAAGCGGGAACGGCGCGGCGCTGGGCCTCGCGGGCAGCCTCCTCCTTCTCGCGGGCAAGGCGCTCCTGCTCGGCCTTCTTCTTGGCGTCGGCCTCGGCGCGGGCAGCCTCCTCGGCAGCCTGGGCTGCGGCAAACTGGCGACGCTCCTCCTCGCGGGCCTTCTCGGCGGCGATGCGCTCGCGCTCGGCCTCGGCAGCGCGTGCGGCCTCCTCGGCGGCAGCTGCCTGCTCCTCGGCCTGCTTGGCGGCCTCGACTTCCTGGGCGCGGGCCTCGATCACCGAGGCGAGCTGCTTGCGGACCATGGCGACATAAGCGTCCTCCAAGGTGGAGGAAGCGGACTTAGCGGGAATCTTCATATCGGCGAGATGACCCATCAGTTCCTTGGAGGTCATGCCGAACTCTTTGGCCAGGGTGGACACACGGACTTTTGCCATATGACTTCACCTACCCTTTCTGGCACCTTGGGTGCCTAGAGACTGAACGAGCGTGGGAGACGCGCCGGGACCCGCCCGGCGCAACCGCGCGCTAGATCAGGTCCTCCGCATCATCGAAGGCGTCGGTGTCGTGGACACCGCAGAAACGGGAGCCGGGACGAGCCTGGTTTCGGCACTGGATGCCGTCCTCGGACACATACTCGCAGCGGCGGACGTCCTCGTCCTCCTCGTCACCGATCAGGTCGGCGGCGGGCTCCTCGTGAACGGGAACGTTCTTGAGGATGTCGGCGGCAAGCGTCTCGGACTTAATGTCGATGTGCCAGCCCTGTCTCTTATACACATCTCCGAGCCCAC
>CABRIB010000127.1 GCA_902470915.1 uncultured Collinsella sp. | reverse complement strand
GACCCATGGCGTAATCGTTGGGGTCGTGAGCCGGGGTGACCTTGACGAAGCCGGAGCCAAAGTTGGCATCGACGTGCCAATCCTCAAAGATGGGAATCTCACGGTTGACGATCGGCAACATGACGGTCTTACCCACGAAGGCGGCCTTCTCGGGATCCTTCGGGGAGACGGCGACGCCCGTGTCGCCGAGCATGGTCTCGGGGCGCGTGGTGGCGACGACGATATAGTCCCGGCCGTTGACCGGCTCGGTCAGCGGGTAGCGCAGGTGCCACAGGTGGCCCTTCTCATCCTTATACTCGGCCTCGTCGTCCGAGATGGCGGTGGTGCAGTTGGGGCACCAGTTGACGATGCGCTTGCCGCGGTAGATCAGGCCGTCGTGGTACCAGTCGCAGAAGACCTTACGCACAGCCTGGGCGTAATCCTCGTCCATGGTAAAGCGCTCGTTGTCGAAGTCGACAGAGCAGCCCATGCGCTTGATCTGCTCGACGATGATGCCGCCGTACTCGTGGGTCCAATCCCAGCAAGCATCGACAAACTTGTCTCGACCGATCTCCAGGCGGCTGATGCCCTCGCTCTTGAGCTTCTTGTCGACCTTGGTCTGCGTGGCGATACCGGCGTGGTCGGTGCCCAGCACCCAGCGCGTGGACTTGCCGCGCATACGGGCCATACGGATGATGGCGTCCTGGATGGAGTCGTCGGTGGCGTGACCCATGTGGAGCTTGCCGGTCACATTGGGAGGCGGAATGGTGACGGTGCAGTCGCCCACGCCCTCGCGGCGCTTGTAGTAGCCGCCGTCGAGCCACTTCTGCAGGATCGCCGGCTCGTTGGTCGACGGATCGTAGTTCTTGGGCATCTCTTCCATATATCTCTCCCTTGCCCGTCGGCGTGTCCGCCTGCTTGGTTTTCGCTCGGTCAGGTCCTGACTCGCACGAAGAGCACATTAAGTGCTCTTCGGCTCGTGCGGAATCTACGAAAACCAAGCAGGCGGACACGCCTTAGGTATCGATTACTTCAGTCTGAAGGTACTAACTTGACAATCTCACAGAATAGCACAGGCATACCTGCCGAAAAGGGACAGGTTTATTTTGGTAGGTTTTATCAGGGGAAACGACATTTGCCCATATAAAACCGACCAAAATAAACCTGTCCCTAAATGGCAGGCCCCGCGGTGGTTGCCGCGGGGCCTGGATTCAAGCTATTTACCCGTAGATGCGCTGGGGCTGCTCTTCGCCCTTTACGGAGGCTTCGGTCACAACGACCTTGGAAACGCCTTCCTCGCTGGGAAGGTCGAACATCGTCTGCTGCAGCACGTCCTCGCAAATAGAGCGCAGGCCGCGGGCGCCGGTCTTGCGGGCGAGCGCCATGCGAGCGATCTCGTGCAGGGCCGCGTCCTCAAACTCAAGATCGACGTCCTCGAGCTGGAACATCTTGCGGTACTGACGCACCACGGCGTTCTTGGGCTCGGTCAGGATCGACACCAGGTCGTCCTCGTCGAGCGCCTGCGTCTGGGTGACGACGGGCGTACGTCCCACAAACTCGGGGATCATGCCAAAGGCGTTGAGGTCCTGCGGGAGCACCTGACGCAGCAGGTCGTTCTCGTCGACCGAGGTGGGGCCGGCGATCTCAGAGTTAAAGCCCACGCCCTTGTTGCCCACGCGATCGGCGATGATCTTATCCAGACCCACAAAGGCACCGCCGCAGATGAACAGGATGTTGGTCGTGTCGATCTGCAGTAACTCCTGCTGGGGATGCTTGCGGCCGCCGGTGGGCGGAACGCTTGCCACCGTGCCCTCAAGAATCTTAAGCAGCGCCTGCTGAACGCCCTCGCCCGAGACATCGCGGGTAATGGAGAGGTTCTCGGCTTTGCGGGCAATCTTGTCGATCTCGTCGACATAGATGATGCCGACCTGCGCGCGCTCAATATCGCCATCGGCAGCGTTGATGAGCTTGAGCAGGATGTTCTCCACGTCCTCGCCAACGTAACCTGCCTCAGTAAGCGCGGTGGCATCGGCGATGGCAAACGGCACCTCGAGGATGCGCGCAAGCGTCTGGGCGAGCAGAGTCTTACCGGTACCGGTGGGACCGAGCAGCAAGATGTTGGACTTGGCGAGCTCCACCTCGTCCATATCGTCGTCGAACTGCGAGTCCAAGCCGTCGTCAAAGGCAGACACGGCGGCGCCGCCCTCAATCACGCGGCGATAGTGGTTGTACACGGCAACCGACATGGCGCGCTTGGCGTCCTCCTGGCCCATAACATAGGCCGAAAGCTCGTCATAGATCTCGTGCGGCGTCGGCACGTGCGTGATGACCTGGCGGTCGTCCTCGAGCTCAAAGCCCTCGGTCTCGGGGTCCATGGCGGGCTGGGATGCAGACTGACCATGGTCGTTGAGGAAGCCCGGCAGCTTGCCGTTGCGGGCAGCGTCCATAAAGTCCGAAGCCAGCGACTCCTCCAGAATCTCGGAACAGGCGGCGACGCACTCGTCACAGATAAAGATGTTGGTCGGGCCCTTTACGAGGCGACGGACCTGGCCCTGCTCTTTTCCGCAGAAGGAGCAGCGGATGGGGTTGCCGTTCTCGTCAAAGTTGTCCTGCATGTTTCCTGCCATCCTAGGCATCCTTCGCGGCGAGGTCGCGCGAAGTGACGATACGGTCGATCAGACCGTAATCGAGGGCCTCGGCAGCAGTCAGGTAGTTATCGCGCTCGGTGTCGGCCTGGACCTTCTCGATGGGCTGGCCCGAGGCGTCGGACAGGATCTGGTTGAGCTCGCGGCGAGTCTTCTTGATCTCCTCGGCCACGATCTCAATCTCGGTCTGCTGACCCTGGGCACCGCCGCTGGGCTGGTGAATCATAACCTTGGAGTGCGGCAGGCAGAAGCGCTTACCCTTGGCGCCGGCCGAAAGCAGCACAGCGGCCATGGACGCGGCCATACCGACGCAGATGGTGGAGACCTGCGGCTTGATGAAGTTCATGGTGTCCAGAATCGCCAGACCGGAGTAGACCTCGCCACCGGGCGAATTGATGTAGAGCGAGATATCCTTCTCGGCATCCTGGCTCTCAAGATGCAGCAGCTGGGCAACGACCAGGTTGGCGCTGACGGAGTTGATCTCCTCGCCCAAGAAGATGATGCGGTCGTTGAGCAGGCGCGAATAGATATCGTAGCTGCGCTCGCCGCGCGGCGTCTGCTCGATAACGTATGGCACGAGGGCGGAATCGAACTTGGCGATCATACGCATCTCCATTTCTCTCTTGCGGACCAAATTGGTTCTAGATAAACGTACGGTGCCCGCATGCTATGCATTGGCTGGCACCGTACGAAGCAACCGGATAACCGGTGTATAACTTTACCCCATCACGGGCGCGCGCATGCGCTCGTGGGCAAGGTGGCGAGAATTACTCGGCGTCCTTGGCGGTCTCGTCGACCTCGGTCACCTTGGCGTTCTCGACCAGGTGATCGACGGCCTTGGAGCGACGGATGGACTCGCGGACGGCAGGCATGCGGCCATCGGCGATGAACTCGGCCTTGGAAGCCTCGACGTCCTTGACGCCGGCCTTCTCGAACTCAGCGTTGATGTCGTCCTCGGTGACCTCGATCTTGAGCTCACGGGCGAGGGCGTCCAGAGCCAGGGACTCACGGGCAACGTCGTTGGCCTGCTTGTGCAGGTCGCCGATGAACTGCTCCATGGTCAGACCGGAAGCGGGAAGCCAGGTGTCCAGGGTCATGCCGCGGGCAGAAAGGTTGGACAGGAAGTTCTGGCCAAGCTCCTCAAAGACGGACTGCTCGTAGTCGGCGTCCATCTCGTCGAGCTGCAGACGCTCAGCGAGAGCGGAGACGCAACGGTTCTCCTTCTCGGCCGGCAGGCGGGAAGCCTTGTCCTGCTCGATCTCTATCTTGATGGCCTGTCTCTTATACACATCTCCGAGCCCACGAGACGGACTCCTATC
>CABRIB010000126.1 GCA_902470915.1 uncultured Collinsella sp. | reverse complement strand
TAGGAGTCCGTCTCGTGGGCTCGGAGATGTGTATAAGAGACAGCCGGTTACCTGTCCGATGCCTTTGTCAACTATCTGGCGCTGCTCGGCTGGTCGCTCGACGGCGAGACTACGATCATCCCGCGCGATGTCCTGGCCAGCAAGTTCTCGCTCGATCGCATCTCCAAGAACCCGGCGACCTTCGACCCCAAGAAGCTCGACTGGGTCAATGCCGAGTACATCAACGGCATGTCCGATGCTCAGTTTGCCGACGAGATCATGGTCCCCGAGCTGCATGAGGCGGGTCTTATCGAGGGTAATGTCGAGTACGGCGAAGATTGGATCGACGCACTCGCGGCCATCGTCAAGCCGCGCACCAAGATGCCGGCCGACGCCGTGATCGTCGCCGCCCCCATCTTTGCTACGGCCGAGACGCTCGAGTATGACGAGAAGTCCGTCAACAAGGGCTTGGCCAAGGAGGGCATGGGTGCCATTCTGGATGCCGCCAAGGCCGCGCTCGAGGGCGTTACCGTGTGGACAGCCGCGAACATTGACGCTGCGCTTGAGCCGCTGCCCGAGCAGATGGACCTCAAGAAGCGCGTGGTGTTCCAGGCCGTGCGCGTCGCTGTTTGCGGCAACATGGTGAGCCCTCCGCTGGGCGAGACCATGGCGCTCGTCGGTCGCGACGACTGCCTGGCGCGCATCGATCGCGCCCGCACGATGGCGCTGTAGCAGCTGCGCAAACGTATGTATATGAGCCCCGTTCACCCCGAGCGGGGCTCTTGTTTCTGTACCGATGAGTGGGTTGCTGGGACAAAATAATCAGTAGTGTTTGTCCCATGTTCGAGTGACGCAACAAGCTCGACACTCGTTTCGGCCATGGGACAAACTCTACTGATTATTTTGTCCCAGCCCTTTCAGGTCCGTTCGCTAGAGGTGGTGTATGGCTCAACAACTGTCGCTGTTTGGTTCGCCGGAACCGGAGGAGACTCCGGCCAAGCCCGAGCATACACCTGACCCCATTGCCGCCTACGCGAGCGTGGTCCTCGACATTCCCACCCGCGCGCTGTCCGAGCCATTTGTTTACAGCATTCCCCGGTCCCTTGCCAACGAGGCGCAGATCGGATCCACGGTCCTGGTCCACTTTGGCAACCGTGCGGCCGCGGGCTATATCGTCGACATTGCGCCTGAGCTGGGCGACCTACAGGGCAACAACGCCCTCGACCCTTCGCGCATTAAGCCCGTCGAAGCCATCCTCAGCAAGCCGCTCTTTACCGCCGAGGCGGCACGCATTGCACGCTGGATGAGCCGCGAGTACGTTGCAACGCTTTCCGAGTGCCTGCGCCTGTTCTTGCCCCCGGGCGGCAGCCCGCGTGTGGTCAAGGACGACGACGGCGTGTGGACGGTTGAACGTCCCGCCGTCAAGCCTATCCAAAACCGCTGGGTCATGCTTACGCCCGAAGGGTTCGATTACGCGCCGCCCAAGACCGCGGTCCGTCAGCGTCAGCTCATCGAGGCGCTCCAATGCGGCCCGGTCACGACGCGCGACCTCAACCTGCTTTACAACAGCATGTCGGCGACCATTAAGGCGCTCGAAAAACGTGGCGTCGTCGTGGTGGAGGAGCGCCGTGCGTGGCGTGGCTGCAGCGAGCAGACCACACTGTCCTCGGCGAGCGGTAAGGCCCCGGTGGCACTCACCAACGGCCAGCAGCAGGCCCTCGCGCAGATTGAGCGCGCACGCCTGGACGCTCACGGAGATGTGGTGCTGGTCGATGGCGTTACCGGATCCGGCAAAACCGAGGTCTACCTTTCGGCGATTGAGCGCGTGCTGGCGGCCGGCCGTTCGGCCTGCGTGCTCGTGCCCGAGATCTCGCTGACGGCCCAGACCGTCGGCCGCTTCCGCTCGCGCTTTGGCGAGACGGTCGCTGTGTTCCATTCGCGCCTTTCGGCCGGCGAGCGTCTGGATCAGTGGGATATGGTCGCCAGCGGTGCCGCGCGCGTGGTCGTGGGTGCCCGCTCGGCGCTCTTTTGCCCGCTCAGCGACTTGGGCCTCATCATCATCGACGAGGAACACGAGACGAGCTACAAGCAGGGTTCCAGCCCACGCTACCATGCGCGCGAGGTAGCTGCCGAGATGGCGCGCCGCTATCGGTGCCCGCTCGTGTTGGGCTCCGCCACGCCCTCGGCCGAGGCCCTCGACCGCTGCCGCCGCGGCACGTACAGCGGCGTCACCTGGACGCGCGTCGAGATGCCTGAGCGCCCGGGGCGCGCCGTGTTGCCTACGGTTCGCATTGCCGATTTGCGCCGCGAGTTCGCACACGGCAGTCGCTCCATGTTCTCTAAACCGCTGATGGAAGGCTTGGAACGCGTGGTCGAGCGCCGCGAAAAGGCCGTGTTGCTGCACAACCGCCGCGGCTTTGCGCCGTTTCTTATGTGTCGTGAATGCGGCTGCGTGCCCACCTGCAACCACTGCTCCACCGCGCTCACGTACCACGAGCGCACGCACACGCTGCAGTGCCACACCTGCGGATCGTCCTGGCGCGTGCAGCCCTATCCCGCTCCCACGAGTCGTTGTCCCAAATGCGGCAGTCGCTACCTGGCAAAAATGGGCCTGGGTACGCAGCAGATCGAGGACGCACTGCACCAGATGCTGCCCGACGACGTCGCTATCATTCGCATGGACGCCGATTCCACGCGCGGCAAGGACGCGCACAAAAAGCTGCTCGAGCAGTTCGATGCGGCCGATTGCGCGGTGCTGCTGGGTACCCAGATGATTGCCAAGGGTCTCGACTTTCCCGAGGTCACGCTCGTGGGCGTGGTCAATGCCGACTTTGCGCTCAAGCTGCCAGATTTTCGCGCGGGGGAGCGCGCCTACGATCTGCTGGAGCAGGTTGCGGGCCGCGCCGGCCGCGGCGATCGCCCCGGCGAGGTTATCATCCAGACCTATCTGCCCGAGGACCCGGTCATTCGCGCCGTCGCCGAGCACGACCGCTCGATTTTTACCGACTACGACCTGGACCAGCGCTGCGACGCCCTGTATCCGCCGTTCGTGCGCCTGGCTAACATCTTGGTATGGTCGACGAACGCGGACGTTGCGCGGGACTACATCGGTCGCATCGCGAAGCTCCTCAAGCGTCGCTGGCATGCCGCCGCGCCCGACTTTTTGCGGGCAGGCAGCGCCGTGCCCCAGGTGCTTGGTCCGGCTTCGTGTGTAATCGAGAGAGCCAAGGACCGTTACCGCTTCCATCTGCTTGTAAAGTCGCCGGTAGGGTACCATGTCTCTGATGATATCGACGCCTGCCTCAAAGAGGTGGGCTCCGTGCGCGGCGTGAGCGTGAGCGTTGACGTCGATGCCTATGATTTGATGTAACAACCCGAAAGGATGGCCATGGAAGCCAACGGAATCGTACTGTCGCCCGACCCTCGTCTGCGCCAGGAGTGCGCCGTCATCGAGGAGATCACCCCGGCGATCGAGGCGCTTGCCGAGAAGATGAAGAAAATGATGTTTGACAACGGCGGTTGCGGCCTGGCCGCCCCGCAGATCGGCGAGCTCATTCAGCTCGTCACCATCGACTGCGATTACAGCGACAAGAACGACTATGACCCGTATGTGCTCATCAACCCCGTCATTGTTGAGCAGAGCGACCATCTGGTGCCGTTTAGCGAGGGCTGCCTTTCCATCCCTGGCATTAGCTGCGAGATCGAGCGTCCCGATCACGTTGTCGTCGAGGCGTATGACCTGGACGCCAACCTGATTCGCTATGAGGCCACGGGCGATCTGTTCTGCGTGTGTCTGCAGCACGAGATCGATCACCTGCACGGCAACACCATGTTCGAGCGACTGAAGCCGATGCAGAGGCTCAAGGCCGTCAAGGAGTACCAGGACGCCCTGGCCCGCGGCGCTCGACCGGGCGAGACGGAGTAGGTTTGTCCGTCCCTGGGGCGCCCGCCCATATCATCCCGTGCTCAAACCTGTCTCTTATACACATCTGACGCTGCCGACGATACTCCTTGTG
>CABRIB010000125.1 GCA_902470915.1 uncultured Collinsella sp. | reverse complement strand
GAGATGTGTATAAGAGACAGGTTCACCGGCGCTGAGCGAAGAGGTTATGAAGCTCGTCGGTGGCGATGCCCTGGCATTCTTTGATGCGGCGGCGCCGATCGTCGATGCCTCCACGCTCGATATGGACGTGCTGTTCTCGCAGTCGCGCTACGAGGAGCAGGGGGGCGGCGACTATCTCAACGCTCCGCTCAATAAGGAGGAGTACGAGGCCTTTATCGAGGCGCTTACCACGGCCGACCGCGTGGTGCTCAAAGACTTTGAGGGCGGCGATCTGTTCCAGGCTTGCCAGCCTGCCGAGGAAGTTGCGCGCACCGGCAAGGACGCCATTCGCTTTGGCGCCATGAAGCCCGTCGGCCTCACCGACCCGCGTACCGGACGTCGCCCCTGGGCGGCGATTCAGCTGCGTGCCGAGAACAAGGAGAAGACCGCCTATAACCTGGTGGGCTTCCAGACCAACTTGACCTTTGGCGAGCAGAAGCGCGTCTTCCATATGGTGCCGGGCCTGGAGAACGCTGAGTTCTTCCGCTACGGTGTCATGCACCGCAATACCTTTGTCGACGCCCCGCACGTGCTCGATGGCACCTTTGCCGTGCCCGGTACCGGCGTGCGTCTGGCCGGTCAGATCACCGGTACCGAGGGATACATGGAAGCCGTGGCGACAGGTCTGCTCGCGGCGCTCAACACCTATGCCGAGGCTATCGGTGCCGCGGGCGTCGAGTTGCCGCGTGTGGGTGCCCTGGGTGCGCTCGTGGGCTATGCGACCGATCCTGCCACCGTGGGCTATCAGCCCATGCATGTCAACTTTGGCCTGGTGCCGCCACTCGAGGATGGTAAGCGCCGCAGCAAGCGCGACCGCTACCAGGCCTATGCGGACCGTGCGCTCGAGGCCCTCGATGCCTACTTGGCCACGCGTTCCGACTTGTTTGGAGGCGACCGGTCATAGTCTTTGACCTGTACGACACCGTCGACTCGTTTATCGCCTATATCGCACGCGTCGAGGGTCTTTCTCCCAACACGGTGACGGCCTATGGCTCGAGGCTGGAGCGCTTTGCTGCCTGGTGCGAGCGCGAGGGCATCGACGCTCGCGCCGCCGACGTACGGACCGTTCGTTCCTATTTGGCCGAGCTGTCGCGTGGCCAGGCGGCGGCTCGGACCCTTGCGGCACACCTGTCTGCCATTCGCTCACTCTATCGCTGGATGGCTGCCGAGGGGATTGTCGAGGGCGATGCGGTCTCGGCGATCGCATCGCCCAAGCTGCCGCGTGACCTGCCGGGCGTCCTTACGACCCAGCAGGTTGAGGCGCTGCTCAAGACGCCTGATACCTCGACGCCCGCGGGACTGCGCGATGCGGCGATGCTTGAGTTGCTCTATGCCTCCGGCGCGCGAATCTCGGAGCTCGCGGCGCTCAACGTGGAGTCTATTGGTTGGTCCGAGCGAACGCTGCGACTTTGGGGCAAGGGGAGCAAGGAGCGTATCGTCCCTCTGTATCGTCGTGCGCTCGAGGCGACGCGTCTCTATATTGAGGAGGGGAGGCCGGAGTTGCTCGCTCAGGCAAAGCGCCGTGACCCCGCTACCGGGCCGCATCCGCTGCTTATATCGGCGCGCGGCAATCGCATGAGTGCCGCCATGCTCAGGCGGCGGTTCCATATGCTGGCGACGCTCGCCGGCATTCCGGCCGACATTGCCCCGCATGCGATGCGCCATACCTTTGCGACCGACTTGCTCGAGGGCGGTGCGGACCTGCGCTCGGTTCAAGAGCTGCTGGGTCATGCGAGCCTGTCCACGACGCAGATTTACACGCACCTCACGCCCGATCGGCTCAAACGTGCCGTGGCTCAAGCCCATCCCCGCGGCGAATAGTGGCTGGGACGTCCCGCGCCGCACTCAGGTGTGTGGTTTTGATTGCGGGTTGGCAGGAAGATGCATTCCTGCTATCATTCATCGGGTTGCTTCACGGCAACATGTTTTTATCACGCACGCGCGGCTACTTCATACCGTGGTGCCCGGGCTTTGGTAGCACATGTCCGGGTTGGTTTTGGAGGATGACCCCGCGCGGAGGCAAACCACAGGAGGTTTAACATGGCTACCAAGATTAATATCCGCACCCTGCTCGAGGCCGGCTGTCACTTCGGTCACCAGACCCGTCGCTGGAACCCCAAGATGAAGCCGTTCATCTTCGGTGAGCGCAACGGCATCTACATCCTCGACCTCAAGCAGACCATCCTCGACGCCGACCAGGCCTACACCTTCGTCAAGAACGTCGCCAAGGGTGGCAACGTGCTGTTCGTCGGCACCAAGAAGCAGGCTCAGGAGGCCGTCAAGAACGCTGCTGAGCGCGCCAACATGCCTTACATCAACCAGCGTTGGCTCGGCGGTATGCTGACCAACTTCGTCACCATCCGCTCCCGCATCAACCGCATGGAGGAGCTCGAGGCCATGGTCGAGGACGGCCGCATGGCTGTTCTGCCCAAGAAGGAGCAGGCTGTTCTCGGCAAGGAGCTCACTAAGCTCCAGACCAACCTCGGTGGCGCCCGCGACATGAAGGGTCTGCCCCAGGCTCTCTTCGTCATCGACACCAAGCGCGAGGAGAACGCCATCAAGGAGGCCCAGCGCCTGAACATCCCCGTCGTCGCCCTGATCGACACCAACTCCGATCCCGACGAGGTCGAGTACGGCATCCCCTGCAACGATGACGCTATCTCCGCTGTCACCCTTATGTGCGAGCTCATGGCTGACGCCTGCCTCGCTGGCTCCGGCAAGGAGCAGGTCTCCGAGGCCGAGATGGCCGCTGAGCCCAAGGCCGAGTAAATCAGTCTTAGTTAATTCTTTTTCATCTCTTTGAAAGGAACCACAATGGCCCAGATTACCGCCGCTATGGTCAAGCAGCTCCGCGAGATGACCGACTCCCCGATGATGGAGTGCAAGAAGGCTCTCGTCGAGGCTGACGGCGACATGGACGCCGCTGTCGACGTTCTGCGTAAGAACGGCCTTGCCAAGGCTGCCAAGAAGGCTGGCCGTGAGACCAACGAGGGCGCTGTCGCCGCGTTCGTCTCCGAGGATGGCAAGACCGGCGCTCTGCTCGAGCTCTCCTGCGAGACCGACTTCGTTGGCTCTAACGCCAAGTTCACCGGCTTTGCTTCCAAGGTCGCTGAGGTTGTCGCTACCACCGAGCCTGCTGACGTCGACGCTCTGCTCGAGAAGCCGATGGGCGAGGAGACCGTTTCCTCCGAGCTCACCGAGATGATTCACATCATGGGCGAGAACATGAAGATCTCCCGCTTCGCTGCCCGCAAGGCTGAGAACGGCGCGCTCGCTTCTTACATCCACATGGGTGGTAAGATCGGCGTCCTCGTCGAGTTCGCCTTCGAGAAGGCTGAGACCGCTCAGGCTGAATCCTTCAAGACCTTCGCTCACGACGTTGCCCTTCAGGTTGCCGCCGTCGCCCCGATCTGCGCTACCCGCGATCAGGTTCCGGCCGAGACCGTCGAGCACGAGAAGCAGATCTACATGGCTCAGGCTGCCGAGTCCGGCAAGCCCGAGGCTATCCAGGAGAAGATGGCTGTCGGTCGTCTGGAGAAGTTCTACAAGCAGTCTGTGCTCACCGAGCAGGAGTTCATCAAGGACAGCTCCCTCACCATCAAGAAGTACGCTGAGCAGGTCTCCAAGGAGCTCGGCGACACCATTACCGTCGTTGCCTTTGACCGTCTGGTCCGTGGCGAGTAAATAAGCTCTTGTAGCTGGTAATGAGCAGGCTGTGGGTTTTACTCACAGCCTGCTTTTTCATGGCTCTTCTTAGAGCCTTTGATAGAATGTTGAAAGTTCAATCTAAAGGAGGATCGCTTTGTCCGACATCCGATATAAACGCGTGCTTCTTAAGCTTTCCGGCGAAGCGCTGATGGGCGACGGCCAATATGGCATCGACCCCAAGGTTACCGACCATCTTGCTAAGCAGGTCCTGTCTCTTATACACATCTCCGAGCCCACGAGACGGACTCCTATCT
>CABRIB010000124.1 GCA_902470915.1 uncultured Collinsella sp. | reverse complement strand
TGCCGCGGGCGCGGAGAGCCTGTTTATCGCGGGCGCGACGTACTGCGAGCCGGGCGTGTCGGGCCCCGGCTGGGCCTGGACCGACGCCGGCCACCTTGAGCTTGACGGCTACGCGGGCGAGGCCATCGGCTCCGACGGCGACCTGGTGCTGACGCTTGCCGGGCAAAACTCCGTGACGGAGTCGCATGCGCCCGATGCGGACATCACGCTGTGCGGCATGGAGGTGTGGGGCAGCCTGACGCTTCGCGGCACCGGGACCCTGACGGCCACGGGCTCGCAGTGCGGGATCCACGCCTCGCAGGCGCTCGTGGTGGACGGCTGCGCCGTCGATGCCCGGGCGGACGGGGCCGATATTACGGACGAGGCGGTAGCCGGCGTGATCGCAGGCGACATGGCCGTGCGCGGCGGCGGGCGCGTCGTTGCCGCGGGCGCCGGGTCCGGAGCGGGCGTGCGCGCTTACGGTGTGTATCTGCAGGACGCTGGCATTGGTGCTGGCGTGGCTGCCTGTCGGCTTTCCGTCGATGCCTCGTGGCTTGATGCGGCCGGTGCCGATGGCGGTGTCGCGTGCACGGGCGGCTCGCTTGTGTCCGCGCGGTTTGTGGCGCCTGCCGGTGGGGCTTTTAGTGCTGATGGTGTGGTGGATGCCGGCGGTGCGCTGGCGCCGCATGTGGTGGTTGAGCCCGAAGGCGCCACGCCGCCGGCAGGGGAGACTGGCGGGCGCGACGTGCCGGGCGGAGAGGCGGGTGAGCCTTCCTCCGATGCCGACCCCGCTGCCGGAGAGCCCACCACGGGGCCCACGGCAAATCCCTCGCTGAAACCCGCGGCCGCGACAACCAAGACAACAACGACAATAACCAAGACCACGGTCGCCAAAGTCCCCAAGCCCAAGCCTGCTACGACAACGACGTCGTCTCTCCCCAAGACCGGCGACAGCAACTGGATCGCCGCTTCTGCGACGCTTTTCCTGCTGGGGACAGTGCTTCTAGGTGCCGCATATCGCTGTTGGGGCGTGCGGCATACCTAGCTGCAATACAAGATCCCAGTTGAAGCTTTAAAGGCAACGCTTTCCGAAAGGGAGCGTTGCCTTTTTACTGCATGCAATGTATGACGTGCCGTACCACTAAAAGGCTTAGTTAATTGATTGTAATTACACAATCTACTAGTGTATGTGCGTTATACTAAGGTTGCACTCACACGATTGGAGGGTCCAAAATGGCAAGCTCAACATTAACCATTAGGGTTGACGATGACCTCAAACGCGAGGCAGCAGAAGTGGCTGATTACTATGGACTTGATTTGTCGTCCGTGACGCGCGCATTCTTCAAGCAAATGGTCAACACCCATCGCATCCCGTTGACTTTTGCCCCTGAGGAGCCCAATGCCGAAAGCCTTGAGGCCATTCGCGAGGGGGACGCATTTCTTGCATCTGGCAAAAAAGGACGTTTTGACAATGGCGCCGATCTTATCGCTGCGGCGATGGCACAATGAGCACGTTAACCGCAGAGTTCTCTGCAGCCTTCTCCCGCGATTTAAAGAAAAAAGCAAAGCGCCGTAAATGGGATCTATCCGAGCTTCAAAAGCTAATTGACCTGGTGCTACAGAATACACCCGAGTCAATGGACATATTAAAACGACGTCATAATATGCACCGGCTAAGCGGCAACTGGGCAGGGCGAAACGAATGTCACGTAGCAAACTCTGGCGACTGGCTTGTCATATGGTCATCAAACGAAGAGGTAGCTTTCTTCGAACGCACCGGCAGCCATGATGAGCTGTTCCGATAGCTCCCTTAATATCGACACCGCCAAAGCTATCCGGATTTCAAGCAAATGACATCCTATTTGTTCAACATTGTTGGAGATTTAGCTGCGCAATGATGATTGCCTCCCATCCTAGGCTGGAATATCGTCTCCAAACCAGGCCCTGGCAGCGGTTTGCTCTGCAAAAGGTTGCGCAATGTGCTCGCCGGTAGATCCTGCGTGTGGCCATACGCTACCAGACTCTTCCTTTTCATCGACAGGTTCCTTAAAGCGATGGCCCAACACTGTCGGTGAGCGGAATGCGGCAAACTGCGCCCCCGCGTTCTCTATCGAGGTGCGTCGATCCTAGGTACGAGGGGTTCGCCCAGATCGAGACGACCTATTAAGGCATCTCTGTCCCTGTCGTCTCGATGAACACCTTCGACCTGACTCATGCCTTACGCGATGTTCGGACAAACTCGGTTATAGCGATTTGCCTTCTCATTAAAAGGGACTGCAAGATGTTTACCGCCATGGCCTGCCTATGCGTTTTGCTGGGCGGGCCTTCTTATGCCGCGGGCGCGGAGAGCCTGTTTATCGCGGGCGCGACGTACTGCGAGCCGGGCGTGTCGGGCCCCGGCTGGGCCTGGACCGACGCCGGCCACCTTGAGCTTGACGGCTACGCGGGCGAGGCCATCGGCTCCGACGGCGACCTGGTGCTGACGCTTGCCGGGCAAAACTCCGTGACGGAGTCGCATGCGCCCGATGCGGACATCACGCTGTGCGGCATGGAGGTGTGGGGCAGCCTGACGCTTCGCGGCACCGGGACCCTGACGGCCACGGGCTCGCAGTGCGGGATCCACGCCTCGCAGGCGCTCGTGGTGGACGGCTGCGCCGTCGATGCCCGGGCGGACGGGGCCGATATTACGGACGAGGCGGTAGCCGGCGTGATCGCAGGCGACATGGCCGTGCGCGGCGGCGGGCGCGTCGTTGCCGCGGGCGCCGGGTCCGGAGCGGGCGTGCGCGCTTACGGTGTGTATCTGCAGGACGCTGGCATTGGTGCTGGCGTGGCTGCCTGTCGGCTTTCCGTCGATGCCTCGTGGCTTGATGCGGCCGGTGCCGATGGCGGTGTCGCGTGCACGGGCGGCTCGCTTGTGTCCGCGCGGTTTGTGGCGCCTGCCGGTGGGGCTTTTAGTGCTGATGGTGTGGTGGATGCCGGCGGTGCGCTGGCGCCGCATGTGGTGGTTGAGCCCGAAGGCGCCACGCCGCCGGCAGGGGAGACTGGCGGGCGCGACGTGCCGGGCGGAGAGGCGGGTGAGCCTTCCTCCGATGCCGACCCCGCTGCCGGAGAGCCCACCACAGAGCCCACGGCAAATCCCTCGCTGAAACCCGCGGCCACGACAACCAAGACAACAACGACGTCCAAGACGACGGTAACCAAGACCACTATATCCACGTCCTCTAGGCCCAAGACTGCCACTGAGACCACCGCGACGCTCCCCAAGGCCGGCGACAACAACTGGATCGCCGCCTCTTTATCGTTATTCCTGCTGGGATTGGCACTTTTTGGTGCCGCATATCGCTGCTGAGGTGCCATATTTTCAGAAGTATGCGGTGATCGATTTCTCATCTATTTGCTAATCACCGATTATCGCTAATCGATGACCTTACAACTGGCAGCATGCCGTCGCATCACCAAGAAGATCATCTCTCAGCATTTGCCGAGCACATGTCGGCTATAAGTTCAATTCGCGACATTGATAGCGCCCTATGACAAACAAGAAAGATTTCTTCTCTCCATTCATAATCATCTTCAAGGACGACATCGTCTGAATGCCTATTCTGGATGGAAATCCGAGGCAAACACGTGAGCACGGAAACTCAGATTGCAGCATCGATGGAATCTGGAGGCTACTGTTTCTACCTGAAAGGACACGAGGGGGCTCATTGCACAGACGACACCGTGGAAGGCGCGCCAACATCATACTTGCCCCATCGCGGAGTTATAAAGCGCGGTTCAGCCTTTGCGCAAAATTAAAGACTGGTAAAATGACCCTATAGCCGGTTCGAATTAGCGTTTGCGCATCGCAATCGGAAGTGCTTTGTTTGCACATTATATTCTGCTACGTGTCTATCAGGTACGACTCTACGGAGGAACCGGCTATTAACTTTAAGGATAATCTGATGCTCAACGAACTTCAGTCGAAAGGCGATCTGGCTGGGTTTCTTGGCCTGTCCTTGGAAAAGCTTGATCTCTTTGTATACTGTCTCTTATACACATCTGACGCTGCCGACGATACTCCTTGTG
>CABRIB010000123.1 GCA_902470915.1 uncultured Collinsella sp. | reverse complement strand
TACACAAGGAGTATCGTCGGCAGCGTCAGATGTGTATAAGAGACAGATTCACACTTACGTACCAGTTGAGTGAGGATATAGACCGCTTGCAGACGAGCAGGGCGTCAGTCCTATAACTTGTCAGCGTAAGAAGTAGGTAAAGATACCGTTCACGCGATACGTCAGTGCCAGCGGTCGACTAAATTGAGACAATAGTGAATTAGAGTTAGGCTACCGTCCTCTACGGGGACTGAACGGACAGATGCATATGCCGAGCAAAATCGAAAAGAAGCAAGCCGCCGCAAAGCTGCGCAAGCCGCCGCGCGACTTCTCGTACACGCAAAACCGAGAGCTTAGCTGGCTGCGCTTTGACAACCGCGTGCTTGACGAAGCCTTCGATGAGACCGTTCCGCTGTTCGAGCGTCTAAAGTTCGTGTCGATTTTCGAGTCAAACCTCGATGAGTTCCTCATGGTGCGCGTGGGTGGCCTGTCCGACCTTGCCGAGCTCAAAAAACAGCCTGTCGACAACAAGAGCAATATGACCGCCTCCGAACAGGTCGATGCTGTCATGGCCGAAATGCCCGGGCTCCTTACCCGTTGGGAGTCCATCTTTAAGAACATCGAGGGCAAGCTCGACACCCTGGGCGTTCACCGCGCCCGGATCGATTCGCTTACGCCCGAGGAGCGCACCTTTGTAACCCGCTACTTCCAGGCCTACGTGTCGCCGGTCATCTCACCGCTGGTGATCGACCCGCGCCACCCCTTCCCCAACCTGCGCAACGGCGCGCTCTACCTGGCGTGCGGCCTGGACGGCGTCACCGACGAGGAAAGTCTGCTGGGCCTGATCGAGATTCCCGCCTCGATGAACCGCGTGGTCGAGATCCCCTCGCCCACCGGCACCTACTCCTACATTCTGCTCGAGGACGTCATCCTCGCCTGCCTGGACAGCTGCTTTGGCTCCTATAAGCCGCTGGATCGCGCGCTGATCCGCGTCACCCGCAATGCCGATATCGACCCGGACGGCGAGGGCGTCGAGGAAGAAGAGGATTACCGCCAGCACATGAAGCGCATCCTCAAGAAACGCTTGCGCCTGCAGCCGGTGGTGCTCGCCGTATCGGGCTCGCTCGAAAAGCCAACGCTCAAGACTATCCGCAAGGCGCTCGAGCTCTCGCGTCGCTCGGTCTTTACCTGCGATATCCCGCTCAACCTGGGCTATGTCTTTGGCATTGAGGGCAAGATTCCCGAGCACCTGCGCAACGAGCTGCTCTTTACGCCGTTTAAGCCGCAGCCCAACCCCACCATCGATATGACCCGCTCCATCCGAGAGCAGGTACTTCAGCACGACAAGCTGCTCTTTTATCCCTATGAGGCCATGAACCCCTTCCTGGATCTGGTGCACGAGGCCGCCTACGACCCCGAGTGCATCTCGCTGCGAATCACGCTCTACCGCGTGGCCAAGCAGAGCCGCCTGTGCGAGTCGCTGATCGATGCAGCCGAGAACGGCAAAGAGGTCACGGTGCTCATGGAGCTCCGCGCCCGCTTCGACGAGCAAAACAACATCGAGTGGGCCGAGCGTCTGGAAGAAGCGGGCTGCACCGTCATCTACGGCTCCGAGGGCTTTAAGTGCCACTCCAAGATCTGCCAGCTCACCTATCGCGAGGGCATGGCGCTTACACGCCTGACGCTTTTGGGCACCGGCAACTTTAACGAGAAGACGGCCAAGCTCTACAGCGACTTTATGCTCATGACCGCCCATCCCGGCATCGGCGAGGACGCCAACTTGTTCTTCCGCAACCTGTCGCTGGGCAACCTGCGCGGCGATTACCGCTTCCTGGGCGTGGCGCCGGTCGGCCTGAAGCCGCTCATCATGCGCGGCCTGGATCGCGAGATCCAGCGCGCCCTCGCTGGCGAGCCCGCCCGTGTGTTCTTTAAGCTCAACTCACTCACCGACCGCGAGGTCATCGACAAGATCGCCGAGGCGTCGTGCGCAGGAGTCCGCGTGGACATGATCATCCGCGGCATCTCGTGCCTCAAGCCGGGCGTTCCGGGCAAGACCGAGAACGTGCATGTCCGTTCTATCGTCGGACGCTTTTTGGAGCATGCGCGCGTTTACGCCTTTGGCGTGGACTCTGACATGATCTATCTGAGCTCGGCCGACATGATGACGCGCAACACCGAGCACCGCGTGGAGATTGCCTTCCCCGTGCTCGACCCCACCTGCCGTGCCCTGGTGCGCGAGTACATGGGCATGCAGCTGCGCGACAACGTAAAGGCACGCAGCCTGACGAGTGACGGCACCTGGGTTCCCGTGGAGCGCAAAGAGGACGAGAAGCCCTTCAACTCGCAGGAAGCTCTGCTGGAGCGTGCCTATCGCAACGCCGAGGCCGCCGCGCAGCAGCGTGCGCAGGAGAAGGAACGTGTGGCCGAGGAGGCTATTCAGGCCGAGGTTGAACATAGGGCAGTTGCCAAACCGGAAGCGGTTGCCGCTCCCCCGGTGAATGAGCCCGAGGCTGCCGCAGGGCCCGCCGCGGAGAAAGCGCCCGAGGTTCAGAAGGTCCAGGCGACCGTCATTGAGCCCAAGCCCGCACCTGTACCTCGGCCCGAGCCGCAGGTCACCAAGCCCGCACCCGAGCCGAACGCCCGTCGCGATAAGCCCACCGGCAAGACCAAGGCCATCGAGCGCCATCGCCCCGGTCGCGTGCGCATGGGACTGGGTCTGATCGGCCTGGGTCTTAAGACGCTCATTACCGGCAAGACGAAATAGACGTTTGTAGAAGCAGTTTGTAGAAGCGCCCCGCATTTGAGGAAAGCCTCGGATGCGGGGCGCTTTTCCCTGCTACCATGGTGCGGACAACAACGCGAATGACAGGCAGGGATATGAAGCTCACTATAGAATCGATGACCTACGGAGCCGACGGGCTGGCGCACGCCGACAACGGCAAGGCCGTCTTTGTGCAGGGCGCCGTGGCAGGCGACACCGTCGAGGCCGAGGTCGTACAGGACGGCAAGTCGTTCATGCGCGCCCGCACCACCGAGATTCTGGAGCCAAGCCCCGATCGCATTCAGCCTCCCTGCCCCTTCGTGGGCATCTGCGGCGGCTGCTCGTGGGGCAATCTCTCACGCGCGACGCAGCTCGCCGCCAAGGAGCAAAACCTGCGTTCCACGCTCGAGCGCATCGGCAAGTTCGCTCCTGAGCAGGTCGATGAGCTGGTGCAGCCCATCCGCCATACCAAGGACGACTGGGGCTACCGCAATAAAATCGAGCTCGAACCGACCGTCGTCAACGGTCGCGTGCGCCTTGGCATGCACGGCGTCGATCCCAGCAAAATCGTGACCGTCGATTCGTGTCCGTTGTTCGACAAACGCTTCCCTAAGGCACTCAAATCGGTCGTCGGCGCGCTCAACTATCTGAGCGGCAGCCACGATCTGGGCCTTGAGCGCGTGGGCATTCGTGCCTCGCGTCGCACCAAGGCGCTCGAGGTCGCACTCTGGACGCCCACGGGTTCCTTCCCGCGCTCGCAGGTCTCCCGCGTGCTGGCGGACGCCGCTCATCCCACGAGCGTGGTGCGTGTGATGAGCAAGGGCGAAAAGAAAGCCCGCCGTGTCTCCAAAGTCGAGATGCTCGCCGGCGAGGGCTCGTGGACCGAGAATATCGCCGAAGGCCAGATGCGCTTATCTGCCCCGTCGTTTTTCCAGGTCAATACCAAGGGCGCCGAGATTCTGATTGAGCTCGTTATGGACGCCCTCGACCCGCAGGAAGACGAGCTAGCCGTGGACCTGTACTGCGGTGCCGGCACCTTTACCCTGCCGCTCGCCCGCCGCTGCGACTTTGTCGCCGCCGTCGAGGCCTACGGCCCGGCCGTGCGCGACCTGCGTCGCAACCTGGAGATCAACAAGCTCAATAACGTCGACGTCATCGGCGGCGACGCGGTGCGCGAGTTCCCCGATCAGGACGCCGACGTCTTGGTGGTCGACCCGCCGCGCGCAGGCCTCGCCCCCGAAGCGATCGACCTTATCGCCAGCACGAGTGCCCGCGATGTCGCCTACGTGAGCTGCGACCCGGCCACCCTGGCGCGCGATCTCAAACGCTTTGTCGAAGAAGGCACCTTCTCCCCCGTAAAGATCCTGTCTCTT
>CABRIB010000122.1 GCA_902470915.1 uncultured Collinsella sp. | reverse complement strand
GAGATAGGAGTCCGTCTCGTGGGCTCGGAGATGTGTATAAGAGACAGACGAGCAGGGTGCCCGCGGTGGCGGCAAAGGCGAAGGTGACGATGAGGACCCAGAAGCGCGGGGTCTTGACCATCTCGCCCGGGGTGAGGTCGCCGAAGGTGCCGGCGTGTGCGCCGCCCTTGGGGGCCTCGAAGCCCTCGGGCAGCCAACCGGCCTCGGGGGCCTTCAGGAACAGGGCGGAGGCGGCGATCATCACAAAGAAGATGACGCCGAGCGCCTTAAGGGCGCCAAAGATGCCCAGGCTCGGGATGAGCAGCGAGGCGAGCACCGGGGACAGCACGGCAGGACCGGCGGTCGAAGCGGCGAGCGTAATGCCGGAGGCGAGGCCCTTCTTGTCGATGAACCACTTTTGGCCGGTGGTGAGCGCCGGGTTGTAGCCCAGGCCGTTGCCGACAGCGGCGACGAGCGAGAACCACAGGTAGAACTGCCACGGCTCGGTGACGGTGCCGGACATGAACCAGCCCAGGCCGTAGCACACGGCGGCGGCGATTACGACGTTGCGCGGGCCGATCTTATCGGAGATGCGGCCGGCGAAGATGCCCGTCACGGCCATGATGGTCTGAAAGACCGGGAAGGCCCAGGTGAGAGCGCTGGACCACTCGGGGTAGACGGCGAGCAGGTTCTTGCTCACGACGGAATACAGCGCGATGGAGCTGATGAAGAACATGGTGACGCACGCGGCGGAAAGCACGACGGCGCGACCCTTGTTGGAGTTGGTGGAAGCCATTGGACTCTTTCTAATCGATACGGGGGAGGAGCGGTCGTGTCCGCGGGGCCTCCCTGTCAGGTTGGTTTACTGGTCAGTCGGCTTGGCGACGCCGGACTCATCGGACCAGAGCTCGACACCCTTGTTCTTAAGGTAGTTGTCGGCATAGGCGCGACGGCCGCCGGGCTTGGCGGTGAGGTCACCCATCATGTTGGAGAAGCCGCCGTCGACCTTGATGGCGTCGCCGGTGGTAAAGTCCGAGCGCTTGGACGCCAGGAACATGACGGCGTTGGCGATATCGCTGACCTCGCCGATGCGACGCGTGGCGATCAGACGGCTGCGGCTCTTCTCGACCTCGGGGTCGGCGTAGAAGTTGGCCGACATCGGGGTCTTAACGAAGCAGGGCTCGACGCAGTTGGAGCGCACGCCGTAGGGGCCCCACTCGGCAGCCAGCATCTTGGACATCATGTTGACGCCCGCCTTGGTGGAGCTG
Organism: uncultured Collinsella sp.; assembly: GCA_902470915.1. GTDB lineage: Bacteria > Actinomycetota > Coriobacteriia > Coriobacteriales > Coriobacteriaceae > Collinsella. Next base: position 2,997 of record CABRIB010000122.1, on the reverse strand, counting down.
TACACGCCCGAGAAGGTCTCGGGGGAGTGGCTGGCAACGGTCGAGATGTGCACCAGGCGACCCTGGCCGGCCTTGATCATCTCGCGACCAAAGCGCTGCGAGGTGATGAAGTAACCGGTGAGGTTGACGTTGAGCACCTGCTCCCAGTCGCTCAGCGGCAGGTCTTCCATGGCGGCGAAGCGCAGGATACCGGCGGTGTTGACGAGGACGTCGACGCGACCGAAGTCGGCGATGGTGGCGTCGACGGCGGCCTGAACCTCGGCCTCGTCGGTGGCGTTCATCTTGTAACCCTCGGCGTGGATGCCAAACTCGGCAGCGAGGTCGGCGGCAGCAGCCTTGACCTTCTCCTCGTCCAGGTCGAGCAGGACGACGTTGGCGCCGTTGCGGGCGAACTCGCGGCAAATCTCGACGCCCATACCGCCGAGCGCGCCAGTCACGGCGCAGACATCGCCCTCGAGCTTAAGCCAATTGCTCATAGGAACTTCCCTTCTTGTGCCTCCCGGTGGGTCGCTCCCATTAACCGACCCACGTGGTTTTCGCTGGTTATCGTATGCTTTGCATTTGCGCAGGTGAATTGCATATTTGTTAGAATGGCGTTAACCGTAGGTTTATAGCTCGCAAGACGATGTGTCCTTGATTGAGTGTGTGACCTGCGAAAACAACCCCCTGTGGCACCATGTGGCCATGGGCGCGAAAACGGGAGATTGACGTGTACGATCGACGACTCGAGGCCATATCGGCCGCCGCGGAGCTGGGAAGCTTCTCGCGTGCGGCGGCAAAATTGCGCGTGTCGACCCCGGCGCTCGTCAAGCAGGTGTCGGGTTTCGAGGCCGAGTTCGGCATCACGCTGTTCGAACGCTCGCACTCGGGCGTCAAGGTGACGCCGGCCGGCGCGCTGCTGGTGGATGACGCGCGCTCGATCATGCGGCAGTCCGAGGATGCGTTGCGCCGCGCCCGACGCGCAGCGGGCGATGGCGGTGCCGTACGCCTGGGCGTGTCGATGATGTGTCCGGGGCGCCAAACGTTGTCGATGTGGTCGGGCATTCACGATCTGGAACCGTCGCTGCGATTTGAGATCGTGCCGGTAAGCGACCTCTACGATGAGCGCGAGACCGTCATGCGCAGCTTGGGCCGCGAGGTCGATGTGGTGCAGTCGAGTTTTTCTACCCCACGCTGGGGTGATGCCTGCCAAAGGCTCCGCATTGTCAACGTGCCGTTTTATATCGACCTGCCGCGCACAAGCCCGCTGGCGCGCAAGACGCGCATCACAGTTGCCGACTTAGAGGGCATGCGCCTGCGCGTGCTCCGTCACGGCAACGACGCTATGGACAGTCTGCGTATCGATCTGTTGGCCGACGGCGGCGTAGACGTGATCGACGTGGACAGCTTTGACTTTGCGCTCTTTAATGAGGCGGAGGAAAAGGGCGACGCGGTGCTCACCTGCGGAGCGTGGTCGGGGGTGCACCCTGCCTTTGTGGGCGTGCCGTTCCTGTGCGGTCGCGAGGTGCCGGTCTTTTTGCACTATCCGCTCGAGCCCACCCTCCAAGTCCAAAAATTCGTCAACGCCATGGCCCAACTCCTCAACTAGCTCATTTGGGACGGGGCTTTTTTTAACTACTCTCGCTGTCCTAGAAAAATCTCAGCAAACAAATGGGGCCCCAGCCTCCGGTGGGAGCTACTCCAGCTCTACACCGGAGCGTTTGAGCTGGAGTAGCTCCCACCGGAGGACCCCCCGTCAAAACACGACAGCTTTTTCTAATGACATGAAAGATGCCGCTCGGGACATATAAGATGCCGCTCGGTAAACTCACCGCAGAGCAAGGTTGTCTTTTCGGGGGGGGATACCATTTCTTCTACACGTACGTAGAAAAGGAGTGTCTATGCAGTGCTATTCAAGACGGCAGATCGTTAAACATATGGGATTGGCTGCAGGATGTTTGCTGCTATCCCCCTTGAGTGGCTGCTCAACAAACGACAGGCCAATCGATTCCGCGGATAACACTGCATCAGATAAGGAGCAGTTCGATTGGCTTGAAGCGACGGGGACGTATACGCCCTCCGACGCTTTCAAACAAAAGGGGCTTTGGTTCACTTTTGGTAATGACTATGCAGACGGACGTGAGAGCGTTGCTAAAGACACATCGATAACGGCAATCTTTGAATTTTACGGAGACGGAACGGTTACATGTTGGAATGTATACGACGAAACGGGCTCTTCGGTGATTCGATTTAGGGACCTTGAAGGTCTTTCGGATAAAGAAGTTCTCTCGATGGCTAAAGAGCATTGGCCCATATCGCAGGACGAATTTGAAAGCAAAAAGCAAAATGTGATCGATGAGCTCTCTTCTAGTTACGAGGACCTAAAGGCCGAGGCAGCGGATAATCCTGACTTGAATGTTGAAAATGCCTACTTCTCGCGTTTTTTTGAAGACCTTAAATCTATGTCGTTGCCAAAGGAACCAGAGGGTAAATCCTATTCGCTTGAGGTTCAAACAGACGACACAGGCAACAACACGGAATATGAGAAAGTATGCTTGCCGACATGTGGATATCCTGGGGTGCTTAGCCTTAGCGGGGGAGGTGCCGCAGCATGGGGCAGAAAGGAGCTCTGGTATTCACTCCTTAGAGCCGATGACGATACTAAGTACGAATCCATATCTAACTCGTACCTCAGCTGCTACGTCAATCGAGAGGTTAATCTCATCGAAAGCGACACCAGCGATGATGTATACAGCTCAACTTATCAAGGATTTGGCGGAATAGTTACCCGAACAGGTGGCTCAGCATCTTTTGTTCTTGATGAGCCAACTTCCGATGAAGTCGAAGCTGACTGATTATAGGCATTTCCTCTTTGCTCAAGCAGCTCCAGGGTTTCACGTTAGAACTAATATTTAATCTACGTCAATTAGTGCTCATTGCCACACAGGCAATGAGCACTTTGATTCAAGACTTTAGTCTGCTGGCCGCGCAGCGGCCAGCTTTAAACCACCCGCTACG
>CABRIB010000121.1 GCA_902470915.1 uncultured Collinsella sp. | reverse complement strand
ACACAAGGAGTATCGTCGGCAGCGTCAGATGTGTATAAGAGACAGCTTCTGGGCCTTGGCCTTCATCGCCGCGACAAAGCCGGCAGGCATACCGTCGAATTCGCGCACGCCGGCAAGCGAACGCTCGATGTCCTTGGCGCAGGCCTCGGACACAGCCGCCACATGGCGCTCGGCGGCCTTGGCACGCGCCTCGCGCTTGGGATTGGGCTGACCCGCTCGGTTAGACCTGCGGTTACGGTTCCTGTTGTCGACATCTGCCATACGTGGCCACCTTTCCTGTCGCTGCCGCTATCGGCTTTTTCCCATCCATCATACCCCGCCGCGCACAAAAAAGACGGCCCCGAAGGACCGCCTTTCGTATCGTTTTACCGTGTCCGGCAAGAAGCGTCGCAATGCCGCGCTTTAATCGCGACGGCCGAGGATGTTCAGAATACGCAGGAACACGTTGATAATGTCCACGAACAGATTGGACGCCATGAGCACGGCGTTGGGCAGCGTAGGCGGCACTGTCGTGGCAACATAGGTGTCGTAGCCAATAAAGCCGGCGAACACCACGATCACGATCAGGTCGGTGATGGTCTGCGAGACGCCCATGAACATCAGCACGATCTCAACCAGAATAGTGGCGAGCAGAATGCCAAAACCGATGCCATATACGCGCTGGAAAAACTTGGGGAACGTCACGCCCAAGGCGCCAAAGACAAAGGTGATGGCGGCCGTGGCGATAAAGGCAGTGTTGATGGTGGGCAGGTCGTAGTTGGCAAGGCCAAACGACGCGGTCAGGCCAAAGGTACTCGCAAAGATTACGTAGCCCACAAGGGACAGGCCCACGGACTGCTTGCTGGCGGCGGCCGACATCATGACCATGCCGACGATGGTCAAAATAAATGAGCCAAAGACCAGCGGCAAAGCGGCGCCGCTCATCATCATGCGCGCAAACGACATGGTGCTCGTAAAGTAAGCACCGACGCCCATGGCGCAAAAGCCCAAAAAGATCAGGGCAGACATGGCAAGATTATACGCACGCGGCGACATCTCCTTGGCACGGCTTGCGCCGGTTTCGATGGGGCCATTCTGATAGCCCTGAATATCGTTCATAATTTCGTCCTTTCAAAAGCGCCGCGACAGCGCAGTAGCTGACAAGATTCCTGTCATTGTACCCGAATGCCGTACGTCCTTACCTACGGCGCTCGCCCTCAAGCGTACGATCAAAGGCCCAGACCCACCAACGCATCACGTGTGCCTGCGAGCCGTCTGCCCGCTCGCGCGTCTGGTCCTCCAGATACAACTCGGTCGCGTGCCCGCCAAAACGCACCTTATATGTTGCCGTACGGATGCCGTGGACCATCAGGCCAAACCCGGTGGTCGAGATAATTTCGTCGATCGTAAAACAACGGCCGTCGACCCAGCAGACGGTGACCGGCACGACCTGTCCGCCCGCGAGGATGCGGGCCACGACGTCCACATACTGCTTGTGCACGCGCCGAGTTTTGCCGTCTGTCTGTCGATATTCCATGCCTCCTATTATCGAACGCATGTTTGCATGTTGTAAAGCGAACAGACTGTGGTTTTGGAGTGTCGTAGTAATCGCACGTGTCCGCATGGCGTGTTAGCAAAAAGAACACCCGCGGTCAACAGGGCTAATATTCAATTTTAGTGCCAAAAAGTTCACTTCTCCCATCAGAACTCGGTAAAGAGACCCGCAGGAGGTGATACGATTTATCATGTTTTTGTAACGTGTCTGCAAACTTCGAGAAAGCCCATATATGGACGTAACGTTCTCAACCTTCCTCGGCCAAATTGTGTCGAACCCAGTCCTTGCCGTCACCGTGATCCTCGCGTTGGGCGCCATCTTCGTCAATGGATGGACCGACGCGCCCAACGCCATCGCGACCTGCGTCACTACGCGTTGCATGCCCGCCCGCGCCGCCATTCTCATGAGCGCCGCATTCAACTTCCTCGGCGTGCTCATCATGACGCACTTTAACGCGAGCGTCGCCAACACCATCTCACATATCGTCGACTTTGGCGGAAACAGCACCATGGCGCTCGCCTGCCTATGCGCGGCGCTGTTCTCCATCGTCGTCTACGGCGCCACAGCGTCGCGTTTTGGCATCCCCACCTCGCAAAGCCACAGCCTTATCGCCGGCCTGACCGGTGCCGCCATCGCCCTCGGCGGTGCGAGCAGCGTCAACGTCCACGAGTGGATGAAGGTCATCTACGGTCTGGCGCTCTCCATCGGCCTGGGCTTTGTCATGGGCTGGGTCCTGTGCAAGCTCGTCTCGATTCTTTTCGCCGCCGCCAACAGGCGACGTGCCAATGTCTTCTTTAAATACGCTCAGATCGCGAGCGCTGCGGCCATGAGCTTTATGCACGGCGCGCAGGATGGACAGAAGTTCATCGGCGTGCTCTTTTTAGGCGTGGCCTTTGCCAGCGGCCAGACGAGCGTCGGCGATGCAGGCATCCCCATCTGGATTATGCTGCTGTGCTCGGCCACTATGGGTATCGGCACCAGTGTGGGCGGCGAGCGCATCATCAAGTCCGTCGGCCAGAGCATGGTCAAGCTCGAAAAGTATCAGGGCTTCTCCGCCGACCTCGCAGGTGCCGCAAACCTGCTGCTTGCCACCCTTACCGGCATCCCCGTGTCCTCCACACACATCAAGACCTGCGCCATCATGGGCGTCGGTGCCGTCAAGCGCCTCTCAGCCATCAACTTCGGCGTCGTCAAAGACATGATGTTCACCTGGTTCTTCACCTTCCCCGCCTGCGGACTCATCAGCTTTGTCATGGCCAAGCTGTTCATGATGTTCCTCTAGTCAAACCGAACGTCCATCCGGACTGCATTACCTCGCCCACCCGTCTTCGCCTCGAAAGGACCCACCCATGGCAAAGAAACCCGATTCGTTCTACTTCGACAACTACGTCGCCTGCGCCGACCTTGCCGTCCAGGCCGCCGAGCTGCTCACCAAGATTTTCGAGAACTTCGATCCCGCAAAGATTCACGATATGCTCAACAAGATGCACGCGATCGAGCATGCGGCCGACAAGAAGCACCATGAGCTTGAGGACGCCTTGCTCACCGCCTTTATCACCCCGCTCGAGCGCGAGGATCTGGATCTGATGAGCTGCTCACTCGACACCGTGCTCGACCGCATCGAGGGCGTCGTGCAGCGCGTCTACTTCACCAACATCCAGAGCATCCATCCCGACGCCATCGTCATCGCCCACAAGGTGACTGACGCCTGCCGCGCCATGAAAGACCTGATGGTCGAGCTGCCCAACTACCGCAAGTCCAAGACCCTGCGCGAACTCGTCATCCAGATCAACACCATCGAGTCCGAAGCCGACGAGCTCTATATCAACGCCATGCGCAACCTGCACGTTAACGGCAAGGACCCGCTCGAGGTCATCGCCTGGCGTGACGTATACGCCTTCCTGGAGTACTGCGCTGACTGCTGTGAGAATGTGGCCGATGTTGTGGATTCGATTGTCATGAAGAACAGTTAATTGGGGGTACGTGTCCCGGCGGCGAAGGGCCGGCACCTGTTTGCTTTCTCACTCCGGCTGCATGGCAGAGTCGTTCGAAAGTAAACAGGTGCCGGCCCTTCGCCTTACGTACCACCATTGGGAACTTTGGCTGATACTTTGAAAGCGATGGGGCTTTTGTTGGCGGGGCCTTTGGACCCGATTGGGAACTTTGGGACCGCCTTAAACGTTTGGGTGGATGGGGCTTTGGATACCCTTTGTTTTACTTTGGATTGATTCGTTGAATTTGGAGGTCTTGGTTGTGAGTTATTTGGATCTGGCTCGTGGTCGGTATTCTTGTCGTTCGTTTGAGGACCGTTCTGTTGAGCAGGCTGTGGTGGATGCCATTGTTGAGGCTGGGCGTATTGCTCCTTCTGCTTGTAATAATCATCCAACCCGTGTGATGGTGTTGGATACGCCTGAGCTTCTGGAGAAGGCAGCTGCTTGTCAGCCTCGGTTTGCTCGTGATGGGTCTATCTTTGGGGCCCCGCTTGTCTTCCTTATTTGCAGCGCTACCGATGATGCTTGGGTGCGCCCGTATGATCAGATGAATTCCAGTGAAATCGATACGTCCATCGTGTGTGATCAGATGATGATGGAGGCCACCGAGCAGGGCCTGGGAACGTGCTGGGTGTGCCATTTCAAGCCTGAGGTGGCACAGGAGCAGTTCAATCTGTCCAGGGGCGTCTATCCCTATCACATGCTCGTCTGTGGCTATCCTGCCGACCACATCGCCGATCCCAAGCATCGCGAGGCACGCACCATTCCCCTCCCCGACTTCCTCCTCAAGTAGATTTTTGGGACATGCCTTAAAACCTACCCTTGACCGCTCACCCGTTCGCCGAGTTCTGCGCCACTATGTGCAGGGCTCGGTTTTTTATGTTGCGCGCCCCTGCACAGTCATAAAAAAGGACCCGCAAGCTGCGGGTCCTTTCTAGGCACTAAATTGTAGGCCTGTCTCTTATACACATCTGACGCTGCCGACGATACTCCTTGTGTA
>CABRIB010000120.1 GCA_902470915.1 uncultured Collinsella sp. | reverse complement strand
GCCATGCTCGCCGCGACCATCGCGGAAGATATAACGGGCGCGCTCGGGCGATCCGGGGCCGGCGGCAAGAGCGGCTTTGAACCAGGGGTGCTGGTTGGATGAATGGTTGGGCACGATGTCGACGATGACCTTGATGCCGCGCGCGTGAGCCGCAGCGATCATGTCATCGAAGTCGTCAAGCGAGCCGAGACACGGGTCGACATCGCAGTAGTCCGCCACATCATAGCCGCCATCGACAAGAGGCGATGGATAAAACGGGCTCAGCCAGATGGCCTCGATACCCAGTCGCTCAAGATAGTCCATCTGCTGGGTAATGCCCGCGATATCGCCCAGACCCGAACCAGTCGAATCCTTAAACGAGCGCGGGTAGATCTGATAGATCGCGGCATCGGACATCCATGAGCGCGAAGAAGACTTTTCTGTAGCCATGGGGCGTATCTCCCTTGCAACGAGGTTATGCGAGATGCCCACGATGATACGCCCAAAGCGGACATTCGCGGCAAACAACGCCACAGCCACGACCCAAAACGCTCGCCCCCTCTCGGGTTCGAGCCCATGCGATGGGTACGAAAAAGCCCGGCTACCGTAGTAGTCGGGCTACTGAGTTTGGAGCGGACAACGGGACTCGAACCCGCGACCCCAACCTTGGCAAGGTTGTGCTCTACCAACTGAGCCATGTCCGCATATGTAAAACAAAACGGGCGCCGGAGCGCCCGGATGTTGCCTGGAGGCGAAGCCCGGATTCGAACCGGGGGTAAAGGCTTTGCAGGCCTCTGCCTTACCACTTGGCCACTTCGCCGAAAAAGGACCGCCTAAACGGTCCGGAAATGCAATGGAGCGGACAACGGGGCTCGAACCCGCGACCCCAACCTTGGCAAGGTTGTGCTCTACCAACTGAGCCATGTCCGCTTGCGGGTTATTAATTTACGCGAGTTGTCCAAAAGACGCAAGTACTTTTTTCAAAAAACTTGTCTGCCGCATGTTCTTAGTAGCTAAACGCGCTAAAGCGATTGGCTAGGCACACGATTCCAGCGCTCCGCTAAACAGCTTCACCATCTGCACGCGCGTGCCGGCGCCGTCCGTACGACGAGCAACCTCCACGTTATCGACGAGCATACGCATAAGCTTGATGCCACGGCCGCGTTCCTCGGATGCGACCGGTTCGCTCGTTTCATCGATAGAATAGCCGGCACCTCGATCAAGCACCTCAACCACAACGCGATCGCCATAGGCCTGAACCGTCAGGACGCACCCGATACCGCCCGCATGGTCATAGGCATTACCCAGCGCCTCCCCCGACGCCAATGCGACATCGTAGCGCTCGTCACGGCGCAACGGAAGCGATTCAAGGAGTTCGGCGATGCGATGTCGGTAGTATGGAAGATTCTCGATACCCTGACGGACCTCAACGCTCTTACTCCAGCGAGGCAGCTCCCCCACCGGAATGGCAGGAATTGACTCCCGTGCCGGCCCCACGACATGAAGGATATCGACAAGACGAGCAATCTCCAAAAAGCGAACAACTTCACCTGATGCATTGACGAGCGAAAGCAGGCCTTCTCGCCTCATAAGCTCACGAGCGCGCGTAAGCAGGAATGCCAAGCCCGTAGAATCGATAAAGCTAACAGCCTGACAGTTGATGACGACACGACGCACGCCGCGGCCAATCAAAGCATCCAACCGCCGACGCAGCGCAGGCACCGTGGCGATGTCGATATCGCCTGGTGGCGTCAAAACCGCTATGTCATTCCACTCATTCATACGACCATGGTTCCCCAAAAAAGCCCACTCGATGCATTCGTTTCCCCAACCGTACGGATTCAGCCCGCCCAGCGTCGTCTATGAACGACCCCGTAAAAACTCAAGGGACACTAATGCAATGTCATCGTCCAGCGCCGATTCGGTAAATCGGTCAAGCTCGCCCAAGACCTTGCCGCAAATGCCCGATACGCCCTCACCCGAGACAGAGAGCAGAAGGTCGCGCAAGCGCTGCTCGCCAAAGAACGCTCCGGTGCGGTCGCGGGCCTCAATCGTTCCATCCGTATACATGAAGAGCATGTCGCCGGGGGCAAACGTAAACACGCCTGTCTCGTACACCATGCTCTCAAAGGCACCGATTACGCCCGATTGGCATCCAAGCAGCTCAACCTCTCCCCCACGGGCCTCGCCGCCACCCAGCGGCATCGACTCTGGCCTGATGACCATGGTCGGAGGATGGCCCGCCGAACAATACGTTGCGCGTCCGGCTTTAAGGTCAATCTTGGCGATAAAGGCCGTCACGAACGTCTCGACCCTCGAAAAGCCCATGAGCATGCTGTTAAGGGAGCGTGCCATGCGGGCCGGTCCAGCGCCCTCCCAGGCATATGCCGTCAGGGCCGTCTTGACGAGCGCGGACATCGATGCGGCCTCAATGCCTTTGCCAGACACATCACCCAGAATCATGACGGCGCAGTCGTCGGGAAGACGAATGAGCGTATAGAAATCGCCTCCGACCAACGCCGAATTCGTGGCCGACAGGTACACCGAATCGGTTGCGATACCCGGAACATCCCCCAGGGAATTTCTCATGCCGATCTGGAGCGTCTGAGCGATATGGCGCTCCTCGCGCTTTTGAGATTCGCCTTCGTAGATCAGTTCAAAGTCATGCGCCAAGTGCACCAAGTAGTCATATTCAAGGTCATCAATCGGCTCTTGGCTACCATCACGAAGCAGCAGCGCGCGCGTCGTCGGGCTCTTCGCAACAGAAGCAGGAACAATCGCGTCGTTACTGTGCTTGCCATCGCCCTCAGAGCGCGGGTGCCCCGCCTCGATGCCGGAGTCGACGTAGAGACCTTGACAAGGCAGACCATGCGCCCTAAGCCAGCCTCCCATAGGCATCGATTCGTCAACGCGAGTTATACGGACGTGTTTAAGGTCCTCGGCACTCGTACCCCCCAAAACAGACGCCTCAAAGCCATCAGGGCCAGCCCCCAGACGTGCCGCTGGCGCCGTCGTGGAAAAGAAAAGCTTCTCGGGATCGTCCGGCAAAGCAACGCGACTGCCGCCTTCAAAATCTATGACGTAGGAATCCAGACTGGCGTCATACTCAACAGGGCAAAAATGGCAGTTGAGCATATTGCAGATCTCGGACGATACCGCCTGGGTAGCCGCGACGGAATCGTCTAGAAAGGTAAACAACTCATCACGTAAGACATTGAGCGAGCGGCCAAGCTCGGCCGTGCGACGAGAGCGAAGACTCGATGCCATGCCGACCAGTTGGATAGACAAGTAATCGCAAATGACCTCGAGTACATTAACGTCATAGGCGAGCGGTGCCTGGGGGCGTTTCCAACCAACTTCCAGCACGCCAAGGATCTGCGTACCGTAAAAAACGGGAAGACAGATCTCGCTGCGGTACGGAGGCATATCCTGCACGCGCAACAGGTGCTTAGAACGATTGTCCAAGTCCATGAACATACCGGAGGCGGCCTTATCGCCCTCAAGGTCCTGTTGAATCGACAAGCGACAGGCACGCGACTCGCGAAGCACGTAGGTCGGAATGCCCGCGCCGTACGGCATAAACTCGGGCAGATAGCTATCCTCAAGCTCCCTAGAAACACCGCGGAGCTTAAAGCCGCCGCTCTCGGAAAAATAGATAGCCGCACCGGAGGCATCGAGCGTTCCAACGAGCTGATTCAAAACGGTATCGAGCAAGCTGGGGAGCTCATCGGAGCCCACGGTACTCATAATGACCGAAAGGGTACCCGAAAGGCGTTTATTCGCCACCCTAAGCTCCGATAGCGCACGTTTGAGCTGACGATCGTGGGAATACTGCTCTTCGATGCTGTGAAGCGCCACCAGGACACGCGGTGCACGACGTCCAAAGATACGCGGAGGCGTAACGGAACCCGCGCGAACCAAGACGGGAATAAAAGATCCGTCGCTCAGCTTGAGCATCAGCTCGCTCTCGGAGCCATCGGTCTCAAACGGCAGACGATGTTCGGTCGCGCGCTCAAAGGCAGACGAGTACAGAACGTCTTTGACATCACCGCCGATGACGTCAGCGCGTTCCTCGCACATCAGGTCGAGCAAACGATTATTCACATGCAGAATGGTTCCGTCGAGCTCACAGATGATGACAGCATCGCTCGTGATCTCGACCAGTTGGGCAACGTCTGCCCACTCGTTGCGCTCAAGCGTTTCCATCGTGGACCTCACCGTCTATCGGTAACAAAAAAGCCTCCGAAGAGGCTTCTCAAATGCGATGGTGTCGGAGGCGGGACTTGAACCCGCATGACCAAAAAGCGGTCACTAGCACCTCAAGCTAGCGCGTCTGCCAATTCCGCCACTCCGACATGCTATGTTGTTGATTCGCGGTTCGTTTTGTTGGACCCGCGCGTTCAACGAGGAAGATAATAACCTATGATTCGAGAACTGTGCAAGCACTTTTTTGAAAAAAGTTTACGAATTTGTAAATGAGCAGGTAAATCTATATGTCCGGTCCCGAATCGGTGTTGCCTCCCGGCGCGTCCTCGGGCATGAGCGATATTTTGCTACGCACTTCGTGCTGCAAAATATCGCTCCCCCTGCGGAATGCGCCGGGAGGCAACACCGATTCGGGACCTGCAAATACGTACTTCAGGCACAGTTCTCAAACATGTTCTGAGGGCTGATACTGTCTCTTATACACATCTGACGCTGCCGACGATACTCCTTGTGTA
>CABRIB010000119.1 GCA_902470915.1 uncultured Collinsella sp. | reverse complement strand
TACACAAGGAGTATCGTCGGCAGCGTCAGATGTGTATAAGAGACAGGGTGAGCGCGGGGTTGTCACAGCAGGTGAGCGTAACGGTAAACGGCTCGCCCAGGCGCGCCACGACGGACACATCAACAGCTCGGCGGCGCAGCACATCGCGCTTGAGCGCAGCGCCGGCGGCGTCGATGGCGCGCTGGCTGCGGATGACGCGCACGCGGCAGCCCTCGGGCATGCTGCGGGGCACGCGGCACTCGATGATGTCGCCGGCGGCGGCATCATCGGTAGCGATAGTGGTTAGGAACTGGTCGAACTCGTCGTCGTGGCGAAGTTCCAACAAGTCGCCCTTGCCCACGGGCTCAAACAGCTCAATGCGGGCGATGGCGGCGCGGCGACGGCGGTCGTCGGGCTTGAGGCCGCGCACATCGCGGTTGGCCGGGCGGCTGCCTAGCACTGTGCCCACGATCTGGCCGCGGTTGTTGGAACGCTCGTAGCTCATCATCTCGTCGCCCGAGGTGCCGTCCTGATAGGCGTGCGTAAAGTCGCGGTTGAAGCAGCGCTTGAGCTGGCGTTGACGGGCGGCTTCCTCGTCCTTGGCAACGGTGGCTCCGGATAGCATGTCGTCAATTTCGTGACGATACACATCAACGATGGAGTACACGTAATCGGGCGCCTTCATGCGGCCCTCGAGCTTGAGCGACGCGGCACCGGCGTCATACAGACGGCGAACGAGCTGTGAGGTGTTGGTGTCACGCGGGCATAGCGCACGCTCGCGGCCGGCGGGGGAGAGCACACGACCGTTCTCGTCGATCAGCTCGTAGGGCAGGCGGCAGGGCTGGGCGCACATGCCACGGTTGGCCGATCGTCCCGCCATGGCAAAGCTCGAAAGCAGGCACAGGCCCGAGTAGCAAAAGCAGATGGCGCCATGGCTAAAGACCTCAAGGTCCACATCGGGCGCGGCATCGTGAATGGCGGCAATCTCGTCGATGGAAAGCTCGCGCGAGAGGGTCACACGGTCGGCGCCCTGCTCGCGGCACCAAAGGGTTCCGCGGTCGTCGTGGATGTTTGCTTGGGTTGAGATATGCGTCTCGATGCCGGGCATCGTACGCTTGACCTCAAAGAACAGGCCCCAGTCCTGGATGATGAAGGCATCGGCGCCCAGCGTGGAGCAGCGATGAATGAGCTGCAGTGCATCGCCCATCTCGGACTGCTTGATGACGATGTTGACCGTGACGTAGACGCGCGACCCGGCTAGATGCGCGGCGCGGCAGGCTTGCTCAAAGGCCTCGTCGGTAAAGTTGGTTGCCTTGCGGCGGGCGTTGAAGCTGCCCATGCCGCAGTAGATGGCGTCTGCCCCGGCGGCGAGCGCGGCGGCAAAGGGCTCCGGGCCTCCGGCGGGGGCCAAAAGCTCGGGCCTGCGGTTAGTGGTTCGGCTGGCGGTTGCGGTCATATCCTGCCTTTCAAAATGCTCAGATATTCAAAAGTATAGTGGCGTCGCTGCGGTGGGCGACGCCCGCAGCCTAAGCAGGACAAAGTCTTCAGCAGCTTGGACTGGCTGCTCCACATGAGAACCGTTCAGCGGTTCGGGGAAACCGTTGGGCGATAAAATATTCTCGCAAGCTGATAATATTCTTGCATCAAACAGAAACCTTGAGTACTATCCCAATCAAGCGCGGTGTTCAGACCGAATTGTGCCTCCCGGTGTGAACGCCGCGCTCACGCTCTCTATCTGATCGTAAGGAGAAAAACATGAGCAAGACCGTCGTGTCTTCCGATAACGCACCTGCAGCCATCGGCCCGTATTCCCCCGGCATCCAGACCGGCAACATGGTGTTCCTGTCCGGCCAGCTGGGCATCGACCCCGCAACCGGCAAGATGCCCGAGGGCGTCGAGGCCCAGGCTAAGCAGTCCCTTGCTAACGTCGAGGCTCTGCTGACCGCTGCCGGCGCCACCTTTGCCGATGTCGTCAAGACCACGGTCTACCTGGCCGACATCGCCGACTTCGCTGCCGTGAACGAGATCTACGCTTCCAAGTTCGAGGCTCCGTTCCCCGCGCGCAGCGCTTTCCAGGTTGCCGCTCTTCCGGCCGGCGGTCTGGTCGAGATCGAGGTCGTCGCCGCTCTCTAAGGTGTTGGCAACAACTAAACATGACATGCAAAAAGACCCTGCAGTGCGTGTGAATGAACTGCAGGGTCTTTTGTCAAGCGATGCGACAAAAATGATCCGTTTCCCTCCGTCCCCAAGGGATAACGTTTAGCCCTCCTTGCGGACTTTTTGCAGGTAGCGGTAGACGCTGGGCTCCGAGATGCCCAGCGCGGTGGCGGCGCAGGCCACGGCGCCCTTGAGCATGAACACCCCGTTGCCGTTGAGGTGGCGAATGACGTCCACGCGGTCGCTTTGACCAAGCGACGTCACATCCAGCCCGCGAGCGCTCAGCAGCTCGGCAATGCTGCGGTCGATGAGCTCCTGTGTGGACTCCGAAAGGCTTTCGACCTCGATAGAGGCGGGCTCCGTGCGCGTCGGCGCCGCGTCGAAGCATGCCATGAGCTGCTGCGCCATGGCGTTGATGGAGCGCACGGTCGAGAGGTCGGTGTTGACGCAGAGCATACCGACGATCTCGTCACCCTCACGGATAAAGTACGTCGCCGACTCCAGCGTCTTGCCACCGGCACCGCGCCCCTCGTAGCCCGTAATAAACGGCAGGTCGCGATACTTGGCATCGTGCATGATCTTGAGTGCCAGATCGGTGGCAGGACCGCCGACCTTACGGCCGCTCACGATGCCGTTGCGAATATCGACGATGGCGTGGTCGGGATCCGAGAAATCGTGCAGCACGATTTCGCTGTTTTTGCCGAGTATCTGCTCCAGGAAATCGACCATCGGCAAAAAGCGACGTACGGTCTCGTTCACGGGCAACTCCTTTGGGTTCTATCGAAGTGTTCATAACAATTTTTTATCATGGTAACACGCTGCTCATCATCTCGTATATCCGCAGGTACATTGAGTAATACAGACGAACGGTAGGAATTTGGCGGTAAACGGTCGACCAAAAGAAAAGTTAGATGTTATTTTGACCAGACACTTTTCTGACCTGCGGAAATGCATTGCCTCAGCTCAAGAATAGTCTGATAACAAAAAATTATTATTGAGAATGAGAATCATCTTTAATACGATATGCAACGAAGGCACAACCTCAACCCCGCACTGCGTCACAATAGAGCGTTAGATGCGAAAACAACTATTTCGAGGATTGGTGGTCAAATGACCCAGGAGACGGTTACGAACGGCACTGAAGCCCTGTTCACTCGCGAAGGCATGCCGCCCGTTAAGGAAATGATCCCGTGTGCCCTTCAGCACGTACTGGCATCGTTTGCCGGCATTATTACCCCGGCGGTCATCATGGCCGGCGTCTACGGCTTTAATAGCCAGCAGAGCACCGACATCATCCAGGTCGCGCTCATTCTTTCGGCAATCGACACGGCCCTTCAGGCCTTCGCTCCCTTCCGTCGCATCGGCGGCGGCCTGCCCATCGTCATGGGCGTTTCGTTCGCGTTCCTCCCGGCCCTCCAGGCCATGGGTGCCTCGGGCTTTAGCTTTGGTGCGCTGCTGGGCGGCGAGATCGTCGGCGGCGCCGTCGCGGTCCTCTTTGGTCTGGCTTACAGCAAGATTAAGTGGCTATTCCCGCCCGTCGTGACCGGTACGGTCATCTTCTCCATTGGCGTCTCTCTCTATCCCACGGCTGTCAAGTATATGGCCGGCGGTATGGGTACGCCGCTGTGGGGCACCCCGCAGGCCTGGTGCGTCGCTCTTATCACCTTCGCCGTGGTCTTTGCGCTCGCCAACTTTGGCAAGGGCACGCTCAAGCTGGGCTCCGTGTTCTTTGGCATGATCGTTGGCATGATCGTTTCGATCCCCTTTGGCATGATCGACTTCTCCAGCGTCGCCACCGCTCAGGTCTTCGCCCTTCCCAAGCTCATGCCCTACGCGCTCGAGTTTGATCCCGAGGTCTGCATTACCCTCGCTGTCGTGTTCCCCATGGTTGCCATCCAGGTTATCGGTGACGTTTCCGCCGCCTGCCTGGGCTCCATCGACCGTATGCCCACCGAGCGCGAGCTCTCCGGCGCTATTGTGTCCCAGGGCCTCACCTCTATGATCGGCGGCCTGCTGGGCGGTCTTCCCACCAGCGCCCTTGGCCAGAACGTGGGCATCATCTGCTCCAACAAGGTCGTCAACAAGTGGGTCTTTGTGATCATCGCGGCCGTCTTTGCCATCGCCGGTCTGTTCCCGCAGCTCTCTGCCGTCCTTTCCGCTATCCCGCAGCCCGTCATCGGCGGCGCGACCGTCGGCGTCTTTGGCACTATCACCATGAACGGCGTGCGCATGTTCACCCGCGAGGGCCTCACGCAGCGCACTACCACTATCGTCGGCACCTCCGTCGTCTTTGGCCTGGGTATCTGGATGGCCAGCGGTTGCCTTGCCGGCGAGGGTATGCCCGCCTGGGTGTCCACCGTCATCGGCTCCAATGCCGTAACCCCCACCGCCATCATGGCCATTGTCCTTAACCTGATCCTTCCGCAGACGCCGGTCGTGGCTCAGCACATCGATGCTGCTAAGGACGCTGCCGTGGATCTGGTCTTGCCCGAGAGCAAGAAGTAACCAATTCGGTGCTATTCGTCGGCGGACGCATCGCCTCGTCCGCCGACGCCATGCCTGTCTCTTATACACATCTCCGAGCCCACGAGACGGACTCCTACCTCGT
>CABRIB010000118.1 GCA_902470915.1 uncultured Collinsella sp. | reverse complement strand
ATAGGAGTCCGTCTCGTGGGCTCGGAGATGTGTATAAGAGACAGGATATGCCTGCGCTCGAGCGCGTCCTGCCAACCGGCGCGGCGGAACTGCTCGTCCACCGAGAAGGACGGACCGCCGATATAGCGGATCTGCTCGTGGCCAAGCTCAAACAGGTGATCCATAAGCAGCAGCGAGCAGCCGTAATGGTCGGAATCGACCGTGGTCACGCACGGATGCGCATACATGGTGACGATAACCGTGCCGATTCCCGGCAGCGGGTCAAACGTCTCAAAGTCGGGCGCCATGCGGCTCATGCCGATGATGATGCCATCGACCGGCAGCGCCGCCATGCGACGCGTGGCCTCGGCAAGCGAAAACTCCTCGGTCTTGGACATCTCGACCAGCGTGATGGCGCAGCCATGCTCGCGTGCGGCGCTGGCAATGCCGTCGATCATCGTCAGATTCCCAAACTTGGTGACGTCGTTGACGCACAGACCGACCGAATGGTAGCGACCGTCGCGCAGCGAACGGCCGGCATAGCTCGGGCGAAAGCCGAGTTCCCGCATAGCGGCCTGCACGCGTTGACGCGTCTGCTCGTTCACATTGGGCAGGCCGTTGGCGACGCGCGAGACCGTCTGCTGCGAAACGCCAGCAGCGCGGGCGACGTCGGCCATGGAAACCGGACGCGAGCCTGTATCGTTGGAGGGGCGCCTTGCCACAAGATCACCTTCACCCTTGCGAAATCAAAAGAGCGTACATACCGGCCCGTGCAGGAATATAGCCCGCGCGGAGGGCCGCTATCGTCGGACGCATGTTAACGTACTCTACTTTTTCTAGCCGCAGCTCTTCTGCTCTATAAGTCCATACGGCACTACCGTTCACGGCCGAATTTCGACCGATTACCAGATTCTCAAAAAGTGATAAGCGTTGTGTTATGAGTACGTTAACATAGCCCTTAACGTGCGGCATCGTGGATGCTGAGTTCATGCCGCTTCAAATTGTTAACGTACTCATAACGACGCAAAACTCGCCTGTTCGCGCCAAGGAAAGGACCCCCCATGACCGCCCCCGACGAAAAGACGCTCGCCACGCTCACCAAGCTATTTGAGGAGGAGTTTGGCCCCATCGGCGACCGCCAGGTGCTCTACGTGCACGCGCCCGGCCGTTCCGAGATCAGCGGCAACCACACCGACCACGAGGGCGGCCACGTTATCGCCGGCTCGCTCGATGTCGCCGTCGACGGCATTGCCGTGGCAACCGACACCAACAAGGTCCGCGTTGCCGACGAGGGCTACCCCACCTTTGAGATCACGCTCGACACGCTGGATGTTCAGGAGTCCGAGAAGGGCACGTCCGCGAGCCTCGTTCGCGGCATGGCCCACGAAATCGCTGCTCTGGGCGTTGAGCCCCAGGGCTTCGACTTCGCCTTCACCTGCTCCGTCCCCTCGGGCGGCGGTCTTTCGAGCTCCGCTGCCGTCGAGGCCGCATACGGTCGCGCCATGGAGACGCTCTGGGGCGCGCCCGCCATTGAGCCCGTCGCGCTTGCGCAGATGAGCCAGCGCACCGAGAACAACTACTATGGCAAGCCCTGCGGTCTGATGGATCAGGCAGCTGTGTGCCTGGGCGGCCTTGCCTACATGGATTTTGAGGATCAGGCAAGCCCCAAGACCCAAAAGCTCGAGCTCAACTTTGAGGATCACGGCTATGCGCTCGTGCTCGTTAAGGTTGGCGCCGACCATGTGGCAGCTACCGATGACTACGCCGCCGTTCCGCGCGAGATGCAAGACGTTGCCGCCGAGTTTGGCAAGGCACGTCTGTGCGAGGTCGATGTTGCCGACTTTGACGCCAAGCTCCCCGAGCTGCGCGCCAAGCTGGGCGACCGCGCCTGCCTGCGCGCCGTTCACTACTGGTACGAGAATGGCCTGGTCGACAAGCGCTGGGCGGCCCTTAACGCCGGCGACATCGACCAGTTCCTGGTCCTGACGCGCGAGTCCGGCGCCAGCTCTGCCATGTACCTGCAGAATGTCGTTGCCAAGCTGGGGTCCGAGCAGCCTTCCATGTATGCCCTGGCGCTGGCCGAGCACGTGCTCGACGGCCGCGGCGCCGTACGCATCCACGGCGGTGGCTTTGGCGGCACCATCCAGGCCTTCGTGCCGCTCGACCTGATCGATACCTTCATTGCCAAGATGAATGGCTGGCTGGGCGAGGGTTCTGCCCGTCACTACGCTATCTCTGACAAGGGGGCTTACGCGGCATGGCTGTAATGACCGACGTGCGCGAGACTGCGCAGAACCTGATCGAGTACGCCATCCACCGATCAATGATCGGACAGGACGACCGCATCTGGGCCTACAACACCATTCTGGAGTGCATTGGCGCCACGGGCCCCGCGCTCGACATGGCCTGGGCGCTGCAGACCGAGAAGATTTCGCTTCTGCACCCCGATACGCTCCCCAACTTTGACCTGGAGGGCACGCTTGCCGCGCTTTCCGAGGCCGCCGTTGCCAACGGTGCTGCCGAGGACACGGCGTCGGGCCGCGACCGCATCGCCATGCGCATCATGGGTGTGCTTATGCCGAGGCCTTCGGTTGTTAACGAGGAGTTCAATGGGCGCATGGGCGTCAACGAGCCCCGCGCCGCGACCGACTGGTTCTACGGCCTGTGCTGCGACGCCGGCTATGTACGCCGCGCCGCCATCGCGCGCAACATCAAATGGAGCACCCCCACCAACTGGGGCGATCTTGAGATCACCATCAACCTGTCCAAGCCCGAGAAGGACCCGCGCGACATTGCTGCGGCCGGTGCCGCCAAGAACACGGGAGAGAAGTATCCTGCCTGCCAGCTCTGCATCGAAAACGAGGGCTATCCCGGACGTTCCGCCGCAGCCGACGGCGGCGCTCACCCCGCTCGCCAGAACCTGCGCGTTATCCCGATCCAGCTCGACGGCGAGCGCTGGGGCTTCCAGTACAGCCCGTACGCGTACTTTAACGAGCACTGCATTGCCATGAGCTCCGAGCATCGTCCAATGCACGTCGATCGCAAGGTCCTCTCCTGCCTGCTCGACTTTGTGGACCTGTTCCCGCACTACTTTATCGGCTCCAACGCCGACTTACCCATCGTGGGCGGCTCGATCCTGTCGCACGACCACTTCCAGGGCGGCGCGCACGAGTTCCCGATGATGCACGCAGCCGAGGTCTCGCAGTTTAGCGTGCCCGGCTTTGACCAGGTCACCGGTACCGTGCTGCAGTGGCCGCTCTCGGTGCTGCGCCTGCGCTCGCACGACCGTGCTCAGCTGCTCGATGCCGCCGAGAAGATCATCCTCGCCTGGCGCGAGTGGACCGACGAGTCCGTGGGCGTCATCGCGCACACGGCCGACGGCGTGGCCCACAATACCGTGACGCCTGTCATCCGCCGCGTCGACTCCCGCGGTAATGCCGGTGGCGAGATCTACGAGGCCTACCTGGCGCTTCGCTGCAACATCACGACCGATGAACATCCGCTGGGCGTGTTCCACCCGCATGCCGAGTATCACCACATTAAGAAGGAAAACATCGGCCTGATCGAGGTCATGGGCCTGGCCATTCTTCCGCCGCGCCTGGTTCCCGAGCTCGGCGCCGTCCGCGAGCATCTGCTGGCCGCCAAGGTCGACGGCAGCTACGACCTTGCCGCTGCGCTCGAGGGCGACGACCTTTGCCGCAGCCACGCCGCATGGGCCCTGGACGTCTATGCCCGTCGTGCCGATGAGCTTACGGCGGAAAACGCCATCGACATCCTGCACGAGGAGGTCGGCGTGGTGTTTGGCCACGTGCTCGACAACGCCGGCGTCTTTAAATGGGACGAAGCCGGCCGCACCGCCCAGCAGCGCTTCATCGACTCGCTGTAGCATACGGCCTCGGACGCCCGCACTCGACAAATAGCGCCCACACGACAACGGCGCTCGCCGGCAACATCGCCGGCGAGCGCCGTTTTCTGATGCAAGGGTAGCTAATTTGCACCAAAACAAGGAGTGTCCCAAACTGCCGGCAGAAAAGGAACGTCCCCAGGTGCCGACCTAAATCCCCACATTATTCGATGGAAAAACGTGGTTCACTCCCACATTTTTCGATGGAAAAACGTGGTTCACTCCCACATTTTTCGATGGAAAGACCAAAACAGTCTTATACTGACCATGATCGTTAGGAGGCAGTATGCAGCGACAGCTTATGGACGAACTCATCGCCTGGAAATCCAGAGCAAACCGCAAGCCCCTCCTGCTTAAGGGGGCCCGCCAGACGGGAAAAACTTGGATTCTCACCGAATTCGCAGGCCAGCAGTATCAAAACGTCATTCGTTTTGACTTTATGCTCGAACCGGGCGCACGTTCGCTGTTCGACGGAAGCCTTGACCCCAAACGCATCATCTCCCAGATAGAGCTCCTGCGCGGCCAGACCATAACGCCGACAGACACACTCATCATCTTCGACGAAATCCAAGAGGCACCGCGTGGCATCACCTCGCTCAAATACTTCAACGAGCTGGCGCCGGAATACCATGTCGTGGCAGCCGGCTCCTATATGGGGCTCGCGCTCCGACGCGAAAACGAGTCGTTCCCCGTCGGCAAGATCGACCAGCTCACCATGCGACCCATGGGGTTTGTCGAGTTCGTTCGTGCCGTCGATGGCGATCCGCTCGCAGATGCCATCCTTGCCGCAGACATGGACCTGCTGGCAAACGTTTCCGAAAAGCTCGAGCGCTTGCTCAAGGAATACCTCGTTGTCGGTGGCATGCCAGAAGTTGTCTCCGCTTTCGCCGCCTCCCACGATTTCATCGAGGCCCGCAGGCTTCAGCAGCAAATCATCGAAGCTTACGAATCCGATTTTGGCAAGCATGCGCCAGCCCGCATCGTCGAGCGCATGCTGTCTCTTATACACATCTGACGCTGCCGACGATACTCCTTGTGTA
>CABRIB010000117.1 GCA_902470915.1 uncultured Collinsella sp. | reverse complement strand
AGATCTACACAAGGAGTATCGTCGCAGCGTCAGATGTGTATAAGAGACAGTTATCTCGGTGCTCGGCGGCGGCCCCGACGAGTCGCAGCTGCCCGAGTGCGAGCGCAGCAAATGGCGTCTGGACGAGAACGCAATGGGCCTGGCCAAGAGCCGTTTTTGGCTCGCGACGCTCATGCAGATGACGTTCCCGGGCGTTCCCTCGATCTATTATGGCGACGAGTACGGCTTGGAGGGTCTCACCGATCCGGGCAATCGTCGCACCATGCCGACCAAGGAAGACCTGCACGACTTCGATACGTTTGCGATCGTCAAGAATGCATCTGCCGTGCGCCGCGCGCTGCCGTTTATGATCGACGGTGAAATCAAGGCCTTCGCGCTCAATGACGAAGTGCTGGCCTACAACCGTACCGGTAACGACGGCGAGTCCGCGACCGTTATCATCAACCGCAGCCTGCGCAATTCACACCGGGTGACGATTCCGGCGCTCGGCGAATGCGCGAGCGATGTGATTAGCGGTCACGAGTGCGAGATCCACAACGGTACGGTCACGCTCGACCTGTACCCGCTGGGTTCGTCGATCATCTATCACCACGCCGAGCAGCGCCTGCAGGAGCCGCTCGATCACGGTGCGGGTGTTGTGTGCCATATCACATCGGTGCCGACCGATGACGGCAAGCCCGGTACGATCGGCGCGCCCACGCGTCGTTTTATCGACCATCTGGCCGCCATGGGCATGCGCTACTGGCAGGTTCTCCCCGTCAACCCCACTGACTTCTTCCGCTCCCCTTACGCCGGTCCTTCGGCCTTTGCAGGCAATATCGACCTGTTACCCGAGAGCCACGAGGAGCTGGCCGCCGACTTTGAGACCTGGAAGGCCCGCGGAGGCGAGGATGCCGATCCGCTGTACACCGCGTTTAAACATCGCAATGCCGATTGGCTCGAGAAATACTGCGTCTACATGGCCGTTAAGAAGTACTTTGAGGGCGAGTCGCGCCATGATTGGCCGGCCGATGTCGCGCGCTACAACGAGCATCTGATCGACGACAAGCGCTTCCACAACGAGGCCGAGCTTCAGGCGTACATGCAGTACCGCTTTGACTTGGCTTGGTGCGAGCTCATGAACTATGCGCACAAGAAGGGCATCGAGGTTATCGGCGATATTCCTATGTACGTGTCGGACGATTCGGCAGACGCGTGGAGCGAGCCCGAGAACTTCTGGCTGTCCGATACCGGCAAGGCGATTGAGATTTCCGGTGCGCCGCCCGACAACTTTGCACCCGAGGGCCAGGTGTGGGGCAACCCGACGTTCCGCTGGGACCACATGAAGCAGAACGGCTATAGCTGGTGGATGGATCGCCTGCGCCGCGCGTTCTCGCTCTACGACCGCGTGCGCCTGGATCACTTCCTGGGATTCCACAGCTATTTCAGCATTCCCGCTGGCAAAGCATGCGTCGACGGCCGCTGGCTGGCGGGCCCGGGCAAGGACCTGTTCCAGACTGCCTACGACGAGCTGGGTCCGCTCAACTTTATCGCCGAGGACCTGGGCTATTTGACGCCCGGTGTTCGCGCCATGGCTTCGACCTGTGGCTTCCCCGGCATGGACGTGCTGGAGTTTAGCGACTACGACGTTCGTTGCGGTGTGCATCCCACGCCCGGCAAGATTCTGTACACCTCGACGCACGATACGTCGACGCTGGCCGGTTGGTGCACGCGTTCCTTTGCGGGCGGCGATGAACCGAGCGGTGTTGAGGTGGCGGCAAAGTTGATGAGCGACGCGCTGGCAAGCGACGCTCCCCTGGTGATGATGCCGCTGCAGGATGTCCTGGGGCTTGGCGACGACGCGCGCATGAACGTTCCGGGCGTGGCCACGGGCAACTGGACCTGGCAGGCTGACGAGGCGGACATTGCGGCCGCCGAGAACAAAACCGCACAGCTCCTGCGCAACAACCATAGATTCTGGGGCGAAGCGTGATAAAACCCCCGATATAGGGTACAGTTACAGACGTTTGAATTTTTGCGGGCAGAGTAATCTGCCCGCTTTGTGCTGAAAAGGAAGTATTATGGCGCGCTACGATTACAAGTGCTCGAGCTGCGGCAACGTGTTTGAGGTTGAGCATCCCATGTCCGAGACTCCCGAGGTCGTGTGCCCCAGCTGCGGTGCCCCGGCGGCCAAGACGTTCTCGGCCAGCGGCATTAAATTTGAGGGCAGCGGTTTCTACAACACCGACCAGCGAAGCGGCGGCTCCAGCACCAACGCCACGAGCGGCTGCTGCGCCAACTGCCCGCACAGCCACTAGGAACAACGCGGCCCCGCGATCAACGCCGATCGCGGGGCTATTTCTTTGCTCTATGGGTAGCTAATCAAGGTACCCAGGTTTCCTTGTGAGTTGCGGTGAAATAAGGACTGTTTGGCGGGTAGAAGCGGCTTTTCAATCCCTATTTCACCGCAACTTAGTAGTTACTTGCGGACCAGTCTGGCGCAGAAGTGACCGTCGTAGGAATCGGCGTTTACCGGCACGCTTTGGAAGAGGCCTCGATCGTTCTGGCGTACGGAAACGAGCTTCTTGGCCTGATCGAACTCGGGGAGTTGCAGAATCTGTGCTTCGGAGAGCGGCGCCACGCTAAAGCCGGCGCCCTCGGGAGAGTTCAGGAAAGCATCCACCACCTGCGTGTTCTCCTCGTCGAAGACCGAGCACGTCGCGTAGATGAGCTCGCCGCCGGCAGCCACGCGCGCGGCAGCTTCCTTGAGCATCGTCAGCTGCAGTTTGGGCAGCTCAACCGTCACATCCTTTTCGGTCAGGCGCCACGGAATCTCGGGATGACGACGCATGGTTCCGGTGCCAGAGCACGGCGCATCGATAAAGACCGTGTCGAACTTAACCGGCTTGCCAAGCATGGCATCAAAAGACGTCAGGACTTCATCAAGCTCGCAGGCATCACCCGAAACCGTACGAACGCCCTGAATACCGGCCTTATGCAGGCGAGCGAGATTCAGATCGCACTTGCGATCATGCAGATCGAGCGCCGTATGCTGACGCTCATAGCCCGCACGCTTAGCCTGGCACATCATCACATAGGTCTTGGTGCCACGACCGGCACCAATCTCAAGGCAGCTACCAGGGCGCGTGGCAGCTGTGGCGATAAGCTGCGCGTTGAGATCAGATGCCACCGCGGCAGCACGCTCAAACACACCCGAAGCAACGGTAACCTGGGCATCAACCGGGGCATGGCAGCCCGGGAAGACAGGCGCGACGAGCTGCGAGATATACGGATCGGGCTTGGTCGCAAAGGCGTTCTCATGCAGGGCCAGCGGCGCGGGGGCCAGATTACCGGCAAAGCTAAGCGCGCCCTCCGGTGTGTCAAACGAAGCCATAATACGAGCGCACAGCCAACGCGGCAGACCCATCAGGCGCGACAGACGAACCAAGCGTCGCTCAGACTCGTCTACATCGGACGCCGTGGCAAAGTCCTCAACGTTGTCCGCGACCTTATGCAGCACGGCATTGGCCAAACCGGCGGCAGACTTAGCTCCGCTGCGCACCAGCTCAACGCCCTGACTCACCGCAACGCGGCCAGGCGTATGCAGATAGAGCATCTCGAAGGCCGAGATACGAAGTGCCATGCGAACACGCGGCGCAACCTTTTTAGGCTTATCGAGAAACTGATCGAGCAGCTCGTCCAAAATACCCTGGGTAGCCGCAACGCCCAGTGCCAAACGAGCGGCAAAAGCGGAATCGCGCTGGTCAATAGCCTTGGCAGATGCGCGAGAGGACAGCACGTCGCGCGCATACACGCCGCGGCGATCGGCATCCATCAGCACATCGAGCGCAAGTTTGCGCGCGGGAGACAGCTTGCTCATGACAAAACACCCCAGATAAGATCGGCGCCCTGCAGGCCAGCAGCCCAAGCAGAAGCGGCCATAGCACGCTTACCATCGGGCTTAACCTCGAGCAGTTCAACCGCACCATCGGAAAGGCCAAGGAAAACACGCTTATTCTTAACGTCAACGCCGCCCTTGCCAAGCGAAACATCGGCCAACGCAGCATCGAGCACACGCACAGTCTTGCCGGCAATCACGCAACGAGCAGGCGCGGTATCGGACGAGGCCAGCACATGACGCACGCAATCAAGCGCCGCCATGTGCGGATCCAGGCGCATCTCCTGCTTAGAAATCTTGGCAGCATGGGTCACAAGCGACTCATCCTGCTCAGTCCAGACAGCCGAGCCATCGGCAAGCAAGGGAAGCGTATCGGCCAGCAACTTACCGCCCAGCTCACCAAGCTCCATGGTCAGCGCCTCAGCATGTTTACCGGCAACCGACGTGGAAGCCTGAGCACAATAAGCACCAGTATCCACGCCATGCCCAATGCGCATAATGGAAACGCCAGCAACCTCATCACCAGCAAGAATGGCACGCTGAATAGGAGCAGCCCCACGCCAACGAGGCAGCAAGGACGCATGAACATTCACAATGCCGAGCGGCGCCATATGCAGCACCTCATCGGGCAAAATGCAGCCATAGGCAGCCACACAGAAAATGTCAGCCTGGGCAGCCTGAAGCGCCTCAGCAACCTCAGGCGTCATACGATTAGCCTCAACAACCGGCAACCCAAGCTCAAGCGCCTTGGCCTTAACAGGAGAAGGCTCAAGCTTCTTACCGCGCCCACGAACAGCATCAGGACGAGTAACAACAAGCGCAATCTCGTTGCCAGCCGCAACAAGCGAAGTTAAAGAAGGCACAGCAAAATCGGGCGTACCCATAAACACAATACGCATAAAAGTTAGTCTCCTCTCAATAACGAGCCGAGACGGCTACAAAACAAAAGCGTTCCGGGTCGCAAACGCACCCAGTCGCAAGAACAATTCAACAAGAACAAATATACCCAAAACCAAAGAAAGAGCCGCAATAAAAGCAGCTCTTTCAGCAAAGCACCTATCAGCAAAGACGCCCTTCCCTGGCCCGACGGCACCCGGGCGAGACAAGCAGCTGTCTCTTATACACATCTCCGAGCCCACGAGACGGACTCCTATCT
>CABRIB010000116.1 GCA_902470915.1 uncultured Collinsella sp. | reverse complement strand
ACGATATAGGAGTCCGTCTCGTGGGCTCGGAGATGTGTATAAGAGACAGATCCGACTCCGCATCATCGCCAGCCTCGTCCATGGGCACGCGCGTCTCGGCGGCACGGTCCTCGGCCTCGGCATGCAGCGCCGCGGCAATCGACGAATAGCTGTACGAATCACGCGCCGGGAACGGACAGATGCCCATGCGCACGCCCGCCGCCTGGGGATATACGAGTTCAAACGAATCGGGCTTGGGATCGGCAGGACCAGGCACAGTTGAGTGCGCAGCATTATCGGCGACATCGGTATCGCCACGAACGAGCCTGCCCTCGGCATCCAGCGAAGCATTGGCCTCAAACGCCTGCTCGCCAAAGGTAAAGTCCGAAAGCGAAATGAGCTCGTAGTCGCCCGGCTGGGAGTTGTCGAACACCAGGCGGTCGGCATCGAGCTGCGGCATGTCCAGAGCGTCGGTCGGCAAAATACGGCGCAGCACGTCGTAGGTCAGATCGGTCTCGACGTCGAAGGTCGGCGCCGTCACCTTGCCGCGGCTCACGCCGGCATCCATCGCCAAGATCACCAGCTCGCGCGCACGCGTCATGGCAACATAGAGCAAGCGGGCCCGCTCCTCGAGCGAAAGCTGCAGGTCATCGTTGCGCAGGCGAGCAAATGCCTCGGCGGGAGAACCCGTCGCGCAGACATCCTCCATGAGCTCCGGCGGCAGCCACAGCGACGTGCCCTTGCCCTTAAACGCATGCTCAAACTGCTTTTTGACGTCATCGCCCTTTACGAACGTGCCGTCCGCGAGTTTAATGCCGTCGAAGCGTGCCGGCAGCGCCACGACCTGCGCTCCGCCCTCAACGCGACCCATCTGTGCCGCACCCGAGGACTTACGCACGCCAAAGCACTCCGCGACCGCCACGACCGGATATTCCAGACCCTTGGAGGCATGCACCGTCATGATGCGCACCGCGCCGTCGCCCTCCTCGTTGAGGGCACCCGGGGCTTCCTTGCCCGCCAGGAAGCGATCGAAGGCAAGCGCGATGGAACGCGGCAAGTTGCCGAACCCGGCCTCCGCCTCGGCCACAGCGTCGAGCGCCTTGAGCACGTTGGCGGCAATGGCCTTGCCCTCGGGACCACGCTGTGCCAGACGCACAAACCAGCCGGAGGCGTTAACCACGTCGCGCGCGATGGCGGCGAACGAATCGCGGCCCACGCGACGAAGCGCATACCGCAGAACCTCGCGGGCGCGCGTCACGAGCGGCAGGCCCTGCAGGCCCGGCACGTCGAAATCGCTCATGATGCCTGCATCGATGTTGCGGCGCGAGGTCTCCCCCGTCTGCTCGTCGAGCTTGGTCGCAAGCGCCAAAAACTCCTGGGCGCCGAGTGCAAACATCGGCGATGCCAGCAGCGGCATAAGGCCCTGCGCCGTATCGGCCGGGTTGGCGAGCGCGCAGACCAGGGCGCGCACCGTCTGCACCTCGGCAG
Source organism: uncultured Collinsella sp. (assembly GCA_902470915.1). Taxonomy (GTDB): domain Bacteria; phylum Actinomycetota; class Coriobacteriia; order Coriobacteriales; family Coriobacteriaceae; genus Collinsella. The sequence goes on along the minus strand of CABRIB010000116.1, from coordinate 3,567 downwards.
CCTGCGCAAAGACCGAGCCGCCCGCGATGACGCAGTCGAGCCCCTGGTCGCGGAAGGCCTGTGCGTAGACGTCTGCGTTGGTCATGCGGCCCAGCAGCAGCACCATGCCGCCCTGGGGCTGGCCGGCATCGGCAAGCGCGCGGAAGCGCTCCGCGATTGCACGGGCCTTGGCCTGTGTGCGCTCCTGCGTGCTGCCGCCGGCAACAAAGAGGGCCTGGCGACGCGAGGCATCTGCCACCAGCGTGTCCTTGCGGCCGTCGCTCGCCTCAAGATCCAAAAAGCCCTGCATCAGGCCGCCGTCATCGCCGTCGAAGACGCGTGCCACGTAACGCAGTATCTCGTCGTGACTGCGGAAGTTGCGCACGAGCTTGACGAGCTCGCCGGTGGGGACATCCAGCGTGGCAACCGTCTCGGACGCCGCCGTCGATCCCACTTTGCGCTCCTGGCGACGGAAGACCTCGACCTCGGCGCCGCGGAAGCGATAGATCGACTGCTGCGCATCGCCCACGGTACACAGCGCGCGCTCCCCCGCACCCGTCAGGTAGCGGATCAGATCGACCTGCATCTGGTCGGTATCCTGAAACTCATCGATCATGACCATCTTAAAGCGGCCCTCGTACGCAGCGCGAATGGCCGGGTAATCGCGCAGGGCCTCGTAGGCCATGCGCAGCAGGTCGTTGTTGTCGAGGGCAGACTGGCCGGCCTTCAGCGCGCGATACTCGGCCTCTACAGAGCGGGCCAAGCCCACCAGCGCATCGAGCGCGGGACCACCGCAGGCCAGCGCGATATTGATAAATGCATCGGCAGCCTCGGCCTTGAGCAGCTCGACCTGCTCCTTGGGGAACGCCTTGCTCGCGCGCGGCATGGTGCACGACATCATGAGCCGCGCCGCATCGGCCATGGTCTTGCCGCTCGCCTCGAACGCATCGATGGCGTCGAGTGCAACCTGCGCCTTCTCGGTCGCCGCCTTGCTTGCACCCAACGCCGATCGATAGGCATCGGCGAGTGCCGAGGTATCGGCCTGGCCGCGCGCCACGCGCACGTCGTCCATACCGCCCGGCAGCTGGCTCGACAGCTCCAGCAGCTCGCGCACCAGGCCCTTGATGGTGGTGCCGGCGCCAAAGGGGCCGCCCTCGCCCGCCATGGGATACCAGGCGTAGAGGGCCTTGAGCGATGCCGCGAGCTCGGGGGCGGCATCGGGCGCCGTCGCGCGGGCCAGCACATGCTCAACAGCCTGGTCCATGAGCTCGTCGGTATCGGTGAGCACCGTGAACTCGGGGTCGATGCCCAGCTCCAGCGCATGCGCGCGCAGGATGCGCGAACACATGCCGTGAATGGTCGAGATCCACGCATCGTCGACGGTCAGGGCCTCCTCGTCCATGCCCTCGTCGATGAGCGCGCGGCGCACGCGGTCACGGATCTCGGCCGCGGCATCTTTGGTAAAGGTAATGGCGAGCACCTGGTCCAGATACTCAACGAACGGACCAGACTCGGGCGAGAGCGCGTAGACGATGCGGCGCGTAAGGGTAAAGGTCTTACCCGAACCGGCGCCCGCCGAGACAAACAGCGGGCGGTCGAGCGTTTTGACAATCTGCAGCTGTTGCGGCATCAAAGTCGAAAGATCCATGGTCTACACGTCCCTCCTTACAAACGTTCCTTCGTGGTTATACGAGCAGCGCGCATGCGCGGCCTGAGCCGACGCCGGGTCGACGGCGGCAACGTTGCCCGCCTCGAGCTCGCGCAGGCGCTCGGCGATGCCGGCCTCCACGCGATCGAGCAGGGCATCGAAGTCCATGCTGCCGCCCTCGCCCGGGAAGCCCTTCTTGAGGCCCGGGATGCGACCGTCACTGCGCTCTTCCTCGAGCAACTCGGCGCTCGCCGCACCGCGCAGCGCGGGCTTGCCGCCCTTGGTCGAAAAATAGAGCGCTGCACGGGTATCCAAGCCCAGTGCCCGACGCATGGCCTGCGCGTAGATGAGTGTCTGGGTATGGGGCGGCAGCCAGCGCGGGTCGTCGATGGGCGCCTCGCCCGACTCCTCGTCGCGCACCGTGGGGTCGGCGAGCTTAAACTCCTCGACGCCCGAACGATGCTTGTAGTCGATTACCACGGCGCGATTCTCGGCATCCACATCCACGCGGTCGATACGCCCGCCGAGCGGCCAACCGGCATACTCGACTTTAAGATCGTTAAAGGCAAACTCCAGGTAGCGTGGAGCAAAAGGAGTCAGCGCCTCGGCTTCATAGGCAAGCACACCCTCCAGCTGCGGCAGAATCTCGGCCACCTGGCGCTCCTCTACCGGAGAGAGCGGCACGAGCGGACCCTCGTTGCCACGCTTGGAGGCATGCTCGGCCAATGTCTCGTCAAAGACCTCGTGCAGCAGCTCCTGAGCACGCGGCAGATTCTCGGGCGTCACGCGCTCCATGCCTTCTTGGGGCAGACGGGCATGCAGATGCTCCAGCACGTCGTGGACAAAGTTGCCCTTCTCCATGTTGCCAAAGCCAGCGTCGATCGACTGGGGCTTGACGCGATACGAGACGAACCAGCATAGCGGACAGGTCGAATAGGCCTCGATCTGCGAGGCAGACGTCAAGCGCGGCACCAGCGGCGCATCCTCGCCCTCGCCATCGCGACGGCGCAGGACCAAATACGGCACGGCCTCGGCACTCAGATGCTGAGGGGCTTCACAGGTCACGCGCTCGCGCTTGAGGCCTTCACCTGCCGCGGGATCAAAGTCGGCGATGATATCGCCCTCGCCCACGCACGTGGGCTTGGCAGCGCCAGCGGCCTCGGCATGTGCCCGCAGCTCGGTCCATACGGCTGCCGGGTAGCACTCGCGCGCCTGGCGATCGTGCGTCACGCGGGCGAGCGCGACCGGACCGCTCGCCGCCTGCATCGCACGGCCAAAGCGCACGCGCAGCAGGGCGGCGGGCTCCAAAGACACGCCGTCGCGGCGCAGCTCGGCCGTCAATGTGGCAAGCGGGCCCTCTTCGTGCGAAAGCGGATAGCTGTCCAGGTCGACATCGGCAAACAGCACGGCATCGTAGCCGCCAGGGCGAAGAACCGACGCATCGGCAAGCGACACGAAGCGCACTTGTGCCCGTGGCGTGCGATCGACCTCGTAGGTCGCGTAATCGTAAGCGGTACTGCGCTTGTCCACCTTGGTTCGAACGCCGTCGAGAACCGGCACGGTCGCGGCCTGCGACACGTCGAGTGCGCGAGCATCGTTCATAAGGATGTCGATGGCATGGCGCAGCAAAGCCGTCTCTGCCTGGCGACGGGCCTGGCCGTCAAGGCCGCCTAGAGCGCGATCGGGCAGCGCCTCGGCAACGGCGAGCATGGCCTTGAGCGCCGTCACGGGTTTGTCGCGCCACAGCGCCTGGAACACGTCCGAGACCACACACGGCACGTTCTTAAACCAGTTTTCGTCGCTCGCCGCCTTGCGCGCGCCCCTCACCTGACCCTGGACGCTCTGCAGCAGGCTCTTAACGCCCGCAGTGGTCTTGTTGCGCGACAGGCGTATGCTGTCTCTTATACACATCTGACGCTGCCGACGATACTCCTTGTGTA
>CABRIB010000115.1 GCA_902470915.1 uncultured Collinsella sp. | reverse complement strand
CACAAGGAGTATCGTCGGCAGCGTCAGATGTGTATAAGAGACAGGCCTTCTTTTTATAAAAATTCGCCTACTCGGTGGACTTCGGGTTCTAGGTCTACGTTGAATTGGTCTTTGACGGTTGCCTGGATGTGGCGGATGAGTTCGTCGACATCGGCGGCGGTGGCGTGGTTGGCGTTGACGATAAAACCGCAGTGCTTTTCGCTTACCTGCGCGCCGCCAACGGCATGTCCTCGCAGGCCGGCGTCCATGATGAGCTTGCCGGCAAAGTAGCCCTCGGGGCGCTTGAAAGTGGAGCCGGCACTCGGCATGTCGAGCGGCTGCTTGTCCTCGCGGCGCTGGCGGTAGTCGTCCATGTCGGCCTTGATCATCGCGGCGTTGCCCGGAGCGAGATTGAAGGTGGCCGAAAGCACGATGAAGCCGTCGTCGGCAATGCGGCTCTTGCGATAGCCCAGGTTGAGCTCATCGACATCGAACTCAATGATATTGCCGCTGCCGCGGGTGCCGTCGTCGAGCTGGCGAGCGGGTTTGTAGACGCGCACGGACTCCAGCACATCGGCCATGCAGGCACCGTAGGCACCGGCGTTCATGTAGCAGGCGCCGCCGACCGATCCGGGGATGCCCGAGATGGGCTCCATGCCGGTGAGGCCGGCCTCGGCTGCCGCCGCGGCGACATCGGAAAGCAGCGCGCCGGCTGCCGCCGTGACGTGCGTGCCGTCGACGGTGATGTTGGAGAGACCTTCGCCCAGCGCTACGACGACGCCGCGGATGCCCTTGTCGCCGACGAGCAGGTCGGAGCCGTTGCCCACGATGGTGAGCGGCAGGTCGCAGCGATAGCAGGTATCGAGCGTGGCGACGAGGCCCTGCTCGGTATCGGGCGTGACAAAGACGTCGGCCGGGCCGCCGATCTTAAACGTGGTGTGCTCGCGCATGGGCTCGCTCATCAGTACGTTGTCCTCGCCGGCAACGCCAGCAAGCGCGCACAGCAGGTCCTCGTTAAAAAAATCGTTTTCGTGCATACTAATAGCCGCCTTTTGGTGGTCGTTGTCATCAATCGATTGCAATATACCCCACCCGGACGGATTTGGTGCGCTGGCGGCGATAAAACAGCCGTCTACCGGATTGGTAAAGTGTTTATCACCGAGGTAGAGGGTCGGTCGCTATACTTTCAAGAGATTGCGCGTAAACCTGGAAGGAGCGAGATGGCCAACAAAGTCACCCTCAAGCAGATCGCCCAGGAGGTGGGGCTTTCCCCCTCGTCGGTCTCGCTTGTTCTCAATAATCGGCCCTGTCGCATCTCGGAAGAAAACCGCAAGCTCATCAAGGAGGTCGCGGCGCGCAACCACTATGTCCCCAACCAGATTGCGCGTAGTCTGGTCATGCGCGAGTCGCGCACGCTGGGCCTTATCGTCCCTAACATCGAGAGCCGCTTTTTTGCCTCGCTCGCCGGTAGCCTGGAAAAGCGCTGCCGCGAGGACGGCTATGCGCTCTTCATTACCAGCTCGGGTGGAAGTGCCGACGACGATCTGGAGCTGCTGCGCCAGCTGGTAACGCGCGGCGTTGATGGCGTCTTCCTGGTTGTGGGCGACGAGTTCTCCGACGACCGCGCCCTGCGCGAAGAAGTCAGCCATCTGCCTATCCCTGCCGTGATGGTCGACCGTGCCATTGAGGGGCTCGAGTGCGACAAGGTGATGTTCGACCACGAGATGGGTGGCTACATGGCCACTCGCTATCTGATCGAGCAGGGCCACCGTCGCATTGCCTGCTTGGTTAACGCGCGCCGTTCCAATACGGGGCGTAAGCGACTTGCCGGCTATGAGCGCGCGCTGCGCGAGGTTGGCCTGCCTATCGACGCACGTTTGGAGTTTGAGAGCGAGTACTACATTCCGAGTGCCTACGAGGCCTCGGAGGCGGTGCTCGCAACTGATGCCACCGCTGTGTTCGCAAGTTCGGACAACATTGCCCTTGGTCTGCTCAAGCGCTTACACGAGATGGGGAAGAGCATTCCGGGCGACATTTCGGTGGTGAGTTACGACAACTCGGCCGCCGACGTTCTCTTTGAGCCGGCGCTGACCGCGATTGAGCAGGACCCTGGTGTCCTTGCGGAGCATGCTTTTGGCTGCATGTCCAAGCGTCTTGCCGGTAGGGGCGGCAGGCGTGCCGAAGAGGTCGTTCTGGAGCCGGAGCTTATCGTTAAGGGCAGCGTGCTCGAGCTTACTAAACACAACTAAACACGTTTATCAATTTGCAGAGACCGAATGTGGAGCACCTGTGACGGGCAATGCCGCAGGTGAATGTCGCGTTTTGCTAATCGATGGGATTGATAAGGGTGGTAAAACGTTTTAGCAAATATACTAGTCCCAACGAAAGGTTGCCGTATCGGAGGGCGACCGCACAGCGAAGGGACATAAACAATGGCTAAAACACTGGGGACGCCGTGGCAAAAGCTGGGCCACGAGGTGCCGGCTTCCGAGCTCGAGGGCGTCGACCTGTATTGGCGCGCATCGAACTATCTGTCCGTCGGTCAGATCTACCTTCGCTCTAACCCGCTAATGCGCCCCGACTTTGTCGACGAGAAAACCGGTGAGGTGCGCGACTTCGGTCGTCCGGACGTTAAGCACCGCCTGGTTGGCCACTGGGGCACCACGCCCGGCATCAACTTCCTGTTCGGTCACGTCAATCGTCTGATCGCCGACCACAACCAGAATGCTATCTTCTTGATGGGCCCTGGTCACGGTGGCCCCGCCGGTACTGCTCAGTCGCTGCTCGACGGCACCTACCGCGAGATTCGCCCCGACATCACCAATGACGAGGCCGGCCTGCAGAAGTTCTTCCGCCAGTTCTCCTATCCCGGCGGCATCCCGAGCCACTTTGCGCCCGAGACGCCCGGTTCCATCCACGAGGGCGGCGAGCTCGGCTACACGCTCAGCCACGCCTACGGCGCCGTTATGGACAACCCGAGCCTGCTGGCCGTGGCCGTGGTGGGCGATGGCGAGTCCGAGACCGGTCCGCTCGCGACCTCTTGGCAGTCCAACAAGCTCGTGAACCCGGCAACCGACGGCATCGTCCTGCCGATCCTGCACCTCAACGGCTACAAGATCGCCAACCCCACCATCCTTGCTCGCGTGTCCGACGAAGAGCTCACCAAGTTCTTTGAGGGCATGGGCTATAAGCCGCACTTCTTTGTCGCCGGCTTTGACGACGAGAGCCACGCAAGCATTCATGCGCGTTTCGCTGCCCTGTTTGAGCAGGTCTTTGACGAGATCTGTGACATCAAGGCCACCGCGCAGGCCCAGGCCGCCTCAGGCGAGACCGTGGTTCGCCCGGCCTACCCCATGATTGTGTTCCGTACGCCCAAGGGCTGGACTTGCCCCAAGCACATCGACGGCAAGAAGACCGAGGACTCCTGGCGCGCGCATCAGGTGCCGCTGGCGAGTGCCAAGGACACCCACGAGCACTTCCGCGTGCTGCGCGAGTGGCTGCGTTCCTACAAGCCCGAGGAGCTCTTTACGCCCGAGGGCCAGGTGCGCCCCGAGGTGACGGCCTTTATGCCGACCGGCGAGCTGCGCATCGGCGCCAACCCCAACGCGAACGGCGGTAAGGTGCGTCGCGAGCTCGAGCTGCCCGATATTCATGCCCACGAGGTCCCCGTCGCAACTAAGGGTCATGGCTGGGGCTCCACCGAGGCAGCCCGCGTCTTTGGTGAGTACACTGCCGACGTTCTGGCCAAGAACATGGATGATTTCCGCATCTTTGGTCCCGACGAGACCGCGTCCAACCGCCTGCAGGCTGCCTACAAGGTGACCAAGAAGCAGTGGGACGCCGGCTTCTACGAGGACGAGGCCAACGACGAGCTGCTGGCAGGCTCTGGTAAGGTCGTCGAGCAGCTGTCCGAGCACCAATGCGAGGGCTTCCTCGAGGCCTACGTGCTCACTGGCCGTTCCGGCGTGTGGAGCTCCTACGAGAGCTTTGTCCATGTGGTCGACTCCATGGTCAACCAGCACTGCAAGTGGCTCGAGGCTACCAAGCGCGAGATTCCGTGGCGTGCCCCCATCAGCGGCCTTAACATTTTGCTGTCGAGCCACGTCTGGCGTCAGGACCACAACGGCTTCTCGCATCAGGACCCCGGCTTTATCGACCTGCTGCTCAACAAGGCCAACGACACGCACATCGTAAACGCCTACTATCCGGCCGACGCCAACATGGCTCTCGCCGTGGCCGAGCGCGTCTATCAGTCCACTGACTGCGTCAACGCCATCTTCTGCGGCAAGCAGCCTGCTCCGACCTTCCAGACGGTCGACGAGGCCAAGGCGGAGCTCGCCGAGGGCGTTGCGACCTGGGAGTGGGCATCGACCGCCGATTCGCTCGCCGAGGCCGACGTCGTGGTCGCCACCTGCGGCGACGTGCCGACGCTCGAGGCCTTGGCCGCGACAGACATGCTGCGCGAGCTTGGCATCAAGGTGTGGTTCGTCAACGTGGTCGACCTGCTCAAGATCCAGAACGTCTGCGAGAACGACCAGGCCATCAGCGACGAGCGCTGGGCCGAGCTGTTCGGCTGCGGTGAGAAGCCCGTCCTCTTTGCCTTCCACGCCTATGCCGGCACGATTCGCCGCCTGATCTGGAACCGCCCCGGCCACGACGCCTTCCGCGTCCACGGCTATGAGGAGAAGGGCTCCACGACCACGCCGTTCGACATGCTGCGCCTGAACAACATGGACCGCTGGGCCCTGGCTGCCGACGTGCTGCGCATGGTCGATGCTGACAAGTTTGCCGAGCAGATCAACGAGTGGGAAGCTTTCCGCACCGAGGCCTTTGAGTTCGCTTGCGACGAAGGCTACGATCACCCGGCCTTCACCGACTGGGTCTGGCCTGACGCCGCTGCCGCAACCGCAGCCGACGGCGCGCTCTCCGCAACCCAAATGACCGCGGGCGACAACGAGTAAGTAGGCATCCGGGACGGCCTCGCGCTGGGGCCTTGCCCGGGAGGGTGACTTTGTCCGGGGAAGTGGGCTTCGCGAACTTCCCCGGACAAAGTCACCC
>CABRIB010000114.1 GCA_902470915.1 uncultured Collinsella sp. | reverse complement strand
AGGAGTCCGTCTCGTGGGCTCGGAGATGTGTATAAGAGACAGCTGCTGCTGGCCGGCGCGCGGGGCGCTGGCGGCACGGCTTGCCGCGGAGTTGTTCTGGCCCAGGCCGTTTTGATAGGCGCGCTCTTCTTCGTACAGGCGGCCGAGCGTGGGGGCATCGACGTTCTCGGCAAAGACCGAGAACTTGCCGGCGCGCAGCTGCGGATCGATCATAAAGCGCACGAGGGGCTCGCCGACAAAGACATAGCGGCGCTTTTCGGCCTGCGCCTTCACAAACTCGCGGACCTCGCGCGAAAGCTCGGGGTAGAACGGGGCGAGCATGGGATCGTCGTCGGCGGCGATAAGGATGGTATAGAGTGCCGGCGCCGTGTTGACGCCGTTAATCACCAGAGTCTGATCCTCCATGTCGCGAGCGGCCTGCTTGGCAAGCTTCTTAAAGGAGAACGGGGCACGGGTGGCACCGAAGATGCCGGCCACGTGGTCCTCGAAGATGTTCAGGAAGTTCACGAAAGATCACTCTCCGTATAGGTTCTTTGGTATCCGAGCAAATATAGGCATATCCCAACGATTATAGAGGATAGGGTTCCCGCAACCGCCGCCTTGGCGACGACCGCGGCTGCAAGGCTGGCAATTTCCATATGGTGTGCAAGACAGGACGCCGCTGCGCAGCCGATGCCGGTGACAGCGATGGCGGCGATTGCGGCAAGGTTTGAGCCCTGATCGGCACGCTTGGCATGGGCATTGAGCAGCGCGGATGACGCTGCGGCAGTTGCCGCGACCAGCACAAAGGCAGCCCAAAGGAGCGGGTCTCCCAGCGCTGCGGCAACGTTACCGAGCCCCAGCACGCCTCCGGCTGAAAGCGCGACCGTGGCCAGACGGGTAAAAAGCGCGCCCATGCCCGTTGCCGCGGCGGCGCTTGCCGGGCCGAGCCAAAATGACGCGACGCCGGCGGCGACCCCAGCTGCCAGGAAGGTATTGCCGGTCAGACAGCCAAGCGCGAGTGCACAGGTGAGCGTGGCGCTCGCGGCAGTCTCGGTGCGACCCCAGGCGATCCACCAACCGGACATGGCGGCGGCAAAGATCACCGCGACGGGCAGCATCGACAGGATGCCCTGTGCCTGCATGGTGGCGTTGGCCATGAGCACCAAAAAACCCACAGCCGAGATGGCCGAGCCAATCTGGGGGGCCAGGTCAGCCGCCGCTCCGATCGCGATGGCCGCAATGACCAGGCCGGGAAGCGCCGCGACCCCGGCCGTTTGCATCAGTAAAAAGCTAAAGGTGCCGCACGTTAGCGCCGAGATAGTGCGCATGGTGTAGTCGCGCGCATGGCTCCAGCGCGTGCCCGCCCAGCCGAGTGCGGGGTCGACCTCGATGGCGTCGTCCTCGTAGTGCGACGGCTCGATATCGTCGAGCTCCTGCTCGTCATCCGAAAGTTCGCCAACCATTTGCTCCAGGCTGCGACGGCCTTCGCGCACGCTGCCCAGACCGGCAAGGAGTTGGTCGCAAAATGCCTCGATGCTGTTGGGGCGGTCCTGCGGCATGGGGGAGAGCGCACTCATGAGCGCGGCCTCGGCTCCCGGGGGAAAGTGTGGTATCAGCTCGCTGGGGTAGGTGGCGCCGCCGATGATGCGGTCGAGCGAGTCGGCGGGCGTGGCCGCCATAAAGGGAGCGCTGCCGCACAGGCCCTCGTAGATCACACAGGCGAGGGCAAAGACATCGGCGCGCTCGTCGACCGTGCCGGTCTCGATATCGAGCTGCTCGGGCGGCATGTAGCCGATGGTACCGCCGCGTGAGCCGCCAAAGCCACCGGCGGACGACAGTCGCGCCATGCCAAAGTCGGTGAGCTTTACATTGCCCGAGTGGTCGATGAGCACGTTGGCGGGCTTAATGTCCAGGTGGAGTACGCCATTACTGTGGGCGAAGGTGAGCGCCTGGCCCAGGGCATCGGCAATGGCCGCGGCCTCGTCAAAGGTAAGTGAGTGGCCGTCCGCGCGGTGCAAAAACTCGGCCAGCGACATGCCATCGACATATTCCATAACCAGGTAGGCATAGGCGGTGTCGTGCGTAAAGTCGATGACCTGCACGATATTGGGATGTTGAAGCATGGCGGCAGTGTGCGCCTCGCGCAGGACATCCATGATGTCGCTGGCGGGCATGCCGGCACCGTTGATAAGGGGGATGCGCTTAATGGCGACGCGGCGGCGCAGGTGCGTGTCGCGGCAGATCTCGATGGAGCCAAAACCGCCGGTCGCAAGTGTCTCGAGCGGCTGGTACCGCTTGAGCAGCTCGCGAGAGCTGGTGCCCTCCAAAGGAACGTCCGGCGAGAACCGGGCGGTATGTTGCGAGAAAAGCGGCATGGCCAACCCTCGTGCGTTTAAAGTTCGTTTGCGAGTGGCGGGCGCTGAGCCGAGCCGTTCGCGGTGGCATAGATGCTGCTAGTGTAGCACGCGCAGGTGGGCGACATTCAATTTAAGCTCCGTCTGGGGTCTGGACCTTGCGTCCGGCCTAGCGCTTCTTCTTGTTCTTCTTCTGCTTGCGCTGCTTGCCCTTGGTCTCCTGGGGCTTGTCGCCCTGCTTGGCCTCGGCGGCGGCCTTCTCGGCCTTCATTTTCTTCTTCTTGGTCTCGATGCGGAGTTTTTTGTTGATACGGGCCTTGAGGAAGGAGCCAAACTGCTCGGCATCGCCACGGACGAAGGTGTCCTTGGGGATCGTCACGCCCTGGTCGGCGAACATGGCCACAAAGATGCGCTCGCCGTCGAGTACGTGGTCGAGCTTCTCAAACGGGAAGAACTGCGACTTGCCGCTCTTGCCCCAGACCATCAGGCCGTCCTCGTTGGCGGCTACGCGGCGGTAGCGGCCGCCCATGGACTCGTCTGCCTCGACGGCATCGATAAAGTCGCGGGCGAGCGTGTGGTGCAGGTTCTTGCTCCACCAGGCCAAAAAGGCGCCGAATACGATCAGGACGACGCCGAACTTGATCCAGTTGCCGCCGGCCACCAACATGCCGATGCCGATGAGCGCGGCAATCGCGGCGGCGACATACAGCGAGCCGCGACGCCTGGGCGAGGCGACCAGGCGGGCGAAGTCGGTGACGAGGTCGTTTTCGTACTGGTACTCGTTGAGGTACAGGATGCCGTCGTCGGCTGCGGCCTGCTCCTCGAGCGCGACCTCGACCTGGTCGGCTGCTTCGGAGGGAACGAGGTTGCTCTCTGCGTCTGCCATGCTCTTTGGACTCCTATCGCGGCGGGCTCGCCGTACGGGTTATTATGGAATGCAGTATGCCGTGCGACCGCATGGCCGCCGCGGCAACAAGACTCAGTATACCCGGGGGAGCACCCATGGAATCGTTGTACCGAAAGTATCGCCCGCTCACCTTTGACTCCGTGGTGGGCCAGCAGCATATCGTCTCGACGCTCGAGCACGCCATCACCGAGGGGCGCCTGTCCCACGCCTACCTGTTCTGCGGACCGCGCGGCACGGGCAAGACCACCATGGCGCGCATTCTGGCCAAGGCGCTGCTGTGCCGCAATGCCGAGGCGGCGCGCGCCGAGGGTGCAAGCGGCTGCATGCCCGACGGTACTTGCGAGGAGTGCGAGCTCATTGCCGAGGGTAACCACCCCGATGTCTACGAGCTCGATGCCGCCTCCCGCACGGGCGTGGACAATGTGCGCGAGGAAATCATCAACTCCGTCAACTTTGCCCCGGTGCGCGGCAAGTACAAGATCTATATTATCGACGAGGTCCACATGCTCACAACGGCGGCGTTTAACGCGCTGCTCAAGACGCTCGAGGAGCCGCCGGCACACGTGATTTTTGTGCTGTGCACCACCGACCCGCAAAAGATTCTGGAGACCATCCTCTCGCGCTGCCAGCGCTTCGATTTCCACCGCATCGGCAACGAGGATATCGAGCATCGCCTGTCTTACGTGTGCGAGCAGGAGGGCTTCGATTACGACGACGAGGCGCTGGCCATCGTGGCGCGCCATGCCAAGGGCGGCATGCGCGACGCGTTGTCCACGCTGGAGCAGCTGAGCGTTTTTGGCAACGGCGCCGTGCATGCGGACGATGCCCGCTCGCTTTTGGGCGAGGTTTCGGACCAGATCCTGGGCGAGTTTGCCCGCGCCATCGCCGATCGCGATGTTGCCGAGCTCTATGGACTGATCCGTGCGCAGGTCGAGGAGGGCAATGACCTGCTGGAGCTGACGCGCGACCTGGTGGCGCACGTGCGCGACGTGTACGTGGCCTGCGTTGCCGGTGCCCGTGCCGAGCTGTTTGAGGGCGGCTCCGAGCAGGCCGAGGCGCTTGCTGCCGAGGCCGCTGCCTTTGGCGAGCATCCTGCCGACCGCCTGGCCCGCGTGCTGACGGTGCTCGATGATGCCGCACTGGAGATGAGGGGCGCGAGCGACGTGCGCCTGGTGCTCGAGATTGCCTGCACGCGTCTGGCACGTCCCGAGGCTGATTTAACGATTGAGGCATTGGCCGAGCGCGTGGCACGCCTGGAGGCCATGGTCGCCAACGGCGCCGTGCCGGCGAGCGTGGCTGCTGCTCAGGCCGCCGCGCCTGAAGCATCCGTACCCGCTGCTGCCCAGCAGCCGACGCTAATTTCGGGCGCCCGCGCTGCTGCTCCGGCGGCATCCGCTGCCCCCGCTGCTACGTCCGCGCGCCAGGGCGGTATGCCTTGGGACCGTGGTGCTGCCGCTCCGGCGGCTCAGCCTGCGCCCCGTTCTGCGTCCGTGTCAGCTTCCAAGCCTGCAGCGCCTGCACCTCAGCCTGCGCCGGCTCCGACGTCTCAGCCCGTTGCGGCCCCCGCGCCTGTCACCGCTCCGGCACCTAAGCCCCAGTCCAACAATGCCGCCCAGGTTGCCGCCGCCGGTGCTGCCGAGACCCCCGCGGTCGAGGATGCCGGTGAACTCCAGCGCAAATGGGCCGAGGTCGTCGAGCGCGTCAAGGCTCGTCAGGCTTCCTATGCAGGCCTGCTGCTCAACGCACGCGCCACGGCTGACGACGGCTCCAAGCTCACGGTCTCGTTCCCCGCGGGCTCGACCTTTGCCATCAAGATGCTCGGTCTGTCTCTTATACACATCTGACGCTGCCGACGATACACCTTGTGTAGATCT
>CABRIB010000113.1 GCA_902470915.1 uncultured Collinsella sp. | reverse complement strand
GATAGGAGTCCGTCTCGTGGGCTCGGAGATGTGTATAAGAGACAGGGGCACGATTCCAGCAGGATGCTGCGCAGCCGGTTCTTGTTCCTAGTGTTCTCGCAGGTCAGGAAGTTCCTCTGGGCAGCCAGCGCCCTCGCCGCCGCGATCGTCGGGCCCGGGTCCCCGACCGGCAGGAGCGCGTCGGGGATGCCGAGCGCCGTCTTCGCGATGACCATCGCGTCTCGCTCGTCGGTCTTGGCGTCGCCGGCGAAGAGCCTGGCGGCCCCGTGCGCCGCGAGTCCCGGCAGGTACGCCGCCGACATCCCGGCTGCCCTGGCGCGGGCGAGCGCGAGGGCGCCTATGTTGCGCGACTGGTCGACGACCACGAGCGCGTCGGGGAAGCGGACGAACAGCGAGTCCAGGTCGCCCTCCCTGTTCGCGACGGGGGCGCTCAGCAGCACCTCGCCGTCTCGGGTCGCGACACATGCCCAGTGAGACGATTTCCCGACATCGAGCCCGATGACGGCTTCCGGCATTCTAGTTGGTGCCACGGTGGTATCCTCCAATCGGTAGGCCGATCGGAACCCCTCCCCGCGACACCCACATTACCTGGCCGTGGCGCTTGCGCCCGGCAGTTTCCTATCAGTCGTCCGGAGCGGCGAGCGCCCCCGGTGGCAACACCCCCGGGCCCTCTACGGGGCAGGGGCAGACGGCCATCCGGAGGCGCCCGATCGGCGGCCCCTCGGGGCTTGCCCGTATCGTAGGCAATGCGCCGAATGCTCGCCATCGAAATTTATCGATGGCCTATTTCAGACTGTAATGGGCAGCCGAGCTCGACACGGCTTTTGTCTCGATCTGTAACATATAGAGAACATTTTCTCCCCTATCTGTTACAGGTCGAGATATTACGCAGAGACCTCCGCTTACGTCTCATTCTGTAACAGTAAGAACGGTTTTCAGCTTCTTCGTGTTACAGATCGAGATGTTATCGGCCGTCCCTTGGCAATGTCTCGATCTGTAACTATAAGGAGGGTTTTCAGCCCGCCCGTGTTATAGATCGAGACAAACCTGAAGCTTGGTGGGAGTCAAACCCGCTGACATGTCAACATAAATAGAAACGGGCCCTGTCCCACAAGGGAACAGAGCCCGAAACTCTCATGGAGCCAGTGACAGGAATCGAACCTGCAACCCACTGATTACAAATCAGTTGCGCTACCGTTGCGCCACACTGGCACACTTGGCGCTTTCACGCGAAGCCAGTTAAGAATAAAGGAATTGCGGACGGGGCGCAACAGGCCGCACGGCGTTATACAAATATGCAAAATCCAGCAACAACGCGTACCAGGCCCGTTCATTTCTGTCAGTGCGCCCTCAATCTTAAAACCATTCGCCAGAACGAATAGTTTTAATTACAATTGCTATATATAAAACTATTCGTTCTGGCGAAGGGTTTCGCGATGCTTACTACCAAAGAAGCCGCCGAGCTGCTCGGCATCACTCCGCGCAGGGTGCAGGAGCTCATAAAAAACGGAGCACTTGAGGCCCGCAAGGCTTCTGGTGTATGGCTCATCGACAAAGACAGCGTCGACACGCGACTCCGCTCTGTGACCAAAACGGGGGGACGTCCCCGCCGCGGCCACGGTAAGAGCGAGATCGCGTTCACCCTCATGAACCGCACGTACGAAGTCGCTCAGCTGGTCTACAGCACATCGCGAAAAGACTTTACCCACATCGGTGCCGACATCGATTACGCCCACGCCCCTATTGGAGTATTTGGCCCTAATAGCCCCATATCGCTCGACTCCTTCCGCATCTGGTGGCGCGGCCGCGGTATCCCGCTCGCACGCATTGGGCTAGCCTCCCTGCTTGCAGAAGCCGCAGTCGATGTTCCCGATGAACTCGTACAGCGAAATCTCGGCCTCTCCTTATCCGACCAGTATTGGATTAGGCCCCAAGACTCCGGTCTCGCGTGGGAAGATATCAATTTCTTCAATAATGCCTTTGATGACGTCTCGCTAACCATTGCACCCTTCGCCCCAGAGGGAAAAGCGGCTGCCGCAAAGCCCGACAACACCTCGGACGGCAATCTTCAAAAGTACTGGACATGCGAGGGCGGGCGTCGAATTCTGCATAAGGCAGGAGCGCACCTGAACCAGGAACCTTATAACGAGCTGGTGGCGACCACGCTCCACCGTCGCATCCTAAACACCTGCGATTATGTGCCTTACTCGCTCGAGGGCACGGGCACTTCCGCCCTGAGCATATGCGATGTCTTCTTAACTGATGAAGAAGAGTATGTCCCTGCGTTCTATGTAAACCAGCACGCAAACGCAGATGAACGACTAACCGACTACGAGCGATACGTAGCAAACTGCGAGGAGCTCGGGGTGACAGGCGTCAAGGATGCCCTTGACCGCATGATCGTGTGTGACGACATCATCGCCAACTACGATCGTCATTGGCGCAACTTCGGCCTCGTGCGAAACGTCAACTCACTGGTCTGCAGACCAGCCCCCATCTTCGATTCGGGGTCATCGCTCTGGTGCAACATCTCTCTTGAGGAGCTTCGGGCAGGAGAGCACAGTTTTACCAGCGCGCAGTTT
Organism: uncultured Collinsella sp.; assembly: GCA_902470915.1. Taxonomy (GTDB): domain Bacteria; phylum Actinomycetota; class Coriobacteriia; order Coriobacteriales; family Coriobacteriaceae; genus Collinsella. The sequence goes on along the minus strand of CABRIB010000113.1, from coordinate 2,553 downwards.
CATTCAAGCCCCGCCAAACAAATGTTGCTCGTCGAGGACATGGGCTGGTTTGACGGCGACAAACTCGAAGGCTTCGTTGACGAGGCAATCGAGATTCTGTCTAAAAACGATGCCCTAGCAGCGAGACTGCCTTATCTAAAAGAGGCGCTAACGTGGCGCCTCGAAAGAATGATCGACATCGCTGAATGGAGTTAGCGAGGCAGCATTGCCCCGCCAACTCCCCTACCTCCCGCGAAGAGCCTTGAGCTTGGCCAGGGCATCGGGGCTCAGGCGGCTGCCCAGGGTCATCTTGATCTGCGGAGCTTCCTCTGCCTCGTGAACGTCGTTATCGATCTGCTTGATCTCGTCCACCAGCATACGGCTCGAGATGCGCGTAACACCCTTGCCCATGACGACGGCCTGGATCGTGCCGTCGCTCGACACCACGGAGCACGCGCGGCCTTCCTCGCGTGCCTCGATGCAGAGCTTCTGCACCACGGTATCGGCCGAGACGCCCGTCGGCGAAAACTCGATGCGCACGCCACGGGCCGGCAGGTTGGGGCGCTCGCTGGAGATATTGCCCGCACCGTCAAACACGATTACGGCCTCGTAGCGGCCCTGGGCAAACGCGGCAACGTCGTTGATGAGGGCGGTGCGCGCCATATCGTGAACGTCGCTGGAGTATGGATCGTCGGAATGGTCGTAGACGAGCTTTTCGTAGCGCGGCGTGCAGTGGATCACGTTGTAGCCGTCGACCACCAGCAGCTCGGGCTTATTGGAGTGCACCGTCGAGACCGGATCGGCGATGGCCTGCGCAAACGCATTGCCGCCCACGCCATAGGTCGCGGCCGAAACAATCGGCTTGGCCGAGCCCTCGCCAAAGCGCTTGGCCTTGGACTTAGCGCGGTTCTTCTTGGACATGCGCTACTCCTCCCCCATGAGCTCGCCGGCATTGCGGCGCAGCCACTCAAAGCACAGCGCGGTGGTCGCCTGGGCAACGTTGAGGCTCTCGGTCATGCCACGCTGGGGAAGCTTGGTCAAAAAGTCGCAATTCTCGAGCACCAGTCGCGAGATGCCGTCGCCCTCGGAGCCCATGACGAGTGCCACGCGGCCCTCGAAGGGAGCATCCCAACAGCTGCCCTCGGCGTGCTCGGAAGCACCGCCCACCCAAAAGCCGGCAGCCTTGAGGTCATCGAGCGCACGGGCGATATTGGGCACCTGCGCGATGGGCAGGTGCATGACGGCGCCGGCAGAAGTCTTGTAGCTGCCGACGGTCACACCGGCGGCGCGCTTGTTGGCAATGATGACGCCCGCCGCGCCCACAACCTCGGCAGAGCGCACGATTGCACCAAAGTTGCCATCGTCGGTCACATGGTCGAGCACGATGACGAGCGCCGGACCGTCGCCCGCGCGGTCAAGGATGTCGGCGACATCGGCGTAAGGGAAGTTACCAACCTCGAGCGCAATGCCCTGGTGAGCGCCATGGCTCGACAGTGCATCGAGCTGCGCGCGCGGCACATACTTAATGCGGACACCCGCGGCGTTGAGGTCGTCGACCAGGCGCGACAAGGCGGCATCGCGCTCCCCGCCCTCGGCAATGAGCGCGCACTTGATGGGAAAGCCGGTACGCAGCGCCTCGGCGGCAGCACGGCGGCCTTCGATAAACTCGCCCTTGGGAGCCTGAACAGCATCGCGGTTGCGATCTCGCTGCGGACGCGTAGCTTGGGCTTGGGAGCGCTCGCGCTGGCCCTTGGGAGCGGCAGCGCGGTCGTTGCGGCGAATCGGACGCGAGCCAGAAGCGGCCTGCTTGCCACCACGAGGCGCACGCTTGCGATTGTCGGCCATAGGACGGCCTCCTTAAATAGATAACGAACAAGAATCGACCGTCCGAGCCACGGCACTTTGCCTTTCAATCGTCGGGCATGACCACCAGGTCTACGCCCTCCTCTTTCAAGGCAATCTGTCGCACCTCGAACGGTCGACAAATACTAGAGGCTCTTAATACGAGTGCCCGCGGCCGTATCCTCAATGGTGAGGCCCAGGTCCTTGAGCTGGTCGCGGATGGCGTCGGCCAGATCCCAGTTCTTGGCGGCACGAGCCTCGGCACGAGCCTCGAGAATCTTGGCAGCGGCCTCGTCCACGTCGTCGCCCGTGTAGGCAACCAAACCGGCGGCAACGCCCAGCAGGCCCAGCGGCAACTCGACCTTGGGCTCGGGAAGCTCAACGCCAAACGTATCGAGCAGCTCGGCCAGCGTATCGGCGGCAGCCAGGACTGCGGCCTTGTCGGCAGCATCGCCCGCCTGCTCCAGGTACTGGTTGCACTCGGTCACAAAGCCAAAGACAGCACCCATGGCACCGGCGGTGTTAAAGTCGTCGTCCATGCACTCCTTAAAGGTGGCACGGGTCTCGGCGGCCTTGGCGGCAAACGCCTCGGATGCTGCCTCATCGGCATCGGCCGTCGCATGGTTCGCGGCCCAGCGCAGGTTCTCGACCGTACCGGCGATACGCGTGAGCGAGTTCTCGGCACCCTCCAGGCGCTCCCCTGTCTCTTATACACATCTCCGAGCCCACGAG
>CABRIB010000112.1 GCA_902470915.1 uncultured Collinsella sp. | reverse complement strand
CTACACAAGGAGTATCGTCGGCAGCGTCAGATGTGTATAAGAGACAGCGTCGGTCCAGGTAACGGTCTTGACGTCGTCAACGTTAGCACCGATCAGAGCCTCGTTGAACTCCTTGGGGTTGCTGTCGCTACCGGCGATGAGCATGCGGCCCTCAGCGGCAAAGTTGTCGGCGTTCTCGACGGCCTTGAGGTCGACGGTGACATAGTCGTCAGCCTCGACGGCGCGACCCTCGACGTCCTCGAAGGTGGCACGGTAGTTGAGGAGCATCTCGACCTGGTTGTTGATCTCGGACTCGGTGACCTCCGCGGGAGGCATCTCGATCTCGACGGCGTCGAAGGAGGAGAGCTCGGCAGCGGGACGCAGGGAGAACTCGACGGTGTAGGTGTAGTCCTCGTGATCCTTGGTGAGGTCGAGCTCCTTGTAGTCACCGCTCTTGGTGGGGACGATGTCCAACTCGTTGAGGACGGCGGGCTCGTTGGCGGCGATCAGGTCGTTGGTGGCCTGAGCAAGGGTAGCCTCGGCGCCAAGAGCGGAGTCGATGACCGGACGGGGAGCCTTGCCAGCGCGGAAGCCCGGGAAGCGATACTTCTTGGCGGTGTCCTTGTAGGCCTTCTTGATCGCGGCGTCGACGTCGGCGGCCGGGATGGTGACCGTAGCGGTGAGCTTGGCGTCCTTGACGTCAGAAGCGGTGATGTTCAACACGTTCCTCCTCATACTGCCCAGCTTATCTGAGGTGCTGGTACCTTTATGCAACAAAGTGTCGCGACGGCCAGGGCCGACGCAAGTGCGATGGTGCGGGCGAAAGGACTCGAACCTTCACGGGAATCCCACCAGAACCTAAATCTGGCGCGTCTACCAATTCCGCCACGCCCGCATGAGCGCACAGACTAGGAATGATAGCAGATACGAACGGCAAGCGCACGCACACCTTTTACAGGCTCACGACCTCACCACGAGTACGCATCGAATCCCCCGCCGCCCCATCGAAGTTGCGGTGGAATAGGGACTGTTTGGGGCTCCAGTCCTCCAAAACAGTCCCTATTCCACCGCAACTTCGGTGGGACTCGGCAGTCAGGCGGTGCTGGCCATGCGCCGGAAAGCGCGTCCCGGCTTGGGGCCTCGGAATGGGATGCGGCTTCCGCTATAGCCATCAACCGGAAACTGCAACCCGTTTTGAGCCCCTATTCCGGGATGCACTTTCCGCCAGGGGCCTCAAACGGAAACCGCATCCCGCAATTCGGACGAAAAGCGGGATGCGGTTTCCCCGGGCTTGCCAAAGGGCGGCGGCGCCTCGTCTACTCCCCCAGCAGGGCCTTCTCGGGCGTGATCGGAAGCGAGCGAACCTGATGGCCGGTGGCGTGCGCTACGGCCGAGGCCACGGCGGCGAGCGGCGTGTTGATGACGACCTCGCCGATCGACTTGGCGCCAAACGGGCCCGTCGGCTCGTAGCTCGGCTCAAAGGCCACGCGAATACTGCCGATATCCAGACGCGTGGGCAGCTTGTAGCTCATAAAGTTGCCGGTGCGCAGGCGACCGCGGTCGTCGTGCTCGACAATCTCGTAGAGCGCGTGGCCGATACCCTGGGCAATGCCGCCCTCGGCCTGGACGCGCGCGAGCGCCTCGTTGATCACAGTGCCGCAGTCGACGGCCGCCGCGTAGTCCACCACAGTCACCTTGCCGGTGGCCTTGTCGACCTCGACCTCGGCAATGCCGGCCATAAACGGCGGGGGCGAAACGGGCAGGCAGGCAGAGGCATGCGAGGTGAGCGCGTCGCCGCCCGCAATGTTCTTGACGCACAGGTTGGCAAAGTCGCGCAGCGTGAGGTAGCGGTTCTGCTCGCGCGCGGCACGCTCGTCGGACAGGCGCACGTACTGGCCGTCGAAGACCACGTCGGCGGCGTCCACGTCCCACATCTGGGCGGCCTTGGCGCAGATCTTCTCGCGCAGCTCGGTCGCGGCGTTCTTGGCTGCCAGGCCCGTCACGTACGTGCCCGAGCTCGCGTACGAGCCGGCGTCGAACGGCGACACGTCGGTGTCTACGCCGCGCACCACGATCAGCGAACTCTCCACGCCCAGCTCCTCGGCGGCAATCTGCGCCAGGATCGTGTCGACGCCCATGCCGTTATCGGTGGCGCCGGTGCCGATGGTAATGAAGCCGTCTTCCTCCAGGCGCATGTCGATGCCGGCGATATCCACGTTGGAAATGCCCGAGCCCTGCATGGTGAGCGCACAGCCCAGAGCACGCACGCGGTCGCCCAGGTCCACGGCCAGCGGCTTGTCGCGCCAGCCGATCATGTCCATCGCGCGCAGCAGGCAGCGGTCGAGCGCGCAGGCGTTGAGCTTCTCGTTGTAGTACTGCGGCATAATCTCGCCCTCGTGAACCATGTTCTTAAGACGCAGGTCGGCGGGATCCATGTGCAGCATGTCGGCGAGCTCGTTGACGGCACTCTCCACGGCAAACTGGCCCTGGGTGGCACCGTAGCCGCGATACGCACCGCCTCGGTTGGTATTGGTGTAGACGGCGTCCCAGCTAAAGCGGCTCGCCTTCACATGGTTGTAGATGGGCAGGCTCTTGTGGCCCGAAAGGCCGATCGTCGTGGTGGTATGCTCGCCATACGCGCCGGCGTTGGACAGCGTATGCAAGTCGATGGCCGTGATGGTGCCGTCGTTCATGGCGCCCAGCTTAACGGTCATCTGCATCTGGTGACGCGAATTGCCCGCAGTGATGGTCTCCTCGCGGGTGTAGCAGCAATAGCTCGGACGGCCGGTCTGCTGGGTAACGAATGCCACGAAGATCTCACAGCAGCCCGTCTGCTTGGAGCCAAAGCCACCGCCGATGCGCGGCTTAATGACCTGCACCTGCGACTGCGGAATGTCGAGCGACTGCGCGACCATGCGGCGCACGTGGAAGGGTACCTGCGTGGAGGTGGTCACCGAGATACGCCCAAACGCGTCGGTCGTCGCGAAGGCTCGGAAGGTCTCCATGGGCGCGGTCTGCGTGGCCTGGCTGGTGTAGGTGCGGGTGAAGACGATGTCGCTCTGGGCGAAGGCTTCGTCCAAGTCGCCAAAATCGCTGGTACCGCTGCACACCAGGTTGCGCGGGACGTCGCCGCCCTGCGGGAACATAAAGGTCACATCGCCCTCGGGGTGGACCACGATGTCGTTATCGAGTGCCTGGGTAAAGTCGAGCAGCGGCTCGAGCACCTCATAGTCGACCTTGATGAGCTTGAGCGCCTTGTCGGCAGCCTCCTCGGTCTCGGCGGCGACGATCGCCACCTCTTCGTTTTGGTAACGGACGAGGTTCTCGAGGATCAAGCGGTCGTAGGGACTCGGCTGCGGATAGCTCTGGCCGGCGATGGTAAAGCGGCGCTGGGGCACGTCCTCGTAGGTGTAGACGCCCACCACGCCGGGCACCTTCAGTGCGCGCGACGTATCGATGGAGCGGATCTTGGCGCGGGCATACGGGCTGCGCTTGAGCTTAACGATCAGGGCGCCGGCGGGCACCATGTCGCCCGTGTAGACGGGACGACCCTCGAGCAGGGCCTTCGAGTCCTTCTTGGGCTGCTTGTGGGTAATCTGCTTGTACGCGACGCCGTCGCAGCTGGTGTCGTTGACCGGCAGCTCGGGCATCTCGAAGCCCACCTGCACGCCAGACTCGTTGAGGAAGCGGACGATGGCGCGCAGCTGGCTCTCATAGCCGCTGCAGCGGCAGAGGTTGCCGGCGAGCTGGCGCGAGAGCTCCTCGCGCGTGGCAACAAGGCTCGGGTCCTCCTTGGCGGCACGGGCGAGCGCCAGCACGTTCATGATGAGGCCGGGAGCGCAAAAACCACACTGCTCGGCGCCTTCGGCAGCCATTGCGCGGGCGAGCGCCTCAGACTCGGCCTTGAGGCCCTCGAGCGTAGTGATGGAGCGGCCCTCGACGCGCGCGGCGGGAACCGAGCAGCTCAGCACCGGGTCGCCGTCGAGCCACACTGTGCACAGGCCGCAGTTGGTGGTCTCGCAGGCACAGCGCACCGACGCGCAGCCCTGCTCGCGCAGCAGCGCAAAGAGCATGGTGTCGGGGGCAATCTGAACCTTGACCTTACGGCCGTTGAGCGTAAAGGAAAGATCGATGAGTTTGGCAGCCATTAGCGCACCTCGCTAGAATCGACGCCGGGCACGCGGCGGCAGGAATACTCGTCCGTGGCAAACTTGGGGACCTGCACGGTCTCGAGCTCGCGGGCAAGCGCGGCAGAAAGCTCGATGCCGGCGGCGCGGCGCACGGCCTGGATGGCGAGCGGGGCCGAGATGCGGCGACGGTAGTCGGCCGAGCCCCATAGGTTGGTGCCGTAGCTCAGCGCGCGCACGGATGCGGCCAGGGCGCGAAGCTCGTCCTCGGAAGGCTGCTCGTTCACCAGACCGCATGCCTCGCCCTGCAGCAGGGTTGCGCGCAGCGGACGGGCACCCACGGTGACATGCCAGCTGTTGTTCCACCAGGCAGCGGTGACGTTCAGCGAGGGGAAGTCGGTCGCAGCCTTGCGCACGGCCTCGTAGCTCGCGCGGTAGTCGTGTTTAACGACCACGATGTGCTCGATCACGTCGCGCACGTAACCCATGTCGACAAACTCGGCGAGCGGCACGCGGCCGGCGCCCGTCAGCTCAACATAGGAATCGAGCGCCAAAAAGGCCGAGAGCACGTCCGAGAAGCCAAAGCGACCGTAGATGCTGCCGCCCACCGTGGCGGTATTGCGCAGCTGCACGCCCACGATATCGTGGACGGCGAACTCAAAGACATGGTTGACAAGCGCGTTGAGCTCGGCATGGCGCTCGAGCTGGCGCAGGGTACACATGGCACCGATGCGAAACTCGGTCTCGGTCTCCTCGATCTGATCGAGACCGCAGGCCGAAAGGTCAATCGCCGTCGCCACACGACGCGAACCCAGGCGCATCCAGATGCCACCGCCCACAATCTTGTTGTTGCGGTTCTTCTGCAAGAGCTCATAGGCTTCGGCCGCGTTTCCAACACGGACGTAGGTACCGAACTTGAGCACGTTCTCCCCCATCTCTCCACTTGTCCAGTACGTTTAAGTGTACCAAACGAGGGGCCGCACACCGTTTTAGGACAAAATCCACCCACCCATACATAACTTGCGGTGATATACGGACTGATTAGCCGTTCTGGGGCGCTAAACAGTCCGTATATCTGTCTCTTATACACATCTCCGAGCCCACGAGACGGACTCCTATCT
>CABRIB010000111.1 GCA_902470915.1 uncultured Collinsella sp. | reverse complement strand
TAGGAGTCCGTCTCGTGGGCTCGGAGATGTGTATAAGAGACAGATCATATTGCCTTCGCAAAATAATAGACATAACAGCAAAATATGTTCATTAACGCAAACACATATAAGTCCGCTATGGTGTTGTTTGATCAATTTAGGGACGCGTGTAAGCCGTGGGAGCGGCATTTGAGGCGGTTTTGGCTGTTACTAAAAAGGTAACAGTACTCATATTTGCCCTTTTTTGCCCACGGGGTCTGGAAAGCGCCGTCAGTGAGGTCTCAGGGAAGGCGTTTCGAGGCTCGAAGGATACAAAACGGGGGTGCAGGTTGTCCTGCGCCCCCGTTTTCTTGGCATTGCGGTTGTTTGCCGCCGGTTTTTACGCCGCTTCGTCGAACTGCGAGTTGTACAGGTCGGCGTAGAAGCCGCCCTGGGCGAGCAGCTCGTCGTGCGTGCCCTTCTCGACGATGTCGCCGTCGCGAATCACCAAGATCACGTCGGCGTTGCGGATCGTGGACAGGCGGTGCGCGATGACAAAGCTGGTGCGGCCCTGCATCAGCGCATCCATGGCGCGCTGAATGAGCTCCTCGGTACGGGTATCGACGTTGGAAGTCGCCTCGTCCAGAATCAGTGCCGGGCGGTCGGCCAAAATGGCACGGGCGATGGTCACGAGCTGGCGCTGACCCTGCGACAGGTTGGTGCCCTCCTCGTTGATCATAAAGTCGTAGCCACCGGCGAGCGTATGAATAAAGTGGTCGCAGCGTGCGGCGCGCGCAGCGGCCTCGACCTCGGCATCGCTCGCGTCGGGGCGTCCGTAGCGGATGTTCTCGCGGATGGTGCCGTTAAACAGCCAGGTGTCCTGCAGCACCATGGCAAACTCGCCGCGCAGTGCCGCGCGGTCCCAGTCGCGCACATCGACGCCCTCGACACGCAGCGAGCCGCCGTCCACGTCGTAGAAGCGCTGCAGCAGCTTAATGAGCGTGGTCTTGCCGGCGCCGGTGGGGCCGACGATGGCGATGGTCTGGCCGGGCTGCGCCTCGCAGCTAAAGTCGTGGATGATGGTCTTGTCGGGCGTGTAGCCAAACTTGACATGGTCAAACACCACGTGGCCGGGGCGCTTCTCGGGAATCTGCGCGTCGGCCTTCTGCTCCTCCTCGGGCGCGGCCAGGAACTCAAACACGCGCTCGGTGGCGGCGGCCATCGACTGCATCGTGTTGCTCACGTTGCCCAGCTGCTGCACGGGTTGCGTAAAGTTTCGAACGTACTGGATAAAGCTCTGGATGTCGCCGGGCGTGGCATTGCCGGTCAGCGCGAGCTGCGCGCCCACCACGACGACGCCCACGTAGCCCATGTTGCCCACCAAGCTCATAAGCGGCATCATCAGGCCCGACAGGAACTGCGAGCGCCAGCCACTAATAAAGAGGCGGTCGTTTTGACGGTCGAACTCTTCAATCGAGGCCTCGGCGCGGTCGAACACCTGAATGACGTTCTGGCCGGCAAAGTCCTCCTCGATAATGCCGTTGACGGCGCCCAGAACCTGCTGTTGCTCGCGGAAGTACGGCTGCGAGAAGTGAATCATCACGGTCAGGATAATCGCGGCGGCCGGCAGCGTGAGCACGGTGACGCCGGTAAGCGGCAGGCTGATCGAAAGCATCATGACGAGCACGCCGATAATCTGCGTCACCGACGTGATGAGCTGTGTCACGCTCTGGTTGAGCGACTGACCCAGCGTATCGACGTCGTTGGTGATGCGGCTGAGCACGTCTCCCTTGCTGTGGCCGTTGAAGTAACTCATCGGCACGACGGCAATCTTGGCGGCGATTTCCTTGCGCATGCGATAGCAGATCTTTTGCGTGACGCCGGTCATGAGCCAGCCCTGGACCAGGCTGCAGACAGAGCTCGCCAGATACAGGCAGAGCAAAAAGCCGAGCGTCTTGGCGATCCAGTCAAAGTCAACGTCGCCGGTGCCGTTGACCTTGGCGACCAGGCCTTCGAACAGCTTGGTCGTAACCTGGCCGAGCACCTTGGGCCCCACAATGTTAAAGATGACCGAGCACACGGCAAAGGCGACGGCGGTAAACACGGCAATCTTGTGCTGGCCGATATAGCCGAGCAGCTGCCTCATGGTGCCCTTAAAGTCCTTGGCCTTTTCGCCGCGACGCATGCCGCCCATGCGGCCCATGGGACCACGCTGGCGGGTGGGCTTGGGAATCTGAGTCTTGGTCTCGTCTGCCATTAGCGCTCGCCTCCTTCCGTGACGGCTGCAATTTCTTCTTGGGTAAGCCCCAGCTCCTCGGCGGAAAGCTGCGACTGTGCGATCTCCAGGTACGCCGGGCAGCTGCGCAGCAGCTCCTCGTGCGTACCGGTGCCCACCACGTGGCCGTCGTCGAGCACGATGATCTGGTCGGCGTGCATGATGGTTGCGATGCGCTGGGCCACGACCACGAGCGCGGCGTCGGTAACGTTTTTGGCAAGCTCTTCGCGCAGGCGCGCGTCGGTCTTGTAGTCGAGGGCACTAAACGAGTCATCGAACACCACAACCTCGGGCTTTTTGGCCAATGCGCGGGCGATGGCCAAGCGCTGGCGCTGACCACCCGAGACATTGGAGCCACCCTGGCTGATGGGGGAGTCGTAGCCGCCCTCGCGCTCGGCGATAAAGTCCTCGGCCTGTGAGATGCGCGCGGCTTGGCGCATGTCATCATCGCTCACCATGTCGCCGGCAAACTTAAGGTTGCTCTCGACAGTGCCCGAGAACAGGCGACCCTGCTGCGGGATGTAACCAATGCGGCGGCGCAGCTCGGAAAGGGTCATGTCACGCACGTCGATGCCGTCGAGCGAAATGCTGCCGCCTGTGACGTCGTACAGGCGCGGAATCAGCTGCACGAGCGTGGACTTGCCCGAGCCCGTGGAGCCAATGATGCCGAGCATCTGACCGGCATGCGTGGTGAAGTTCACGCCGCTGATGACATCGGCGCGGGCATCGGGATACTGGAAGCTCACGTCGCGGAAGGTGAGTTCACCGCGTGACGCGCTGGTCGCGGGCAGTTTGGGCGAGGAGGGGTCGTTGATGCTCGTGGGGCAGGTGATGACCTCTTCCACGCGCTCGGCTGCGACCTCGGCGCGGGGCAGGATGACCGAAACCATGGTGAGGATCATAAACGCCATGACGATCTGCATGGTGTAGGAGATAAACGCCATCATGTTGCCGACCTGCATCACGCCGTCGGACACGCCCTGCGCGCCAAACCAGACGATAAGCACGGTGATGCAATTCATGACCAGCATCATGAGCGGCATCATAAAGCTCATGGCGCGGTTGGTGTAGAGCTGCGTGGTCATCAGGTCGAGCGAAGCCTTGTCAAAACGCTCGAGCTCATGCTCCTCGCGGTTGAACGAGCGGATAGGCATAAGGCCGTCGAGCAGCTCGCGGGCGGTAAGGTTCACGCGGTCCACAAAGCTCTGCATCTTTTTGAATTTGGGCATAGTGAGGCCCATAAGCACGCCGACGACGGCCGAGACCGCGATGATGGCCACGGCGATGGTCCACTCCAGGCCGGTGTGGTTGGCCAGGACGCGCATGACGGCGACGATGCCCATGACGGGCGCCATCAGACACATGCGGATAAACAGGGTTGCGGCCATCTGAATCTGCTGAATGTCGTTGGTGCAGCGGGTGATGAGCGAGGCCTGGCTAAACTTGCCCACCTCGGCCGGCGAGAAGTGCATAACCTTGTTGAAGGTCTCGCGGCGCAGGTCGCGTGCGATGGAGCAGGCGGTGCGCGAAGCCACAGCACCGGTCAGGATGGTGGCGACCAGCGACACCAGACACAGACCAAACATCGTGGTCGCCATGCGGCCCAGGTAGGCGTTCTGCACGTCGGCGGGGTCGATGCCCTGCGCCTTGTACTCGTCCTGTACATAGCTCACGGCGCGCTGGGTGACGATGGAGCCCGACATGGAGCCCATTTTGTCCGCCATTTCGTTGGCGCCCTCGACGAGCTTGCTTTGGTCTACCAGACCGCCCTCGACACCCAGGCGCAGGCTCTTCATGGTGATCTTGCCGCCGTCGGCGTCGATCTGCTTTTGCATATTCTGCGCCGCTGCGGCCTTCTGCTGCATCTCGGCGAGCTGCTCGGGCGTCATCGCTGCCATTTGCTCGGGCGTGGGCATGGCCTGAGCGGCGTCGCTGTCTTTCTCGCTGGACGTGCCGGTCATGTCTCCCATGGAGTCGGCGTCGATGCCCTGGTTGAGCGAAAGGACGACGGTCTCGGGCAGGCTCATAATGTCGGTAATTTTGCCTCCATCGGCACGCTCTTCCTCGGTGCCCTTGTACGTTCGAATGCCGTTTTTGTCAGCCTTGCTAAACACGGCCTCCGCAGCCTTGGCGTCCTTGGCGCTCATGAAGAGTTCGAGGTCGTCGAGCGATTCGGCGCGAATGGTGTCGGGCACGGGCGAGGCGATGCCGCCTTGCTGCACGCCCACGTCGACGATGTCGCTCATATAGGTAGGCAGCGCCAGATCGGCGTTGCAGCTGATTACGATAAGTACGATAGCTGTGAACAGTGCCAGGACGTGCTTTTTAAAGAGCTTGAGAATCCTCACTCGGCATCTCTCCTTTCTTGATTGCGGTCGATAATTTCGTTGGCACGTCTTAGAAGGCGCACCATCTCTTGGGTATCTGTTTCGCCGAGCTGCTCGAGGAAGGCCGCGGTGCGCTCCTCGAATTCCCGTCGTTTGATTTCGAGATTCTGGAATCCCTTGTCGGTCACCGTGACGTGTACGCGACGACGGTCGGTCTTTGAGTGCTCGCGCTCGACCCAGCCCTTGGCTTCGAGAGCGCGTAGGATATTGGCGATGCGGGCGCTCGAGACCCAGGCGCGATCGGCGAGTTCGCTCGGCGTGAGCGAACCGCCAGCGAGCATAAGGGCGCGCATGACGGCCATCTCGCCGCCGAGGGCTTTGTCCGCAAAGCGCGAAATGCGCTGATGCATGCTGCCGAACTCGGTAAGGAGCTGACGCCCAAGTTCACGGAAATCGGTATCTTCCACCGAAAACCCCTAACACTAGAAACTATTTTCGGTGAAAGATGATACCCCCGCACGCGCACCCTATACGGTAGATTTTGGGAAATGCCTAGAAAACAACCTTTAGGCGACCTCCGTACACCGTCGGTATCAGCAAAGTTAGGGGTAGATCTCTGAGCACGTCCTAAAGCCCACTCAGAGACACTTTACCCTGCTAAAGCTGGCATAACAGCTAGAGCGAACGTCGTACAAAGGCAAGGAAAAATAACATACAAATCGGTGAACGGTAGTTGTTCGCGCTCGCATTTCCTGCGGGTTTGTAAAAAACGCCCTTATGACTGTCTCTTATACACATCTGACGCTGCCGACGATACTCCTTGTGTA
>CABRIB010000110.1 GCA_902470915.1 uncultured Collinsella sp. | reverse complement strand
TAGACGCGAGCCCGGGGCCCGTGGGTTATACCCTAAGAGCAAACCACCCTTTTTAAGGGTGGTTCTGATTTCCAAAGACTTTGCATGACAAAGGGGCGTTCCTTTGCTGCGTCCACTGTTGACGGCTACACTCAGAGAGCGTCCCAAATTAGCTATCATTTTATTTGGCAAGCAATATCTGCAGGTAATCGCGCTTTCTGTGGAGGACGCGGTCGATATAGACCTTCTGGTGATAGCGGTAAAACGTGAGATAATTGTCACAGATCACGAACCGGTAATCGGAGCGTAGGGGATGGATCGATGAAAGTGGCGTGCCCGACTCCGGGAAGCTGGAGAGCAGGTCTATCCGAGCGAGGATGCCCTCTACGATTCTCTCCGCTGCTGCGGGATTGTCCTTTTCGACGGCAATATAGTCCCAGATGTCGTCGAGATCTTGCAGAGCCAGCGGAGAGTAGACGACCGCGCAGCTATGCATGGCTTGCGGCCTTGCGGCGGAAGTGCTCGGCGACGTTGTCCGACGAGACCCATCCGCTCTCATCACCCGAGCTGCGCCCGCGCTCAAGCTCCGACATCAGCGTGCTGATGGCGCAAAACCGGTCGTAATCTTTCATGTCGAGCACAGCGTAGCAACCGTGCCCATTTTTGGTCAGAAACACCGGGGAGCCCTCGTGGACATCGGAGAGCACCTCGTTGTAATTGCGCAAATCGGAAACAGGTTTAATGGCAGGCATGTAAGGCTCCAATCGATGTACGGGAACTTACGATAAATTATACGAATAATATACAGCACCTGCCAGCCAAAATACCCCCACACAAAACGAGCCCCTGGCCAATCGGCCAGGGGCTCACAATCTTTTATTCCGCTCTAAGTGACGGGCTGATTGTGCGCAGGAGGGTGCCCCGGGGGCGGCGGGGCATTTCCTCCGCGCGCAGTTTCGCAGCGCAGCGAGAATGTTTGAGCACGGAGGAATTGCCCCGCCACCCTCGGGGCACCCTCCGTCAGTAACCGGTCCTACTCGAGCTCAAACGCACCCGTGTACAGCTGGTAGTAATACCCGCGCTTGGCAATCAGCTCGTCGTGGTTGCCGCGTTCGATGATGCGGCCGTGGTCCAGACAGATGATTGCGTCGGAGTTGCGCACGGTGGACAGGCGGTGCGCGATGACAAACGTCGTGCGGCCTTCCATGAGCTTGTCCATGCCGGCCTGCACGATGGCCTCGGTGCGGGTGTCGATGGAGCTCGTGGCCTCGTCCAGAATCATTGCCGGCGGATCGGCGACAGCAGCGCGTGCGATCGAAATCAGCTGGCGCTGGCCCTGCGACAGCTGCGCGCCGTTGCCGGTGAGCATGGTGTCGTAGCCGTCGGGCAGGCGGGTGATAAAGTCGTCGGCGCCCGCGAGCTTGGCCGCCGCGATGCACTCCTCGTCGGAAGCGTCCAGGTTGCCGTAGCGGATGTTATCCATCACGGTGCCGGTGAACAGGTTCACGTCCTGCAGCACGACGCCCAGCGAGCGGCGCAGATCGGCCTTGCGGATCTTATTGACGTTGATACCGTCGTAGCGGATCTTGCCGTCGGCAATGTCATAGAAACGGTTGATGAGGTTGGTGATAGTCGTCTTGCCGGCACCGGTGGCGCCGACAAACGCGACCTTCTGGCCCGGCTTGGCAAACACGGACACGCCGTGCAGCACCTCGTGGTCGGGCGTGTAGCCAAAGTCCACGTTGTCCATAACCAAGTCGCCGCGCAGCGGCACGTACTCGATCTCGCCGGTTGCGCGGTGCGGATGTTTCCATGCCCACATGCCGGTGTGGTGGTCGGCCTCCTCGAACTCCCAAGTCTCGGGGTTCACCTGCGCGTTGACGAGCGTCACATAGCCTTCGTCTGCCTCGGGCTCCTCGTCGATGAGTTCAAAGATACGGTCGGCGCCGGCGAGGCCCATGACCACGGCGTTGATCTGCTGCGAGATCTGACCGATCTGTCCGCAGAACTGCTTGGTCATGTTGAGGAACGGCACCACGACGGCGATGGACAGCGTCATGCCCGAGATGCTCAGGTTGGGCACGCCCAGCGCCAGGAAAATGCCGCCTGCCAGTGCGACCAGCACGTAGAGCAGGTTGCCCAGGTTCATAAGGATAGGCATGAGGATGTTGGCGTACATGTTGGCCTTCTGCGAGACCTCGAAGAGCTTATCGTTGCGCTCGTCAAAATCGGCCTCGGCGGCAGACTCGTGGCAGAATGCCTTGACGACCTTCTGGCCGTTCATGACTTCCTCGATATGGCCCTCGACAACGCCGAGCTCGGTCTGCTGCGCAATAAAGAAACGCGCGGAGTTGGAGCCGAGCAGCTTGGTCATAAAGGTCATAAAGGCGACGCCTGCCACAATGACCAGGCACATCCAAACGCTGTAGTACAGCATGATAAAGAACACCGTGACGATGACGATGGTCGTCATGAGCAGGTTGGGCAGCGACTGGCTGATCATCTGGCGCAGCGTGTCGATGTCGTTGGTGTAGTGGCTCATGATGTCGCCGCGCTGGTGCGTGTCGAAGTAGCGAATCGGCAGGTCCTGCATGCGGTTGAACATCTTCTCGCGCAGCTTCTCGAGCGAGCCCTGCGTGACGATGGCCATGGCGCGGTTCCAGAACAATGAGGACAGGATGCCGACGCCGTAGATGCTGGCAAGGGTGGTCACGAGCTGTGTGATCTTGGGCTGTGCGGCTTCCCAATCGCCCGACTGCCACGATTCGCTAATAATCTGCAGGGCGCTCTGAAGGAAGGTCGCGCCGATGGAGTTGATGATGGCGCAGAGCACCACGCCGACGACGACGAGGGGCAAAAGCACGGGGTAGAAGCCAAAGAGCGTCTTGATGAGGCGCGACATGGTGCCGCCCTTGCGGTTGAGCGCGCGCTCGGCGGTCGTTGCCTTACTCATGTGCCTCGCCTCCTTCCTGGGTCTGAGCTTGCGTTGCGGATGCCTCGGCGTCGGCCTCGCCGGCCCCTTCGCCCTCGGCAGACATCTTGTTTTGCGAGGTGAAGGTCTCGCGGTAGATCTCGCTTGTCTTGAGCAGCTCGTCATGGTTGCCGATCTGCGCGATACGGCCGCCCTCCATGACGATGATGCGGTCTGCGTCCTGCACAGAGCTGATGCGCTGAGCGATGATGAGCTTGGTCGTGTTGGGCAGATAGCTTGCCAGCCCTGCGCGGATCTTGGCGTCGGTCTTGGTGTCGACGGCGCTGGTGGAGTCGTCCAGGATCAAGATCTTGGGGCGACGCAGCAGGGCACGCGCAATGCACAGGCGCTGCTTCTGACCGCCGGAAACATTGGAGCCGCCCTGTTCGATCCAGGTGTCATAGCCCTTGGGGAAGCCGTCGACAAACTCGTCGGCGCAGGCCAGGTGCGCGGCCTCGTGAACCTCTTCGTCGGTGGCATTCGGGTCGCCCCAACGCAGGTTCTCGGCGATGGTGCCGCTAAACAGCACGTTTTTCTGCAGCACCATGGCGACCTGGTGGCGCAGAGCGTCCAAGTCGTAGTCGCGCACGTCCATGCCGCCCACGCGCACGGTGCCTTCGGTGGCGTCATACAGGCGGGCAATGAGGTTTACGAGCGTGGACTTGGCCGAGCCGGTGCCGCCGATGATGCCGATGGTCTCGCCGCTCGTAATGTGCAGGTCGATGTCGTCGAGCGCCTGGCGTTTCGCATGCGCGGAATACTTAAAGCTCACGTGGTCAAAGTCGATGGAGCCGTCGGCAACCTCGAGCACGGGCTCGGCGGGATCAGCAATCGTGGGCTCGGCGGCAAGCACCTCGGTAATGCGGTGTGCCGATTCGTCGGCCATGGTCACCATGACAAAGATCATCGACAGCTGCATCAGGCTCATAAGGATCTGAAAGCCATAGGTAAAGATCGAGGAGAGCTGGCCCACGTCGAACAGCGTGCCCTGGCTTGTGATGATGAGCTTGGAGCCCAGGTAGATGATGACGACAAATGCGCCGTTGACGCAGATGTTCATCATGGGGTTGTTAAAGGCGAGCAGCTTCTCGGCGCGGGTGAAGTCCATCTGGACGTCGCGTGCGGCGGTCGCGAACTTCTCTTTCTCAAAGTCTTCGCGCACGTAGCTCTTAACCACGCGCATGCCGGTGACGTTTTCCTCGACGGACTCGTTAAGGGCGTCGTACTTGTGGAACACGCGCGAGAAGATGGGGCGTACCTTAAAGATGATAAAGAACAGTCCAAAGCCCAGCAGCGGAATGATGACCAGGTAGACCATGGCGACGCTGCCGCCCATGATAAATGCCATGGTAAAGGCGAAGATCAAGACCAGCGGCGCGCGCACGGCGATACGGATGATCATCATAAAGGCCTGCTGCACGTTGTTGATATCGGTAGTCAGGCGCGTGACGAGCGAGGAGCTCGAGAACTCATCGATGTTGGCAAAGCTGAACGTCTGGATCTTGTAGAACAGGTCGTGACGCAGGTTCTTGGCGAACCCGCAGCTCGCATGGCTGCAGGTGACGCCGGCCGCGGCGCCAAAAGCAAGGGATGTCAGCGCGATGAGCACCAAAAGGCCTGCGGTGGGAAGCATCTCGGCTACGGTGGCGCCGTCTTTGATGGCGTCGATCAGGTTGGCGGTGATAAATGGAATCAGCATCTCGCAGAGCACCTCGCCAAGCACGAGCAACGGCGTGGCAACGGTGACTTTCATATAGTCGCGGATGCTGCCCATGAGGGTTTTAATCATCCAGTTCCTCCCAGGTTACACGGATTTTCTCGAGCATCTCGGCGAGCTGCTCGCGCTCGTCGTGGGTGAGGGCGCTAAAGGCCTGCTCTCTAAAGCGAATGCGGGCGGCCTGCTCAACGCGGGCCTTTTCCCATCCCGCTTCGGTTAGGCGTATGGTAAGCTGCCGGCGGTCTTTGGGATTGCGGTTGCGCTCGATAAGACCGCCCATTTCGAGTTTGGACAGAATCTCGGAAAGGGACCCCGGCTTGAGGTCGAAGTGCATGCCGAGTTCCTGCTGGGATAGCTCACCGGTCGGCTGCTTGGCGAGTAGGCAGACGATGGGCGCCTTGCCAGATATGCCCCCGCCGTGAAAATGCATGTAATGGCCGCAAAAGCCCAGGCCGCTCAGGATGCGCTTGGCGAGTTTGTCTTCGGCGCTGACCGCTTCGGGTATGTCTACCGGTTGCGAAGGGTCACCGCCGGGCTCATGTGGAAGGACGAGTGGTTCAACACACATATCTAAGCTTCGCTCCTTTCTTTAGTTAGGTAGTGGAATTGTTTTGTGCCTAACTAATCTAGGAGCATGGTAAATAAATGTCAAGGTACCAAACTAGTGGTTACGCGGTTTTACCAAACCGCGTAACGGCTCGACGCTGCAAACCCGCCAGAGCGGCAATCTGCCTTTCA
>CABRIB010000109.1 GCA_902470915.1 uncultured Collinsella sp. | reverse complement strand
CAGATGTGTATAAGAGACAGGCGATAACGATGCCAATGAGCAGCCCAAAAAAGCTCGTGGGCAGCGGCATGAGGCCGAGCACATCGGCGATGGGGCTTGCCGGCAGCCAGGTGACGAGCGCCAGGCCCAGCACGGTAAGAACGCACAATGCGGGCGCGGCGTGGTCGCGCGGGCTCGGCAGATGCGGGGAGCGCAACATGTGGACCACGAGTGTCTGCGACCACATGGACTCGACAAACCAGCCGCTCTGGAAGAGCGCAGCAAAGGTCGCCATACCCGCGACGTCGCCCGCGGCGGCAAGCTCGGACCAGCTTGCGTCCACGGCGGCGGGGCACACGACAAAGAAGAGCGCGGCGAAGGTCACGATGTCAAACAGCGAGCTCACGGGGCCCAGCTCGAGCATAAAGCCCTTGATGGATGCGGCGTCCCAGGCACGCGGGCGGGCAGTCCAGGCGTCATCGACGGTGTCCCACGGCAGTGCGATGCACACGATCTCGTAGACCAGCGACAGCAGTACCAGCTGCAGGGCGCTCATGGGCAAAAACGGCAAGAACAGGCTCGCGACGGTCACGGACAGCACGTTGCCAAAGTTGGAGCTCACCGTGGTCTTGAGGTACTTGAGCAGGTTGCCGTAAGTGCGGCGGCCTTCGATGATGCCGCGCTCGAGCACGCCCAGGTCCTTCTGAAGCAAGATGATATCGGCGGATTCCTTGGCAATATCGACGGCCGAATCGACCGAGATGCCGCAATCGCTCGCACGCATGGCGGCGGCGTCGTTGATGCCGTCGCCCATAAAGCCCACGGTGCGGTCGAGCATCTCGCGCATGACACGTACCAGGCGCGCCTTCTGCAGCGGCGAGAGCTTGGCGAAGAGGTGGGTTTTCTCGGCGCGCTCGGCAAGTTCGGCGTCATCGAGCGTATCGATCTCGGAGCCGAGCAAGACGTTGCTCGCATCGATACCAATCTGCTCGCAGACGGTGGCGGCGACGCGGTCGTTGTCGCCGGTTAGGACCTTGACCGCCACGCCCTTGGCCTCGAGGGTGGCGACGGCGCCCGCGGCACTTGCTTTGGGCGGATCGAGGAAGGCCAAAAAGCCCATCAGCACCATGTCGCACTCGTCGGCGATGCCAAACTCGCCCACGCAGCGCGGATTGGTCTTCTGCGCCACGGCAATTACGCGTAGGCCCTCGGCGTTAAGTCCGGCGATCTGCTTGCGAATCTGGGCGAGCTTCTCGTCGGTGAGCGGCTGAGCGATGCCATCGATCTCGACAAAGGAGCAGATCTCGAGCATTTCCTCGGCAGCGCCCTTGGTAACCATCTGGGTTTTGCCTTGGGCGTCGGCGACAACTACGCTCAGGCGACGGCGCGAGAAATCGAAGGGAACCTCGTCGACCTTGGTGTAGCGGTCGCGCAGGCTCTGGCCCAGCATGGAATCGGGTGCGACGGTCGAGGGCGTCACATCGGCACGGTCGATTACGGCCAGGTCGATAAGATTTTTGAGGCCGGTCTGGAAGAAGCTGTTCAAAAACGCATGGCGCAGCACGCGCGCGTCCTCGTTGCCATCGGTGTTGAGGTAGCGCTCGAGCACGATGCGGTCTTCGGTGAGGGTGCCGGTCTTGTCGCAGCACAGGACGTCCATCGCTCCGAGGTTTTGAATCGCCGGCAGCTCCTTGACGATAACCTGGCGACGGGCGAGGTCCTTGGCGCCCTGCGACAGGCTCGTGGTCACGATGACGGGAAGCATCTGCGGCGTGATGCCCACGGCCACGCTCGTGGCGAACAGCAGCGCGTCGATGACGTTGCCCTTGGTGGCGGCGTTGATGGCAAAGACGGCCGGCGCCATAACGAGCATCAGGCGCACCAGCAGCATGGAGACGCTCGAGACGCCGCGGTCAAACGCGCTTTTTTCGCCGCGCCCGTTGAGCATCTTGGCGATGCCGCCCAGGTAGGTGTCCGAGCCGGTGGCAACGACAAGCGCCATGGCGGCGCCGTTTTGCACGGAGGTGCCGGTAAAGACGATGTTCTTGCAGGCAGAGAGTGGCAGTGCGGAGCCGTCGGCGCCCTCGACGACGGTGACGGCGGTGGTCTTCTCGACGGCCTCGCTCTCGCCGGTGAGTGCGGACTCGATCACAAACAGGTCGCGCGCGGTGATGATGCGGGCGTCTGCCGGCACCATATCGCCGGCAGAGAGGCGGATTACATCGCCGGGGACGAGCTCGTCGAAGGGGATCTCGATGCGCCCGCCGTCGCGCAGGGCGGTGCAAGTGTTGGAGACCAGGTCCTTGAGGGCCTCTGCCGCATTGCCGCTGCGGGCTTCCTGGATAAACTTCATGCCGCCCGATACCAGCAGCATGGTGCCGATGACGATGACCGTGGAGGGGTCGCGCTGCGGTTCGGGCACGGCGAGCACGTCGATGTAGAGCGAGACCAGTGCGAGCGCGGCGAGGATGCCGGCGAAGGGATCGATGAACGCGTCGGCGATGCGGCGGGCGAGCGTTTTGGTCGTTGCCTCGATGGTGTTGGGGCCGACGGCGTTCAGGCGCTCAGTTGCCTGCTCGACGGTGAGGCCGTTTGCCGTGGCGTCAAGCAGTACGAGGGCGTCCTCGGCACTATGGGTGGCGGCGAATATGGTGTTCTTGGACAGGCCGGTATGAGCGGCAGGGCGCGCCGTGCGGCGGCGCTTGGAGATGGCTTCGAGTACCGTGACGGTTTTGAGCATCAGCATAGGGTCCTCCTTGTTGAGGGGAGTTAGCGTACGTGTCGTATTTGCTTCAAAAAACCTAGATGTCGCTCACGTCAAGCTCTTGAGCCCACAAAGGGTGCAGCGCGCCTTTGCGGTGGTTTTGGCGATCTGCCGGTGGCGTTTATGCGTGTGCGGAGTCCTCGCGGCGTGCCGAGGGCGACATGCAGGTTTTTCGACTAGGACTGCCTTCCATGGCACACCTCCTAAAGGCTGAGCGCAGCGCGCTTTGGGTATCTCGTACCCCTTTTTAATCCGCCCGTATTCTTGATGAGGGGGTTTGACATGTCAACCCCATTGTTCGGAAAACCATTCCCCCTGACAAAGCCTTTACAGAATGCCGTGGCCCCAAAGCGCGTCCGCATCTACGCTTCGCCTGCGCTAAACTGGAAGGCACGTACGCGATTACGAGAGGAGCCCGCATGGAGGCTTACAAGCAAGAGTTCATCAAGTTTATGGTCGAGTCCGACGTCCTTAAGTTCGGCAGCTTTACGCTCAAGAGCGGCCGTCAGTCCCCGTTCTTTATGAACGCCGGCGCTTACGTGACGGGCTATCAGCTCAAGAAGCTGGGCGAGTATTACGCCCAGGCCATCCACGATAACTTTGGCGACGACTTTGACGTGCTGTTTGGACCGGCCTACAAGGGTATTCCGCTGGCCGTCGTGACCGCGATTGCCTACCACGAGCTGTACGGCAAGGAGGTCAAGTACTGCTGCGACCGCAAGGAGGCCAAGGACCACGGTGCCGATAAGGGCAACCTGCTGGGTTATGAGCCCAAGGACGGCGACCGCGTGGTCATGGTCGAGGACGTCACCACCAGCGGCAAGTCCATCGACGAGACCTATCCCAAGGTTAAGGCTGCTGCCGACGTCGAAATCAAGGGCCTGATCGTGTCCCTCAACCGCATGGAGGTCGGCAAGGGCGGCGTGACCACCGCGCAGAAGGAGATCGAGGCAAAGTACGGTTTCCCCGTCGCGAGCATCGTTTCCATGGCCGAGGTCGTCGAGACCCTCTACAACCACGAGATCGACGGCAAGGTCGTCATCGATGACGAGCTCAAGACCGCCATCGACGCCTACTACGAGCAGTACGGAGCACGTTAGTTACGGCGTTTTACCAAACGCCGTAACTGCTCGACGCTGCGCGGGCCGCATTTGGACAATCTGACGTTCAACTTCAAGGGCGCGACCAGAAGGTCAGCGCCCTTTCGTTTCACGTCACCTTGTCTCAAATGCGGCCCGCTCGCTGTCCGTTCTCTACCTGCGGCGTCGTCTTGCTCCGAATGCGGCTCGCTCGCTGTCGTTGCCGAAACATCGGCGTTGCCGGACTAGTCATTGGGGACGTTCATAAATGACTACTCAGGAATGAGCGTGGATAATCTCCCGTTTTTGGCCTGTGTGCGGGCTCAAAGTGGGAGATTATCCGCGCTCGCTTTAATTTGCCTGGGTTGCGATGCCTATCTAATCGGCTCGGCGTCTTCCCTGAGAATCGAAAGATACTCTTCATACCCGTACTGCCGGTATCTCTGTCTTGACTCGTCGAGCGGACGGAGGATACCCAATTCTTCAAATGATTTGACGAGCGCGCTCGCGGTACTCCTGCCGATATCGAGTTGGGCAGCGATGAATGCGGTGTCGACGATGGGGTGCTCTTCAAGAATGCCCAACAGCCTTTGCCCGTTTGCAGCAGTCCTTCCGAGATTTTCGGTAATGGTTGCTGTGGAACGGTTATGGAGGTCAACAAGGTTTTTTAAAGACCCTACCGAGTCCTTCGCACTTTCGAGAAGACTGTTGCAGAAAAACTCTATCCATTCCTCGTAAGTGCCTCTCTCCCTTACGGATGTGAGTTGCCGGTAGTACTCGCTTCGATTTTTCTTGAACTGGAACGATGGATAGAACAAGCAAGAATGAAGAACGCCATCATTGATGAGCATAAGTGTAATGAGAAGCCTGCCCAGGCGACCGTTTCCGTCTAGGAATGGATGGGCAGTTTCAAATTGGTAATGGACGAGCGCCGCCCGCACAATCGGATCCATTTCGACTTGAGGCTCATTGATAAAGCGTTCGAGGTCCTGGAGCGTGTTACTCAAATCTTCAATGTTTGGAGGGACAAACGATGCGGTTGCAATGGTGCAGCCTGAGGGGCCAATCCAGTTTTGTGAGGAGCGCAGCTCGCCTGGATTCTTCTCCGTTCCGCGCACTCCGTCCAGCAGGACCGCATGAACTTGCCTAAGAAGTCTCGTGCACAAGGGCATCTTTTTGAGCAGTTCTACGCCGCGGTCGACAGCACGGACGTAATTCACGACGTCTGCGACATCTTTATGATGGAGTTGTGTTTGCGATGGACTAAGTAGGTCGTCAAACGTGCACTGGGTTCCCTCAATTTGCGAAGAAAGGAGTGCTTCTTTGCGCACGTACATTGTCAGATACATATCGGCGTTGGGAACAAAGTAGAGCATGCCTTCAAGCTCTCCAAGCTTTCGTGAGCATGCGGAAAGCGTGCGATAGGTTTCCTCGGTGAGGTTTAGCTGCCTCAATGATTGCAAGGGCGTTGGAAAAAACGAATAGTAAGCCAATTTCCCCGATAGATTATTGCGGAGCGTTCCCTGGCCGTTCTCCTCGATTTGCATCGCGCCCTCCATATCTTTAGTGCCGGAAACTCGTTATTAGGCTAATCATATCAATTCTAATAACGAGTTTAAGGACTGTCTCTTATACACATCTCCGAGCCCACGAGACGGACTCCTAT
>CABRIB010000108.1 GCA_902470915.1 uncultured Collinsella sp. | reverse complement strand
CCGTACATGTACGGATGAATGTGGGAGGTGTTCGGATGAAGTCGATAATCAAGGTCCTACCGTTCGGCGGACTTTCGCGTCAATGGGGCTTACGCTGCATGCAAGTTTCATCCTACAATCGCCCACGTGCTCACAAGTTTGTTACTCCTCGGGAGGCATCACTTGCGCATAATAGAAGACGAGGAATATCGCCCGTTGTCTAGCGCCGATGTCCGAGGAGTTTTTTCATGCTCATTTTAAAGAAGATCAACAATAACGTTGCTCTTGCCGCCAGCGATGACGGTCGAGAGGTTGTTGTCTTTGGCAAGGGCATCGGTTTCCACGAGATGCCCTACGAGCTTGCCGATGAGTCTCTCATCCAGCGCAAATTCTATAACGTTCCCGAGAGCCTGCAGGATATGGTCGGCACACTTCCCGACGACGTTCTGCTCGCGGCAAGCGACATTGCCTGCTTCGCATCCCAGCAGCTTGGTTGCAAGCTGTCCGGTGGCCTGCCCTTTATCCTGGCAGATCACCTGCAGTTTGCCGTTCAGCGCGACGACGACCAGCTCAGCGCTCCCAACCCGCTCGAGCACGAGGTGGCCTTCATCTACCCGCGCGAGCTCGAGATCGGCCAGGCCGCGCTCGCCATCGTGCAAAAGCACACCGGCGCCAAGCTGGGTCAGAACGAGGCCACGAGCATCGCGCTCCACATCGTTAACGCCGAGGTCGATGGCATGGGTCGCGCCAAGGACATGGATTTCATCATGAAGAGCACCCGCGTGCTCGACGAGGTGACCCATTCCGTGGAAAAGCAACTCGGCTGCTCGCTCGACACGGCGTCGTACAGCTACATTCGCTTTCTTGCGCACCTGCGTTTTTTGGTTCGCCGCCTCTGTAAGGGCAAGTGCACGCAGACCGAGAACTCCTCGCTGTTTATGCAGGCTGCCCGCGATTTTCCCGAGGCCTACCAGTGCGCGTACGCCATCAACCGCGTGTTCGAGAAAGAGTTCAAACAGAGCTGCTCGGACGAGGAGCTCTTGTATCTGATGATGCATATCAACCGTCTGCGATCGGCTTCGCAGACCGAGTGAGTAAAGCCGCCAGCCCGGCGGCAATCGCAACAATTCTTTTTGGTTTCTAACTGCGGGCAAGGTACCGGCTCGCGGTAGGGGATATTTTTGTCGAAATTTGGAAAAGAGAGGACAGATCATGGCAGGTAAATACGACGATCTTGCTGCCCAGATCGTAGAGCTAGTTGGCGGCAAGTCCAACGTCAAATGCGTCGCACACTGCATTACCCGTGTTCGTTTTAAGCTCAAGGACGAGTCGAAGGCCAATGACGAGGCAATCTCCGAGCTGCCTAACGTCATCAAGGTCATGCACGCCAACGGCCAGTACCAGGTTGTTGTGGGCAACATTGTCGAGGACGTCTACGACGCCGTTCTCAAGGCCGGCGGTTTTAGCGACGGCGGCGCCGTCGACGCCGATGACGACGATGCCGCTCCCAAGGGCGTTACCGATGTGATCATCGACCTCATCTCGGGCATCTTCGCCCCCATGCTCGGCACCTTCGCCGCCGCCGGTATCATGAAGGGCCTGCTGGCGCTCGCTACCTTCCTGGTCCCGAGCTTTGCCAACGACGGCGCCTACACGCTGCTCTACACCGTCGCCGACGGCATGTTCTACTTCCTGCCCGTGGTGCTTGGCTACACCGCGGCCAAGAAGTTCAAGATGAGCGAGTTCAACGGCATGGCCATCGCCTTTGCTTTGGTGTACCCCACCATGGTTGCCTTGACCTCGGGTGAGGTTGTCGGCTCCGTCGAGCTCGGCTTTGCCGGTACCTTCTCTTGGTACACCACGTTCCTGGGCCTGCCGCTCATCATGCCTGCCTCGGGTTACACCAGCTCCGTTATCCCCATTCTTCTCATGATCTGGTTCGGTTCTACCCTCGAGCACTGGGTTAAGAAGTGGATGCCCGCTTCTATGAAGATGTTCTTCACCCCGCTGATCGTCGTCACCGTCACTGTCACCCTTGGCTACCTGGTCATTGGCCCCATCGCCACGCTCATCACCAACCTGCTTGGTGAGTTCTTCGCGCTGCTGTTTGGCCTGCCCATGATCGGCTCCCTCCTGGGCTGCACCCTCGTCGGTGCCTTCTGGATGTGCCTGGTCATCTTTGGCTTCCACTGGTCGCTTGTGCCTATCGCGCTGGTCAACCTGTCCACTCTGGGCCATGACTACATCCTGGGCTCCGTTATCGCCCACTCCTTCTCGCTGGGCGCCGTGCTCTTTGCCATGTATCTCAAGAACAAGGACGAGAAGTTCCGCGGCATCGCGCTGCCGGCCATGATCTCCGCCTTCTTCTTTGGTGTCACCGAGCCCGCTATCTACGGTGTCGCCCTGCCCGATAAGAAGGCCTTCATCAACGCCAGCATCGGTTCTGCTGTGGGTGGCCTCATCATTGGTCTCTCCGGCGCCGTGGTGTACATGTCCGGTGGTCTGGGCGTCTTCAACTGGCTGTCCTTCATCGATCCCTCCGGTGTTAACGGCATCAACCACATGATCTGGGCTATCGTTGCCTCGCTCGTGGGTGCCGTTGTGGGCTTCGCGATCGAGTTTGTCACCTACAAGCCCGAGGCTGCCAAGTAACCCAAACGACAAAGACTCGGTACCAAGCCGGCGGGGGAGCGCCCCGCCAGCTTTTTTCAAATGGGCGAGACGGCACGCACGTGCGCCAAAAGGGGTCCCGCCACGAAACTTACTCCAACACGTACGAAAGGAGCCGACATGGCTTTTCCCGATGGATTTCTGTGGGGCGGCGCCACTGCCGCCAACCAGTGCGAAGGTGGATACAACGAGGACGGCAAGGGTCTCGGCGTTCCCGACATCATGACCGGCGGCACGGTCTCCGAGCCGCGCCACATCACCGACGGCATCCTGCCCCAGTACCACTATCCCAGCCACGAGGCCGTGGACATGTACCACCACTACCTCGACGACATTAAGCTCTTTGGCGAGATGGGCTTTAAGTGCTACCGCATGTCCATCAACTGGAGCCGCATCTTCCCCAACGGCGACGAGGCCGAGCCCAATCAGACCGGCATCGAGTTCTACCGCCGTGTGTTCCAGGCCTGCCAGGAGCAGGGCATCGAGCCCATGGTTACCCTCAGCCACTATGAGCTGCCCTACGGCCTGTCCAAAAACTACGGCGGCTGGAAGAACCCCAAGCTCATCGAGTTCTACCTCAACTACGCTCGCACCGTCATGACCGAGTATCAGGGCCTGGTGCGCTACTGGCTCACCTTCAACGAGATCAACTGTCTGCTCATGGGCGGCTTTGGCGGCGTGATGGGCGGCGGCATGGTGCCCGACGCCACCGACACGGCCATGGCCTTTGGCAACTGCGATTGGGACGACCCGCAGGCGCGCTTCGATGCTCTGCACAACCAGTTCCTGGCAAGCGCTAAGTGCGTCACCATGGGCCATCAGATCGACCCCCAGAACAAGATCGGCTGCATGATTGCCGGCAACGCCTGCTACCCGCATACGTGCAACCCGGCCGATGTTCTGGCCGCGCAAAAGCAGCAGCGCGAGATGAACTTCTACTGCGGCGACGTTCAGGTGCGCGGCGCGTATCCGGCGTGGGCCCGCAGCCTGTGGCGTCGTGAGGGCGTGCATGTGGAGGTCTCGGCCGAGGACGCCGCTACGCTGGCAGCCGGCAAGGTCGACTTCTACAGCTTTAGCTACTACATGAGCGCCACGGCCACGGCCGACCCGGTGCTGCTGGAGCAGGGCAACATCTTTGGCGGCGCCGGCAACGAGTACCTCAAGAAGAGCGACTGGGGCTGGGCGATCGATCCCGAGGGCCTGCGCTACTACCTGGAGGAGGTCTACGACCGCTATCAGGTGCCGCTGATGATCGTCGAGAACGGCCTGGGCGCGGTGGACGAGGTCGAGGCGGACGGTTCGATCCACGACGGCTACCGCATCGATTACCTGCGCGAGCACATCAAGCAGATGGAGATTGCCATCGAGGACGGTGTGGACCTGATGGGCTACACCATGTGGGGCTGCATCGATTTGGTGAGTGCCTCGACCGGCGAGATGAAGAAGCGCTACGGCTTTATCTATGTCGACAAGGACAACGACGGCAACGGCACACTGGCCCGCAGCCGCAAGGACAGCTTCTACTGGTACAAGAAGGTCATCGAATCCAACGGCGCCGACCTCGCCTAACTAGAGCAACCACCAAAACCACCACAAAGGGGCCAGGTACCTTTGTGGTGGTTTTCGCTTTGGTAGATGTTTGGGACATGCCTTAAAATCTACCAAGTAGTTCATCCGGGCGAAGACGGAGAGAAGGGGCCCGATGCGTCCTTAACGTTGCGTACGGAAAGATTGAGCCGATGGCCGGCGGTCAATGCCCGCGGCCCGTATTCGTATGCAACAAGGAGCGCCCATGTCCCTATCTCTAATCTCAAAATCCCAACCATCGCTGTCTGCGCAGGCCAAGCGCCTGGTGGCAATGCGGTTTCTCATCTACACCGGCTTCCAAACCAGCTACTTTATCGGCGTCATCGGAACACTTACCTATGCGGACGGCGCCTCGGTCGTCGCGACGTCGCTCGCCGTCCTGTTTATGAACGTCTTCGTGATCCTGGGGTCCTTTGCGGGTGGCGCGGCGCTCGACGCCTGGGGCCCGCGCCGCCATTTTATGCTGAGCATCGTCGGCACGCTGGCAACGGGCGCGGCAATCATCGCCTTTGGCGACGCGACCGAGACGGTCCTTGCCGGCGCGGTGCTCCTGGGTTTTGTAATGGGATTCGCCCAGCCCATCGCCACGTCCTATCCGGCCTACCTCACCGACGACCCCGTCGAGCTCAAAGACATCAACTCCGCCATCACCATGTTTTCCAACGTGAGCATTATCGTCGGACCCACGCTGGGCGGCTTTGCCGCGGCGGCTTCATCGTCGCGCGCGGTGTTCGTGCTCATGATGCTGTTCACCCTGCTTGCGCTCATTGCCGGCTGGGGATTTAAGCCGCAGGAAGGTCGCGTCGCCGGACAGGAGAACGTCGATTCGGCGGAGGAAGGGGAGCGCGCAAGCCAAGCCAACCGCCCCAACCCCGGCACGTCCGCCCGCGCCACCTTCGCGACCAGCATCAAGACCGTCTTCACCAACAGCGTCCTTGCCCTGCTCTTCTGCATTATCTTCCTTTCGAACTTTGGCTACGGTGCCTTCGACCCGCTGGAGTCGTTCTTCTATCGCGATGTCCTGCACGTCGGTGTCGAATGGATGGGCTGGCTCTCGTCGGCCAGCGGCGTGGGCGCGGTGCTGGGCGCCGTGGTCGCGCTCCGCTTGCCGCCACGCCTCGTCAGCCTTAAAACGCTGCTTGTGGCGCTTATGTCCGTGGGCCTGGGAAGCCTGCTCTACGTGGGCACGCCGTACGTGGACGTGGCGCTCGTCGGCCAGATCGCCCTGGGCGTGGCATGGGGCGTCGTCAACCCGCTCCATAACACCTGTCTCTTATACACATCTGACGCTGCCGACGATAC
>CABRIB010000107.1 GCA_902470915.1 uncultured Collinsella sp. | reverse complement strand
TACACAAGGAGTATCGTCGGCAGCGTCAGATGTGTATAAGAGACAGGGAGAGGACGACGTTGTTGCGGTTACGGTCCATCTCGATGACGCGGGCCTCGATGCGGGTGCCCATGTAAGAGGTGAGGTCCTTGACGCGACGGAGGTCGACGAGGGAAGCAGGCAGGAAGCCACGCAGGCCGATGTCGAGGATCAGGCCGCCCTTGACAACCTCGATAACCTCGCCCTCGACGTTCTCGCCGGAGTTGAACTTCTCCTCGATGCGGTTCCAAGCACGCTCGTACTCGGCACGCTTCTTGGACAGGACCAGACGACCGTCCTTGTCCTCCTTCTGGAGAACCAGAGCCTCGATGGGATCACCGAGTGCAACGATGTCTGCAGGGTTAGCGTCCTTGCGGATGGACAGCTCGCGGACCGGGATAACGCCCTCGGACTTGAATCCGATGTCAACGAGCACCTCGTCATGCTCGATCTTAACGACAGTGCCGTTAACGAGATCGCCCTCATCAAAGTCGGTAATCGTACCGTCGATGAGGTTGTTCATCTCCTCCTCGTTGACATCGTCAAGAGAGAAAATGGACGAGTTCTGAATCTCACTCAAAGGTGGACCCCTTTCGAACTACGGGGCCCCGATTGCTAGGACCTACAGAAGGGTGCGACAAGCACACAACGTTTAGGAACACTCGGGAGCCGACAGATACTAATGTGACGCTTATGCAATCACGTTCGTATAGGTTACGGGGAAATGAGTTCGATTTCAAGCGTGAACTGCGATTTTTTACTCGTGTGGAGACTTTTTCGTAATCTTATGAACACACGTCTCCGCAACTTGACGATAACCAGCCAGGCATTCGGCTTTGGGGTAAAGTATCCGGAGCCAACGATTCTAGATCGATTTTTCGAGAAAGGTGCCCGCGTGCTCAAAGCAGTCGTTTTCGATATGGACGAGACGCTTCTCAGCATCAACCTCAACGCGTTCATCCTTCGCTATTTTAAGGATGTCTCTTCGATGCTCGCGGATATCGGGCGCCGCAGCCGCGGTGGCACGATGGCACGCCTCGGCACCATCCTAGTCGACCTCAACGCCAATCGCCGCAGCGGCACGGACAACCGCACCAATCTTGAGTTTTACCAAGAAGAGGTCGAGCGCCGATGCGGGATCCGCCTCTCCGATCCCCTCATCTACGAGGCGTTTACCTACTATGACCGCGAAGTTCTTCCGTACAAGAACGACGATGTCATTAACGCCCACGCCATGCCGGGCGCACACGCCGCGCTCCAGGCCGTACAGGACGCAGGGCTGCGTTGCGCGCTCTTTACCAACCCCAGCTTTCCCCAAGGGGCCATCGAGTGCCGCATGGGCTGGGGCGACCTGGCCGACGCCCCCTTTGAGCTCGTCACGCACATGGGAAACACCACCCGCTGCAAGCCCGATGCCACCTACTATCTAGAGCAGCTTCAGGTGATGGGACTCGAGCCACACGAGGTCCTTATGGTGGGCAACGATCCCAAACGCGACTTCCCGTCCCCCGATTGCGGCATCCAAACCGCCTTTGTGGGCCAAGGCAAGCCCAGCCGAGCCACCTGGCGCGGAACCATGGAAGACTTCGCCCGCGACTTTAACGCCGTAATCGAGGCCTTCTACGAGCACCAAATAGCCGACGAACTGTCGTAGGCGCCAGAACATCTAGCGCAGTTGCGGTGAGATAGTTCCTGTTTGCCCCTCACCCGGGTAATTTTAGGAACTATCTCACCGCAACTTAATATCTAGCAGACCTGGGTTTTGCCGATCATGATGTTGAGGATCTCGACGTCGGTGTCCTTCATGCCTACGCGGCCTACGTAGCCCATACTGGCGATTGTCTGCTCAACGGTATCTTGGATCAGGCCCTCGCCGGCGCGGAAGCCGCGACCCTGCATGGCCATATCATGGCCCAGAATCGCCGCATCGACGGCAGCCGAGATCTTGGCGGCACAGCTCGCTTTGGCGCCGTCGCACACGATGCCGCCCACGTTACCGAGCGTGTTCGAGACCGTCGCGCCAATCTGCTCGCGCGTGCCACCGCACAGCCAGGTAATCGCGGCGCCGGCGCCGCACGCGGCGCAAATAGCACCGCAAAACGCCGAGAGCGCACCAATATAGCTCTTGATATGCACGGCGATAAGATCGGACAGCATCACGGCGCGCACCAGGCGCTCGTGGTCGCAACGCAGGTACTCGGCATACTCCATGACGGGCAATGCGCAGGTAATGCCCTGATTGCCCGAGCCGCACACAATGGCGACCGGCAGCGCGCAGCCGTTCATGCGGGCGTCGGACCCGGCGGCCGCACGGGCACGGGCACGGCAGGCGACGTCATCGGCACGAGCACCCAGCAGCGTACGACCCACCTCGGCGCCCCAAGCGTGCGCAAGGCCCTCGGCACTGATCGCGCCATTCAGCTCAATCTGACGTTCAACGGCTGCGCGGGCGTCCTCAATGTCGCCGTCCTCGATAAAGTCGATGATGGACTCAATCGACATGGGCGTGTCGGCGTTATCCGCCGCACGCTCGGCCACCACGCGCTCGGCGCAGGCGGCACACTCCCCCGCCGACTTGCCGCACACCGGAATACCGTCGAGGGTATGGCACGTGACATTGGTGTGGTGGTCGGTAATCTCGACGACCGCGGTATGGCCCCCGGCCGTGGCAGTCACCTTGATGTAGAGGTTGGGCACACCCTCGACAAGCGATACATCGCAGTAGCCGGCGTCGGCGAGGAGCTCGGCCACGCGAGCACGGTCTTCATCGTTAACGCTCTCGAGCACCTCGAGCGCGCTTTTGGCGTCGCCGCCCACGGCACCCAGCACGGCCGCGGCCTCAATACCGTGCATACCGCCCGAGTTGGGCACGGTCACGCTCTTAACGTTCTTGATGATGTTGCCCGAGCAGGCAACATCCATATGATCGGGCTCGTAACCGAGCGTCTGGCTCGCCAGCGCCGCTGCATAGGCAACGGCAATGGGCTCGGTGCAGCCGAGTGCACAGACAAGCTCGCGGTTCAAAACATCGCAAAACGCGGCATCACGAAGGGAATCGGTAGGCATAGGTATCTCCTGCTTGCATAACGGGCTTGGCTCTCAAAAATAGTTAGCTCCTTTATTTGATAACAATGCATCAAAAACTGCAACCATGGTTCCGGCGGACGGCGCTCAAGCACAAACTGACAGCATTCATTCATGAGAAGCCGGTCTTGTTGCATGCTAAAGCGTTTGACCAAAAAACGCCCGAGCGTTTACGCAAAAGTCGCGCTATCATGCAGTCGAACGCGGTAAAACCTTTAGCATTTGCGCCGCACAGACCAGAGAGGAACCACTCATGAAGATTGGTATCGGCAACGACCACGCCGCCGTCGAGCTCAAGAACATCATCTCCGAGCACCTGAAGGAGCGCGGCTGCGAGGTCGTGAACTTTGGCACCGACACCTCCGAGAGCTTTGACTACCCCATCGCCGGCTACAAGGTGGGTAAGGCCGTTGCCAACGGCGACGTCGACCTGGGCATCCTGATCTGCGGCACCGGTGTCGGGATTAGCCTGGCTGCCAACAAGGTCGAGGGCGTACGCGCCGTCGTGTGCTCCGAGCCCTTCAGCGCCAAGCTCTCCCGCATGCACAACAACACCAACGTGCTCGCCTTTGGTGCCCGTGTCGTGGGCTCCGAGCTCGCTAAGATGATCGTCGACGAGTGGCTCGACGCCGAGTTTGAGGGCGGCCGTCACGAGCGTCGCGTTAACCTCCTCAACGAGATCGATCACACGCGCGGCCTCAAGGTCGTCGACGAGGCCTAAACCACTCAGTGCCACAAGCTAACAGCAGGGGCCCGCTCGGAACTCATGACCGAGCGGGCCCCTTCATAGATTTTGGAATAAAAGGGCGCCGCAGATGGAGTTCCGCGGCGCCCAAGCCACACGCTAACAGCTTTAAGGAGTCAAAGCTGGTTTAGCCAAAGAAGCGCTTGATCTCAATCTCGGCGTTCTCCAGGCAGTCGGAGCCGTGGATCACGTTGGCGTTGACATCGACGGCAAAGTCGCCGCGGATGGTACCAGGAGCAGCGTCAAGCGGATTAGTAGCGCCCATGAGGGTGCGCATCTTAGCAACAGCGGAGAGACCGGAAACGACCATCTTGACGACCGGACCGCTCGTCATAAAGTCGCAGAGACCGCCAAAGAAGGGCTTGTCGGCCAGATGGGCGTAGTGCTCCTCGACGGTAGCGCGCTCGAGCGTGGTCATCTCCATGCGCTCGATGACAAGGCCGCTGCGCTCAATGCGAGCAACGATCTCGCCGATCTTGCGGTCGCGCACGGCGTCGGGCTTAATCATGATGAAGGTCTTCTCGATAGCCATAAAAGTAGCCTTTCAAGTAGGTTCGCGCGTGCCCAAGTCCCATTCCGGCACCCGCCTGGACTGCATCGTAACAGAGTTTTAGCTGCAGTTAAACAAAAAGCTGTTTATTGAAACGTTGCAATTTATTAAAGCGCTCCATATGTGTCACTTCTGTTTCGAAGCCCGATTAGAGTACCATCCGACCGCCCATCAACCGCGCCGAACAGAGCAGGCGGTCGGTTGCCGCCCGCGAACGTATCCCCTTCACAACCTGCCCAAAGGTCCTACAGAAGTTCTCGACAAGCCCCTCCCCCATAGCAACAAAATACGGGCTCCCACATCAGCAGGCGCCCGTAAAGCGAAAACGATTTATCAATAAATGGACAATGCGTCTTCAGCCAAACCTCTACTTTGCCCCGTGACCCATCTCGACGACCTTGGTTAGCGATCCAAACACACCTTCGTCGACCACGAGCTGCGCCTCGGCACGCTGCAGCTGCACGGCAACGGCGGCAGGGGCGGTGCCGCCCTCGGTCGTGCGCGCGGCGACAATCGACGGGATGTCGAGCGCCTCGGTAATGTCGTGCTCAAAGAGCGGGCTTGCCTCCTGGAACACCTCAAACGGCAGGTCCTCAAGATTGCAGCCGCGCTTCTCACACATCAGAACCAGATGCCCCACCACGGCATGTGCCTCGCGGAACGGCAGGCCACGCTTGGCCAGGTAATCGGCAACATCGGTAGCGGCAAGGTGCCCCACGCCGCACTCGCGCGCCATGGCATCCTCGTTGACGGTCCAAGTCGAAATCATTCCGGCCATAACCGACAGGCACTGCATGAGCGTATGGGCGGTATCGAGCGCGCCCTCCTTGTCCTCCTGCAAGTCCTTGTTATAAGCAAGCGGCAGGCCCTTCATGGTCACGAGCAGCTGCACCAGGTTGCCATAGACACGGCCGCTCTTGCCGCGAATAAGCTCGGCAAAGTCGGGATTCTTCTTCTGCGGCATGATGGACGAGCCGGTGGAGTAGGAGTCTGAAAGCGTGATAAAGCCAAATTCGGAGCTCGACCACAGCACGATCTCCTCGGAAAGACGCGACAGGTGCATGGCCATGACGGAGCCAGCGTAATGCAGATCGAGCAGGAAATCACGGTCGGAAACAGCATCGAGTGAGTTAGGAATCTGTCTCTTATACAC
>CABRIB010000106.1 GCA_902470915.1 uncultured Collinsella sp. | reverse complement strand
TTTATGGATAATAGAACTCGTCAAGACGCACGTCCGGAGAGGGCCCTTACGGGACCGGACGAGCGCACAATCGCCATCGATCGAAAGGATCGAATCATGAAGTTTGTTTGCCCCGTTTGCGGTTATGTGGAAGAGTTCGACGGCGACCAGCTGCCCGAGGACTTCAAGTGCCCCCAGTGCGGCGTTCCCGGTTCTCGTTTCCTGAAGCAGGAGGAGGGCCAGCTCGAGTGGGCTGCCGAGCACGTCGTGGGCATCGCCAAGATGGAGGGCGTCTCCGAGGACATCGTTGCCGACCTGCGCGCCAACTTTGAGGGCGAGTGCTCCGAGGTCGGTATGTACCTGGCCATGGCTCGCGTCGCCCATCGCGAGGGTTATCCCGAGATCGGCCTGTACTGGGAGAAGGCTGCCCACGAGGAGGCCGAGCACGCCGCCAAGTTCGCTGAGCTCCTGGGCGAGGTCGTAACCGACTCCACCAAGAAGAACCTCGAGATGCGCGTTGAGGCCGAGAACGGCGCCACCGCCGGCAAGACCGATCTTGCTAAGCGCGCCAAGGCCGCTGGCCTCGATGCCATCCACGACACCGTGCACGAGATGGCTCGCGACGAGGCCCGCCACGGCAAGGCTTTCGCCGGCCTGCTCAAGCGCTACTTTGGCTAAGCCAAACGCCTGAGACATAACCTCTAGCTCAATGAGGCCCGGACCGTATTGGTTCGGGCCTTTTTCGTGCCTCACAAACTTGTTAACTACCTGAAATAGGACCGCCTTCGGCATAGGTTTCTCGTCAAAAACTAAGTGAGTAGACTTTTTGGAACTTGCCGAGCACGCCATCCATATTGCTTTATAAAGCCGCAGGTAAATGACTTGTTTCAAAACGACCTAGTCGCCAAAGTGCCAAAAGTCTACTCACTTAGATTCGCAGCCGTCCACAATCGAGCCATTTTGTGTCTAACGGGCATCTTTCCGTCGATTACTCCCAATTTTGTCCAGTCAACGAATAGTTCAGACCTGAGTAATGTCTCAGCCCTTTGCTCATCTGAGCTTTTATCACGATATTCAGCATCGAGCATCCTGCATACGGCCTTAACGATCGCGCGGAATCTATCCTCATCCGATATCTGTCTGTGTGTCAGGAGAAGCACATCGTAGCCCATGGCCTGAAGGGCCGTCATGCGGTCAGCGTCACGCAAGCCATCCCCTGCGCGTCCGTGCGAGGCCTTTCCCTGACATTCAATGGCCACCTGTCGCCTGCCGTCCGGCGAAGACAGAAGTATGTCGATATATACACGGGACTTTCCCACAATCGCTCGAGCACTTGTGCTTAGCATCACTTCAACATTAAGCTCTATGTCGCAAAAACCTTCGCCTCCCAGGGATCGCGGCAGTGCAAGTAGCAAATACGCCTCGACCTCAAAAGGCGACGCGGCACCCAATGGAACGAGTTGCGACACCGTCCTAAATCTATTGCCGTAACGTATCCCGCAAACATCTGAACAAAAACGGTCAAGGTCTCCGCCCAAAACCAAAGCGTCTCGACGCCATAAATTTGAGGCGGTGCCGTCCTCGGACGGGCAGCGCACCCAACCGAACGTCGTCGAAATCGCGCCCGAATCAATTGCACGCGTAAGCTCCGCCTCAAGTGCCGCCGGCAGAGCACACACCGCAAACAGGCCGCACATCTCCGCCAACACAAAAAGAAGCTGAAGATCCGTCAGATGCCGCGACATGATGAATGCCGTCAGTAGAGGAGACGTAATCAAAAATCCATGCTCCGTTTCCAGCACGGATTCCCTGGGGGGCTCACCAAGGAACAGCCGCTGCCTAATGCTGGTAGGACAAGTCCGTTTGTTTCTCGTCTGAACCAATGTATACAACGGAAAACCGAGCGCGACCGCAGCCGTCGGGTTGCGGGCGAGATCATATCGCTGCCGGTCTTCTTCCGGTCGTGGAAGCGGCGGACACAAAGCGCGGACTTGAGGAGGCAAACGCCAATACCTAAAAGCTGATATGTCACAAAGTAGATCCTTCATAGGCACAGGAAAACACGAATTTCAACCCAATCAGTCACGCATTGGCGCGAACGCAGCAAAAATGGCGCCGAACGGACTGCCAAGTTTTCAACAGCCCTCCCCAACTGGCCAAAAGCTTGCCGAGAGCTGGACGAAACCCTGTTGAAAACCCCATTTTTTCTCATGTAGAAGCTTTGCGCGGCAAGTGAGTAGACTTTTTTGAACATCCCGAGCAGGCCGGTCATCCTGCTTTTCAAAACCGCAGGTAGATAGCTTGTTACAAAACTGCCTGGTCGCCAAAGTGCTAAAAGTCTACTCACCTAGATTGCAGAGCGCCCCCATTAGCTGCAATTCCAAGGTATTAAGCACTTTTGGACTCAGATCATCATACTGAACAAGAATTTGACTTGAGTTTTCAGGGACAGATGCGCCATCGGCACACCAATAACAGTCACTGATATCGATAAACGGGATACTCGAGCGCGTGAGAGCCTGCGCAAAAGAGCTTCCGCCCGTTCTACGCTCCGCAACCACGGTGCAGTAAAGGCCCGCGTCTGCGTGTTCGATCGAGACTTCCCCTGCCGGAAACGCTTTCCGTACAAGCGCCGCTAGGCCATCACGCGCCTCGCGAGCACGAACGCGCACACGGTTCACATGCCGCTCGTAATCACCCGATTCCAGTAAACGCGCCAAAGCAACCTGGTCAACAGAGCTCACCGGCGAGGCGTAGAAACCAAGGTTGCGCCTAAACCGCTCCATTAGCTCATCGGGCAACACCATGTATGCTAGACGCAACGCCGATGACACGCTCTTCGAAAACGTGTTGGTGTAGATAACCGACTGGGCGGCATCGATCGACGCAAGCGCGGGAATCGGCTTGCCGGCAAGGCGAAACTCACAATCAAAGTCATCTTCGATGAGATACCGACCTGGTCGCTCAGCGGCCCAGCTCAGAAGCGCATAGCGACGCGCAATGCTCGTCACAAGGCCGGTCGGATACTGATGGGACGGCATCAGATGAAGGACATCGGTCCCAGTTTTCTGCAGAGCGCTCAAGTCCACGCCCTCATCATCCAACGGGATATGTCGAACTTTGCAGCCCATAGCCTGATAGATGCGCGTCAGACGCAAATAGCCCGGATCCTCAACGGCATACACCTTGTCCGCGCCAAGCAACTGAACCAACATAGTATCGAGCAGCTGGGCGCCCGCGCCGATAACGATGTTGTTGGGGTCGGCATTCATACCCCTTGTCCCGCGCAGATGGTGAGCAATTGCGCGTCGCAGCCGAGCGGTGCCCTGCGCCGGTGCGGGCGAAAAGATTTCGCGCTCGTCTTCGGATGCCAGCGTCGCCCGTAGCGCGCTTTGCCAAAGCCGCGCCGCCTCCAAAGCGGAAGGAGAAAGTGCGTCGAATTGCTCGACCCG
The DNA here is from genome assembly GCA_902470915.1 of uncultured Collinsella sp. GTDB lineage: Bacteria > Actinomycetota > Coriobacteriia > Coriobacteriales > Coriobacteriaceae > Collinsella. The sequence goes on along the minus strand of CABRIB010000106.1, from coordinate 2,195 downwards.
CCCGCGGACATCATGCACGCTGGGGCCCACAGAGACGGCATCTCGGTCGATGCCCTCCGCAGCCGAAGCCAAAACCGGTGCATCCGGAAGCTCGCAAGCGTAGTAGCCACGACGTGGTATTGAGCAAATATAGCCCTCAGCGAGTAACTGGCTATATGCATTCTCGATGGTAATAACACTGATTCCCAGATGACTGGCAAAGGCGCGCTTAGACGGCAAATGCTCCCCCGCCACAATGCGTCCAGCTACGATATCATCTCGAATTTGCTGGTAAACATACTCATAGAGCGATGCTTCGCCGCGTTTTTCCAAATTGTAGTCAAGCATGAGCCTATCACCTGACCTTATTAAGTCATTCAATCTGGTATTAGTCTGACCTTGTAATTATCTCGAAAACTGAGTATTTTGCCATACCCAGCTCCCCGATAGGATGTTCCGTCAAGCAATGCACATGCCAACCAAGGGAGCAACCATGGCAGAACAGACCAGCAAGGCCGATCGCGTCAAACTCAATCGCGAACTCGCGCAGATGCTCAAGGGCGGCGTCATCATGGACGTCACCACGCCCGAGCAGGCACGTATCGCCGAGGAGGCAGGCGCCTGCGCCGTCATGGCACTCGAGCGCATCCCGGCCGACATCCGCGCCGCAGGCGGCGTCTCGCGCATGAGCGACCCCAAGATGATCAAGGGCATCCAAGAGGCCGTCTCCATCCCCGTCATGGCCAAGTGCCGCATCGGTCACATTGTCGAGGCGCAGGTCCTGCAGGCCATCGAGATCGATTACATCGACGAGTCCGAGGTTCTCTCCCCCGCCGATGACGTCTATCACATCGACAAGACCCAGTTTGACGTGCCGTTTGTCTGCGGCGCCCGCGATTTGGGCGAGGCGTTGCGCCGTGTTGCCGAGGGCGCCACTATGATTCGCACCAAGGGTGAGCCGGGTACGGGCGACGTCGTTCAGGCCGTGCGTCACATGCGCAAGATCCAAAAGCAGATCCGCGACGTTGTTGCCCTGCGCGACGACGAGCTCTTTGAGGCAGCCAAGCAACTGCAGGTTCCGGTCGAGCTGGTACGCGAGGTCCATGCCACGGGCAAGCTTCCCGTCGTGAACTTTGCCGCCGGCGGCGTAGCGACCCCTGCCGACGCCGCGCTGATGATGCAACTGGGCGCCGAGGGCGTCTTTGTCGGCTCGGGCATCTTTAAGAGCGGCGACCCCGCCAAGCGCGCCGCCGCCATCGTCAAGGCCGTGGCAAACTTCACCGATGCCAAGCTCATCGCCGAGCTTTCGGAGGACCTGGGCGAGGCCATGGTGGGCATCAACGCCGACGAGATCGAAATCATCATGGAGGAGCGCGGACGCTAGTCCGGCAGAAAGGATCGCACATGAGCGATTATGCAGACCAAACGGTCGCCGTGCTGGCGGTCCAAGGCGCATTTGCCGAGCACGAGGCAAGACTATCCGAGCTGGGCGCGCGCTGTATTGAGCTGAGGCAGGCGGCTGATTTGAAGCAGGACTTTGACCGTCTGGTACTTCCCGGCGGCGAGTCTACCGTTCAAGGGAAGCTGCTTGATGAGTTGGGCATGCTCGAGGAGCTTCACACCCGCATTGTTGAAGGCATGCCCGTCCTGGGCACCTGCGCCGGCCTGATTCTGCTGGCTCACGACCTTGCCGCCCATGACGATAAGGGCACACCGCGCCTGGCAACCATGGATGTGCTCGTTGAGCGCAATGCCTACGGCAGGCAGCTCGGCAGTTTTCGAACCAAGGGGCAGGTAGCTGGCATCGACGGTGAAGTGCCGCTGACGTTCATCCGCGCGCCCCGCATCGTCGAGGTCCACGGCGACGCCAAGGCTTTAGCGAAAGTCGACGGCCGTATCGTCGCCGCCCGTCAGGGCAACCAGCTCGGCGTAACCTTCCACCCCGAACTCGACGAAGACACCCGCCTCCACGAACTGTTCCTACAAATGTAGGCGGAGCAGAAACGAGCGTGGATTTTCGGACACACAACAAATGAGAGTGGATAATCTCCCACTTTGAACTTAGATGCAGGCTCAAACCAGGAGATTATCCACTCTCATACTATGTAGTCATTTAAGAACGTCCCCAATGACTATTGACAGCCAAGGCAACGCCGATGCCTTGGCAACGACAGACACTATGACCCAATCCGAGGGCACTAAAAAGATAGGAGCCC
>CABRIB010000105.1 GCA_902470915.1 uncultured Collinsella sp. | reverse complement strand
GGCAGAGCGCACGACGGCCGACCTCTACGCCCGTCGTCCCCGCAAGCGCAAGGCCGGCGTCGAGCGGCTCGCCCGCGAGCTCGAGGCCGAGGACGACGCCGCTGCCGCCGACGCCCCGAAGGGAGGCGATGAGTAATGCCTATCGGACCTGCGCGTATGCCGCTCTTCGATCACCTGGGAGAGCTCCGTCGCCGCCTGACCATCGTGGTCGTGTCGGTGTTTGCCGCCGCCATCGTGCTGTATTTCGCCACACCCGTGGTGCTCGATATCCTGGAAGACCCCATCCGTTCGTTTGTGCCGGACGGTAAGTTCTACATCACCACCACGCTCGGCGGCTTTGGTTTGCGCTTCTCGCTGGCCATCAAGATGGCTGTTGTCATGTGCACGCCCATGATCATCTGGCAGATTCTGGCGTTTTTCCTGCCGGCGCTTCGCCCCAACGAGCGCAAGTGGGTCGTACCCACGGTGCTCGCCTCGACGGTGCTGTTCTTCCTGGGCGCAATTTTCTGCTACTTCATCATCATTCCTGCGGGCTTTGAGTGGCTCATCGGCGAGACTTCGGCCGTCGCTACGGCGCTGCCCGATCTGGAGAATTACGTCAACATGGAGCTGCTCTTTATGATCGGCTTTGGCGTGGCGTTTGAGCTGCCGCTCATCATCTTCTACCTGTCCGTCTTCCACATTGTGTCCTACGCTGCTTTCCGCAGTGCCTGGCGTTATGTATACGTTGGCCTGCTTGTGGGCTCGGCTGTGATTACGCCCGACGGTTCGCCCGTTACGCTGGGCCTCATGTATGGCGCCCTGCTCTCGCTCTACGAGATTTCGCTTGCCATCGCCCGTGTGGTCATTACCGCGCGCGAGGGCAAGGAGGGCTTGTTTGTGAGCCGTCTGGACCTGTTCTCGGACGACGAGGACGACGAGGAGTAAATCGGTATGCACGAGGTTGGCATTGTCAACGGCATACTCGATACAGTGATTCGCGCGGCGCGTGGGGCGGGGGCCTCGCGCGCCGTTTTGGTGACGTTGCGTATCGGGGATATGACCGAGGTCGTGCGCGAGGCGCTCGACTTTGCATGGGAGACGTTTCGCGACGAGGACCCGCTCACGAAGGGTTGCGAGCTTGCCGTGGAGGAAGTCCATCCACAAAGCGAGTGCCTGGACTGCGGGGAGGTTTTCGACCACGATCGCTTCCACTGTCGCTGTCCCCAGTGTGGTGGTGCCAACGTGCGCCTACTGCACGGCCGCGAGCTCGATATCGCGAGTATCGAAATCGAAACCCCCGACGATTAGCCCGCTAGCCATCTGGTGATGGGGTATAAAGGGGCCAAAGTAAGGAGCGCTAAGTATGGCCGAGAAAACGATTGATATCGCATCGCCGATTCTGTCGCGCAACGAGCGCCTGGCAGATCAGCTGCGCCAGCGATTTAATGAGACAAACACCTATGTGATCAACGTCTTGTCGAGCCCCGGTTCGGGCAAGACCACCACGATCCTGGGCACCAACGAGCGCCTGCGCGACAAGGCTGGCCTGCGCTGCGCCGTCATCGAGGGCGATATTGCCTCGGATGTCGACGCCATCACCATGAAGGAAGCCGGCATGCCCGCCATCCAGATCAACACGGGCGGCCTGTGCCATCTCGAGGGCAACATGATCATGGAGGCCGTTGACGCGTTTGACCAGGCCGTCGGTCTGGAAAACATCGACGTCATCTTTATCGAAAATGTGGGCAACCTGGTCTGCCCGGTCGACTTTGACTTGGGCGAGAACCTGTCCATCATGATTCTCTCGGTGCCCGAGGGCGACGACAAGCCCATCAAGTACCCGGGCATCTTCCAGCACGCCGGCGCGCAGCTGCTCAATAAGGTCGACGTGGCCCCGGCTTTCGATTTTGACATGGATAGGTATACTAAGACACTCGATGACCTCAATCCGCAGGCGCCGCGGTTTGCCGTGAGCGCGCGCAAGGGCGAGGGCATGGATGCCTGGTGCGATTGGCTCATCGGGCAGATCGAGCAAGCAAGGGCGTAAATCGGCCGCCATACGGGCGGGCGTAGCCGCAGAGACACGAGATAGGAGCCTCTTTTGAAGCTCATCATCGCCGAGAAAAACGACGCCGCGCGTCAGATCGCCGAGCGTCTGTCCACGGGTAAACCCAAAAAGGATAAGGTGTACAACACCGCCATCTACCGTTTTGAGTGGAAGGGCGAGGAGTGCGTGACCATCGGCCTGGCCGGTCACATCCTTGCGCCCGATTTTTGCGACAGCGTGCTGTTCGATAAAAAGCTGGGCTGGTATTCGGTTACCGAGGACGGCGAGATGCTGCCGGCCGACATGCCCGATGGCCTGGCACGCCCGCCCTACGACACCAAACGCAAGCCGTTTCTTGCCGACGGCATCTCCATCAAGGGCTGGAAGCTCGAGAGTCTGCCGTATCTCACCTGGGCACCCGTCATTAAGCTGCCGGCCGAGAAGGAACTCATCCGCTCGCTTAAGAACCTCGCCAAAAAGTCCGACAGCGTCATCATCGCCACGGACTTCGATCGCGAGGGCGAGCTGATCGGTTCGGACGCCCTCAACAAGGTGCGCGAGGTGGCGCCCGACTTGCCGGTCGCCCGCGCCCAGTATTCTTCGTTTACCAAGGCCGAGATCACGCAGGCCTTCGATAACCTTGTCTCGCTCGACCAGAACCTGGCCGACGCTGGCGAGAGCCGTCAGCACATCGACCTCATTTGGGGTGCGGTGCTCACGCGCTACCTGACGCTCGCCAAGTTTGGCGGCTTTGGCAACGTGCGTTCCGCCGGCCGCGTGCAGACGCCGACGCTTGCCCTGGTGGTCGAGCGCGAGCGCGAGCGCATGGCGTTTGTGCCCGAGGACTATTGGCAGATCCGCGGCATGGGCGCCGCACAGGGTACTGCCGAGGACGACCGATTTAAGATTGCGCACAAGACGGCACGCTTTACCGACAAGGATGCTGCTGAGACGGCGTACGGCCATGTTGACGGCGTCGCGACGGCAACCGTCGCCGCGGTGACCAAGCGCTCGCGCAAGCAGCAGCCGCCCACGCCGTTTGCGACCACCTCGCTGCAGGCTGCCGCCGCAGCCGAGGGCATCTCGCCTGCGCGTACCATGCGTATCGCCGAGTCCCTCTACATGGCGGGCCTCATCAGCTACCCGCGTGTCGACAACACCGTGTATCCCGCGACGCTCGATTTGGGCGCCGTGGTGAGTGACCTGGCAAAGATCAACCCGGCGCTGGCGCCCGTGTGCAAAAAGGTACTCGCTGGTCCCATGAAGCCCACGCGCGGTAAAGTCGAGACCACCGACCACCCGCCTATCTACCCCACGGGCGAGGGCGATCCGTCCACGCTCGACGGCGGCCAGCGCAAGCTCTACGACCTCATCGCCCGTCGCTTCCTGGCGACGCTTATGGGTCCCGCGACCATCGAGAACACCAAGCTCGAGCTCGACGTGAACGGTGAGCCGTTCGTGGCTTCGGGCGATGTGCTCGTGACTCCGGGCTTCCGCGAGGCGTATCCGTATGGACTTAAGCGCGACGAGCAGATGCCGCCGCTGGAGCAGGGCGATACGGTCGACGTGTTCGACATTAAACTCGAGGCCAAGCAGACCGAGCCGCCCGCGCGCTACAGCCAGGGCAAGCTTGTGCAGGAGATGGAAAAGCGCGGCCTGGGCACCAAGTCCACGCGCGCGAGCATCATCGAGCGCCTATATGCCGTGCGCTATCTCAAAAATGATCCCGTTGAGCCGAGCCAGCTAGGCATCGCCATCATCGACGCGCTGTCGCAGTTTGCCCCGCGCATCACGAGCCCCGATATGACCAGCGAGCTCGATGGCGATATGACCCGTGTTGAGCGCGGCGAGGACACCGAAGAGCATGTCGTGACGCACTCGCGTGCGCTGCTGGCCGGCGTGCTCGACGAGCTGCTCAAGCATACGCAGGAGCTCGGCGACGCCATCAGCGACGCCGTCACGGCTGATGCGCGCGTGGGCGCCTGCCCCAAGTGCGGCAAGGACCTGGTTATGAAGACGAGCGCCAAGACCCGTGGCAGCTTCATTGGCTGCATGGGCTGGCCCGACTGCGACGTGACCTATCCGGTCCCGAGCGGCGTCAAGGTGAGCCCGCTCGAGGGCGAGGCGGCCGTGTGTCCCGAGTGCGGCGCGCCGCGCATCAAGTGTCAGCCGTTCCGCCAGAAGGCCTTCGAGATTTGCGTGAACCCGACGTGCCCCACCAACTACGAGCCCGACCTTAAGGTGGGCGAGTGCAAGGTGTGTGCCGAGGCCGGACGCCATGGCGATCTGATCGCGCATAAGAGCGAAAAGAGCGGCAAGCGCTTTATCCGCTGCACCAACTACGACGATTGCGGCGTGAGCTATCCGCTACCGGCGCGCGGCAAGCTCGAGGCGACGGGCGAGACCTGCCCCGAGTGCGGTGCTCCCATCGTGGTGGTCAACACGGCACGTGGCCCGTGGCGCATCTGTGTGAACATGGACTGCCCGACCAAGGAAAAGAAGCCCGCCCGCGGCCGCAAGACCACGACCAAGGCGAGCGCGGCGAAGAAGACGACGGCCAAGAAGACGACCGCTAAGAAGACCACGACCAAGAAGTCGACCGCGAAGAAGTCGACTGCCAAGAAAGCAGCCGCCGACAAGTAACGGCGCAGTCGAAACAATGCCCAAAAAACGAGCGAGGACCCCGCGATCCTCGCTCGTTTTTTTGACCAGCAGTTAGGGACGTTCCTTTTCTGCCGGCAGTTTAGGAACGTCCCTAACTGCCGGCTCGGGAACGACAAAGCGCTAGTTCACCTCGACAGGCTTGGCGCCGGGATAGCGCTCCTCAAAGTCTAGGCGGTACTTATTGTCATTGGTGCCCGCCACGTTGTCGCGCGACAGCGGCGCCACGATCTCATTCTTGTGGTCCGCAGGCTTGGCGTATTTCAGGCTGATCTCCCAGGCATCACAGATTGCGTCAATGCGGTGATCCAGATCGTCGTACAGGGCGATGATGTCCTTCCAGGAGCTGTAGTTCTTGGAGCTCGTGGGGACGTCCAGGTCCTCGACGATGTCGTAATACTGCTCGATGGTGTCCTCCGTGCGCTCGGCGACGTCGGCGAGATTTTGACGGGTGGTGCGATCTTCTTCCAGATAGCTGCCGTTGAAGTTCTGCGCGCAGCCACGGACGTAGTTGTCGAGGTCTTCGAGCAGGTCGTAGTATTCGCTCAGTCGGCGGTAGAGGTTCTGCTCGGAGAGCGTTGCTTCGCCGCCATCCTCGTCGTCATCGTCATCATCGTCGTACAGGCTGTTGGGATCGCCGAGAGGCTTTAGGTCATCGTCGTCGACGTCATGGTGCAGCTTAGCTACCTCGGCAGTCGTCTGCGTGGCGGCGTTGTCGAAAGGCTTGATCACAAAGAAAACGACCAGGGCGATGATGATCGCCACCAGCACAACGATAACGGCGATAAGCGGCCCGGTGCCGCTCTTTTTGGGAGCGGGGGTCTGTGGCGAAGCAGGCGCGTATGCGGGAGCCGGCTGCTGTTGGGGCGAGCCACTCGCGACGGGTATGCGCTGCGTGGTCTCGACGGCCGCGGGGCCTGCGGCGGGGTCGGGGCGATAGGCGAGGGGCTGTCTCTTATACACATCTCCGAGCCCACGAGACGGACTCCTATCT
>CABRIB010000104.1 GCA_902470915.1 uncultured Collinsella sp. | reverse complement strand
GATAGGAGTCCGTCTCGTGGGCTCGGAGATGTGTATAAGAGACAGGTCGAGGCCCGTGCCGTGACGCGCGCCGCCTACGAGTGCGACGGTCCGGTGTACATGCGCTTTGCCCGTTTGGCCTCGCCGGTTATCAACGACCCCGAGACCTATAAGTTCGAGTTGGGTAAGGGCATTGTCATGCGCGAGGGCGCCGATGTGACCATCATCGCCTGCGGCCTGATGGTCGGCGAGGCTCTCGAGGCCGCCGAGCAGCTTGCTGCCGAGGGCATCGATGCCGAGGTCATCAACATGCACACCATCAAGCCCATCGATGCCGACCTGATCGTCAAGAGCGCCACCAAGACCGGCCACGTCGTGACCGTCGAGGAGCACTCTGTGATCGGTGGCCTGGGCAGCGCCGTTGCCGACGTCCTGTGCGAGCAGTGCCCGACGCCGCTCAAGAAGATCGGCGTCAACGACACCTTCGGTGAGTCTGGCCCGGGTGCCGAGCTCCTGCACAAGTATGGCCTGGACGCCGCCAACATCGTGGCGACCACCAAGGAGTTCTTGGCATAAGGCAAGACGGATCTCAAGGACTGCTTCGCCAGTACTATGGAAACCCGGCAGGGGCGCTCTCTTGGAGAGCGCCCCTGTTTCAGTTGCGGTGAGATAAGGACTGATTAGGGCTTTTAACTGCTAAAACAGTCCCTATTTCACCGCAACTTCCAAAGAGGCCGTATCAAGCAGGATTTCTATTGGGATAAGGGCCCATCCCAACAAAGTGCAATTCAGACCCTCCCAAGCATGCATTTGCTGCACCTAATAGAAACGCGGCGACCCCTTAGTTGCCGCAGGCCGGACACAGGGTTACTCTCCAAATCTTTCCGCAGGACGGAGGAGCCCCTGCCGCGCGCAGCGCGCAGCGGGGGCTCCGACATGTCCGAGGACGATTTGGAGAGTAACCCTGTGCCCGGCCGGCGGGATCCCTAAGCACGCCATGCTTCTTATGTGCAGCAAAGCTAATGCTGCTAAAATACAAAGCGCTCATGTAGTTTAAACGCACGACGATAAGGAGCACCAGTGGGTAACCACTTCCGTACCTCCGGTGCGGGCGATGATGCCCCCAAGACGCAGACAGGCGTCCAGGGCAGTCGTTTCGCCACTCCGGATTCAGAGGGCCAGCCTGTTGCTCAGGCCCCCACTCAGCCGGCAGATCAGGCACAGCCGGCATCCGATCCCTTTGCCTACAATCCCACCAGCGATGTCGCGCTTTCCGGCACGGCGGGTTTTGAGCCCGTTCAGGCTGTGACCGCTCGCGTGGAGCAGCCTCAGGCTGGCGCCGCCGCGCCGCAGCCTAGCATGGCCGGCATTCCCGACCCCATGGCTCCTGCGACGCCGGCTCCTCAGCCTGCGCAGTCCGGCCTCTTTGCCGCTATTCCCGATCCCACGCAGCCTGCTGCCCCGGTGGTCGAGAGCGATCAGGCAGCCGAGGTCGCAAGCCTCGATAACGCGCTCAACAACCCCGATTTTACGTCGGTGTTTGCGCCCATCGATCCGCAGGCCAGCCGCAAGAAGATGGCCAAGCAGGCCGGTGTCGAGCCCGTCATCCTTATGGAGCATGTCACCAAGATCTATCCGGCACAGCCCAACAAGCCTGCACTCGACGACATCAACATCGAGATCTATCCGGGCGAGTTCGTCTTCCTGGTCGGTCATTCCGGCTCGGGTAAGACCACGCTGCTGTCGACGCTCAACCGCGACGTCAAGCCGACGAGCGGCCGCATCTTGGTTGCCGGTCAGGACCTCATGAAGATCAAGAACCGCAAGGTTCCGTTCCTGCGCCGCCAGATTGGCGCCGTGTTCCAGGACTTTAAGCTTCTGCCGCAAAAGACCGCCTACGAAAACGTGGCGTTTGCCCTGCAGTGCATCGGCAAGCCCAAGGGCGTCATTCGCAGCCAGGTGCCGGAGGTGCTGCGTCTGGTCGGTCTGGCCGATCAGATGGATTCGCTGCCCGACCAGCTTTCCGGTGGCGAGCAGCAGCGCGTCGCCGTCGCCCGCGCTATGGTCAACCGTCCGCCGCTGCTCATCTGCGACGAGCCCACGGGCAACCTCGACCCGGCGATCTCGCTGGGCATCATGAAGCTGCTCGAGCGTATTAACCGCACCGGCACCACCGTGATCGTCGCCACGCACGACCGCGAGATGGTCGATAGCATGCACCGTCGCGTGATCGCCCTCGAGGGCGGCCACGTTATCCGCGACCAGGAGAGGGGAGGTTACGGCAACTATGGCACCAACTAACGTGGGCTACTCCTTCAAAGAGGCAATCAGTCACTTCTTCCGTAACTGGACTACCTCGCTCGGCGCCGTCATCACGATCTTCCTTTCGCTGTTTATCATCGGCCTGTTCATCATGGGCTCCGCGATGCTGAACTCCGTGATCGGCACCGTCGAGGATCAGGTTGTCATTAACGCCTTTATTAGCGATGACGCCGATCATGCCGATGTTCAGGCCTTTGAGGCCGAGCTCAAAACGTGGAGTAACGTGAAGTCCGTGACCTATAAGGACAAGGACGACGCGCTGGCCGAGTATACGAGCAAGATGTCGGGCAACGCCGACGCCACCATGAGCGCGCTCGATGGCCAGAACCCGCTGCCGGCTTCGTTTGCAATTGAGATGGACGATCCGTCCAAGGTCGAAAGCACGGCCCAGAAGCTCAAGAAGAACGCCGACTTCCAGAAGATCACGGATGACGGCGACGTCAACGCGAGCGTGCTGTACGGCCAGGAGGAAGTGAGCCGCCTGTTCCAGGTGACCAACTACATCCGCATCGCCGCCGTGGTGCTCGTTGGCCTTCTGACCTTTATCGCATTCATCTTCATCAACAACACGATTCGCCTGTCCATCACGGCGCGTCGTCGTGAGATTGCGATTATGCGTCTGGTCGGCGCCAGCAACGGCTTCATTCGCGGCCCGTTTATCACCGAGGGCGTACTGCAGGCCATTTTGGGCTCGCTGCTTTCCATCGGCGTTCTGGAGCTGCTGCGCAATCTGATGATTCCGCGTTTGCAGGAGAGCATCGGCTGGATGTCGTTTGCCCTGCCGATGCAGTACTACCTGGTGACCTATGCTGCGCTGATTCTGGTCGGTGTGATTATCGGTCTCTTTGGTTCTGCCATAGCCATGCGCCGCTACCTGCGCGTGTAGGCATGCCTGGAATTCATCCCTTCCAACGGGTCGTCTCTTATGGGGCGGCCCGTTTTTTGATCCCAAGGGAACGGCAGGAAAGCGAATCATTTGGGTAGACTCTTTGGAGTTCGTCATCGATAGCAAGGAGGCGCCATGGGGCGCAATAACAAGCATAAGCGTGGAGCTCGCAATAAGCGCGGGCCGGTGCGCAGCGAACGCCGTCCGAGCCTGACCGGGCGCGTGCAGCTCCATGAGCATGGCGCCTATGTCATAACCGAGAGCGGCGACTACAAGGTCATGGGCCGCGGTAAGCGCGAGATCATGGATGGCGATACCGTTGCCGTGAGCATTAAGAACAGCCCGCACGGTGAGCGGTGCGCCGTGATCGAAGGCGTGGTTGAGCGCGCAGCCATAAGCGTGGTGGGTACGTACCAGACCGCTGGTCCGCTCGGTGTGATCGAGCCGCTCGATTCGCGCCTGAAGGCTGACTTCTTCATTCTGCCCGAGGATACCTCGGCGGATCGTCTGGGCGTTCACCCGGGTGATGCCGTTGTCGCGCGCATTTTGACCTACCCGACGCGCCTGGAATCAGGCACCGTGACGATCGAACGCCGCATTGGCGGAGATGACGCGCCGGATTTGGGCGTTCAGTATGTGATGGCGCGTTACGGCTATACCGATAGCTATCCCGAGGCCGCGCTGGACGAGGCCGAGGGGCTTCCGCTCGATGTGTCCGCGGCGCTTAAGGACCCGCTCCGCCGCGATCTGCGCGACCGCTTTGTCATCACGATCGACCCGGTCGACGCGCGCGACTTTGACGATGCCATTTCGCTTGAGCGCACGCCCGAGGGTGGCTACAAGCTGGGTGTGCATATCGCCGACGTTTCACACTATGTGGCTTGGGACGGGCATATCGATCTTGAGGCTCGCCATCGTACGACATCGGTGTATCTGGCCGATCGCGTGCTTCCCATGCTGCCCGAACGCCTGTCCTGTGACCTGTGCTCGCTTCGCCCTGACGAGGACCGTCTTGCGTTTACCGTTGACATTGAGCTCGATGCGCAGGGTCGCGTGCGGCATTACGATCCGTACCCCAGCGTGATTCGCTCGCGTGTGCGTATGGACTATGACGGCGCCGAGGCGCTGCTGGTGCGCGCCGGCGCGGTGGAGTATGGGGTGCTGGAGGGTGCGGCCGAGGATGTTGCGGCTGCTGAGGCCTCGCGCGAGGAGGCGCTTGAGCGCGGTCTTGCGTGCGAGAAGGCCGCCCGCGGCTGCAACGTCGACCTCGGCAATTTCCTTGTCGCCGCCAACGAACTCGCCGAACTTCGCCGTCGTATTCGTCGCGTCCGCGGCTCAGTCGATTTTGACACGGCCGAGATTCGCGCTCTATTGGACGAGGACGGAGTGCCCGTGCAGATTGTGGCGCGTGAGCGTTCGTGTGCCACGTCGCTTATCGAGGAAGCCATGCTGCTCGCCAACGAGTGCGTTGCAGAGTGGCTGGCAGACCGTGATATCGAGGCTTGCTATCGCGTGCATGAGGATCCGAGCCCCGATAGCCTGCACGGTGCCGCCGTTGCGCTGGCGCAGCTGGGCATCATCGACGATCGCCGTGCTGCCGGTATTGCCCTGGGGAGTCCCGATGAGCTGCAGGCTGCAGTTGATGCTGCCGCCGGTACGGCCAACGCACCGCTCGTCAACACGCTGCTTCTGCGCAGCATGCAGCGCGCGCTGTACAAGCCGCGCAACGAGGGCCACTTTGCGCTCGCCGCGCCGTGCTACTGCCACTTTACGAGTCCCATCCGTCGCTACCCCGATCTGGTGGTGCACCGCGTGCTCAAACTGCAGTTGGCCTATGAGCAGCTCGGCGGCAAGGACGCCTTGGTCCGTACGCCGCGGCTGATCGGCAAGGGGCGCGAGTCGCTGCCGCGCATTCTGCCGCAGATTTGCCGTGCGTGCAGCGATGCGGAGCGTGCGGCCGATGCCGCCAGCCATGCGACGCAAAAGATCAAGATTGCCCAGTACTATGAGGATCGCCTGGGCGAGCGCTATGCCGGAACGGTCTCATGGGTCAGCAGCATGGGCCTCTTTGTGCGCTTGGACCTGACGCAGGTCGAAGGCTTGGTTTCGATCAAGAGTCTGGGCAACGAGTGGTTCGAGTTCGACGAGGATGCGCTTACGCTGACGGGCGCCGACACGGGGACTCGCTATGAACTGGGCCAGCGCGTGATTATCGAGGTCTCGCGCGTCAATACCACGCGTGGGCACTTGGACTTTAAGCTTATCCATTAGCCAAATCTCGACTCATGGCGGGAGAGCGGAGGGCGGTCTTTCGGGGCCGCCCTCCGCATTTGGATCATGGCTACCTTGCCGTCTGCTCGGCCGCCCGCTTACCTGCTATTCGAGAGGTAAAACCTACCAAAATAAACCTGTCCCTTTTTGGCAGGTTTACAAGAAAGCGGGGATGAGATGGCGACGGTGTATGGTCTGTCTCTTATACACATCTCCGAGCCCACGAGACGGACTCCTATC
>CABRIB010000103.1 GCA_902470915.1 uncultured Collinsella sp. | reverse complement strand
GCGCCGAGACCTACGTTGCCATTTTGGAGTTTGTGGCCGAGCACGAGCTTTCGCGCTCCGACGTGATCGTGGCACTCGGCGGCGGCGTCGTGGGCGACGTGGCGGGCTTTGTGGCCGCCACCTACATGCGCGGCTGCAAGTTTGTGCAGATCCCCACGAGCCTGCTCGCCATGGTGGACTCGTCGGTGGGCGGCAAGACCGCCATCGACCTGGCTGCCGGCAAGAACTTGGCCGGCGCCTTTTGGCAGCCGAGCGTGGTTATCGCCGACGTGGGGTGCCTGGCCACCCTCACGCCCGAACAGTTCGCCGACGGCTGCGGCGAGGTCGTCAAGCACGCCGTGATCGCCGACCCGGAGCTTTTCGCCGAGCTGGAGAAGACTCCGCTCACGCTGGAGCTACTCAACCACGATGTGGCCCGCGTAGCGCTCATCATCGCCCGCAATATCGACATCAAGCGCGCCGTGGTCGTCGCCGACGAGCGCGAAACCAACCAGCGCAAGCTCCTCAACTTTGGACACAGCGCCGGACATGCCGTTGAGGCCTGCGAGCATTTTGAGCTCGGACACGGCAACTGCGTGTCGATCGGCATGGGCATCATCACGCGCGCCGCGGCCCTGCACGGCGTTTGCGATGCTGCACTGCCCGGTCGTATTGAGGAACTCTGCGCCCGCCATGGCCTCAAGACCCGCTGCGACCTCGATGTCGATGCCGTCTTTGCCGAGGCGCTCCACGACAAGAAACGCGCGGGCAACACCATCGACCTGGTGATTCCGCACGGCATTGGCCGCTGCAGCATCGACCGCACGCCGCTTTCCACTTTCCACGAACTTATTGCCGAGGGCCTCGGCCAGAAGGGAGACGCATCCGCATGCTAGCCCGCATCACCCCGTCCCCACTTAAGGGCACCGTTCCCGCCATCGCGTCCAAGTCGATGGCGCATCGCCTGATCATCTGCGCCGCGCTTGCCAACGGCGAGACGCACGTTACCTGCAACACTACCTGCGCCGATATCGAGGCCACGGTGCGTTGTCTCACGGCACTCGGCGCCCGCATCGAGACCGTCGAGGACGGCTTTCAGGTCCACCCCACCATGAAGAGTGTTGAGTTTGGCCTGCTCAAGGCCCTTGCCGGCGGCACGCTCGACTGCGGCGAAAGCGGCTCCACGCTCCGCTTTATGTTGCCCGTCGCCTGCGCGCTGGGCGCAGAGGCCACGTTTGTGGGTCAGGGACGCTTGGGCGCCCGTCCGCTGTCCCCGCTCTCGGACGAGATCATCGCCGCCGGCTGCGACCTACAGGGTCTGGGCGGTTTTCCGCTCAAGACGAGCGGACGCATGCGCCCGGGCACCTTTGTGCTGCCGGGCAACGTGAGCTCGCAGTACATCTCGGGCCTGCTGCTGGCAGCCCCGCTGCTGGCCCAGCCCTCCTGCGTGCAGGTGACCGGCCTCATTGAGAGCCGCCCCTACATCAACCTGACGATCCAGGCCATGAAGGCCTTTGGCGTCGAGGTCAACGTCGAGCGTATTCCCGCCCGGGACGGCCAGCCCGAGGTCACGAACTTCCGCGTGAGCAGTGGCTCGTATCGCACGCCCGGCAGCGTGGCCGTCGAGGGTGACTGGTCCAACGCTGCCTTTTGGCTGTGTGCCGGCGCTATCGGCACCGACCCCATCACCGTCGAGGGTGTGTCCCTGAGCTCCGCACAGGGCGACCGCAACGTGCTTGCCGCGCTTTCGCGCTTTGGCGCCCGCATCGTGCGCTCCACCAACGCCGCCACCGTGCAGTCCGACAAGCTCGCTGGCTTTGAGATGAGTGCCCACGACATTCCAGACCTGGTGCCCGTCATCTCGGCCGTGGCATCGCTGGCGCAAGGCCGCACGTTCATCCGCGATTGTGCCCGCCTGCGCATCAAGGAATCCGACCGCCTGGCCACCACCACCCGCGAGCTCACCGCGCTGGGCGCACAGGTGCGCATCGCCGGTGACGACCTCATCATCAAGGGCGTCGATGCCCTTACCGGCGGCGAGGTCGATTCGCACAACGACCACCGCATCGCCATGATGGCAGCCATCGCCGCAAGTCGCGCCACCGGCGAGGTCGTGATCCACGACGCCGAGGCCGTCAACAAGTCCTATCCCGATTTCTTCGACCACTACCGCCTGTTGGGCGGCAAGGTCACGCTCGAGGAGGAATAGCATGTCCTCGACCTTTGGCAACGTATTGCATCTGAGCATCTTCGGCCAGTCGCACTCCCCCGCTATCGGTTGCTCGCTTGACGGCATTCCCGCTGGTATTGCCGTTGACCAGGAAGCGCTGCAGGCCTTCCTCGATCGCCGCGCCCCCGGTCGCGACGAGACCGCAACCAAGCGCCGCGAGGCCGACGCCGCACACATCATCGCCGGTGTTGTCGATGGACATACCACCGGCGCGCCCATCGCCGCGATTATCGAGAACACCAACACGCGCTCCAAGGATTACTCCGAGCTGCGCCGCAAGCCCCGTCCCGGACATGCGGACTTCCCTGCGCGCGTAAAGTATCACAACATGCACGATGTCGCTGGTGGCGGGCATTTTTCCGGCCGCCTAACGGCACCCTTGTGCATCGCGGGCGGCATCGCGCTGCAGGCACTCGAAGCCCGCGGCATTCAGGTCATGGCGCACGTCGCGCAGATCGGCGGCATCTCCGACCTGCCGATGGACGATATGGTCTATCGCGAGGCCGACCGCAAGGCGATCCTTACGAACGATCTGCCGTGCATTGACGCCGCCGCAGCCGGCCGCATGCGCGAGGAGATCCTAGCCGCGCGCGACGAACTCGACAGCATCGGCGGCATCGTGGAGTGCGGCATTTACGGGCTTCCCGCGGGCATCGGCGACCCCATGTTCGACGGTATCGAGAACCGCATCGCGCAAATCGCGTTTGGCATTCCCGCCGTAAAGGGCGTGGAGTTTGGCATGGGTTTTGCCGTGGCCGCCATGCGCGGCAGCGAGAACAACGATCCGTATCGCATCGACGCCGAGACCGGAAAGATCGAGGTCGAATCCAACAACGCCGGCGGCATCCTGGGCGGTATTTCGACCGGCGCGCCCGTCATGTGGCGTATGGCCGTAAAGCCGACGCCCTCCATTGGCCGCGAGCAGCAGACCGTGGACATGGACGCCATGGAAAATGTCGAACTCTCGGTCCACGGTCGTCACGATCCCTGCATCGTCCCCCGAGCTGTCCCCGTAGCCGAAGCAGCCGCAGCGCTGGCCATCTGGGACGCCCTCCTCGAGGACGCAGGCCAGCTCTAACCCGACTCACCTGGGTTGCCTGTCAACTCTGCCATTACGTGAAAGGGGCCTCCATGGACCTTGCCGATATTCGCCAGACCATCGATGGCATCGACACCACGCTCCTCAATAGCTTTGTCGAGCGTATGGACATTGCCACCGAGGTCGCCAAATCAAAGATCGAGATGGGCAAGGCCGTCTTTGACCCCGCCCGCGAGCGCTCAAAACTCAACAACCTCGCCAGCCGCGCGCCCGAGCGCTACGAGGCGCAGACCATCACCCTGTTCCGCCTCCTTATGAGCATGAGCAAGGCCGAGCAGCAGCGCTACATCAACGAGCTCAAGGGCATCACCGTCTCGCAAAAGACCCACGCCACGGCTGCAGCCTTTGACACGCCCTTCCCTCAAACGGCCACAGTTGCCTGCCAGGGCGTGGAAGGTGCCTATAGCCAGATCGCCGCGTGCAAACTCTTCGACGTGCCCGACATCGCGTTTTTCGAGACCTTCGAAGGCGTTATGCGCGCTGTGCGCGACGGCTTCTGCGAGTTTGGCGTGCTGCCCATCGAGAACTCCACCGCCGGCTCGGTCAACGCCGTCTACGACCTGCTCGCCCAGTTCGACTTCCACATCGTGCGCTCGCTTCGCCTCAAGATCGACCACAACATGCTCGTCAAGCCCGGCACCAAGCTCGCCGACGTGCGCGAGGTTTACAGCCACGGCCAAGCCATTGCCCAGTGTGCGGGCTTTATCGAGTCCCACGACCTGCACGCCACCAAGTACCCCAACACCGCCATGTCGGCCGAGATGGTCGCCAATTCCGACCGCACCGATGTTGCCGCCATCGCATCGCGCAGCTGCGCGGCACTCTATGGCCTGGAGGTGCTGGAGTCCAACATCCAGGACTCGGACAACAACTACACGCGCTTTGTCGTCATCAGCCGCGAGCCACGCGTCTATCCCGGTGCCAACCGTACCTCGCTCATGATCACCACGGCCAACGAGCCGGGCGCCCTCTATCGCGTGCTCGAGCGCTTCTACGCACTCAACATCAACCTCATCAAGCTCGAGAGCCGCCCCATCCCCGGTCGCGACTTTGAGTTTATGTTCTACTTTGATCTGGACTGCCCCTTTGGCAGCAAGGCCCTCGACGACCTGCTCGATTCCGTCGACGACGTGTGCGAGAGCTTCACCTACTTTGGCAGCTACACGGAGGTGCTCTAGATGACCGATACCGCCGCAACCCGTCCCTACGGCGTGCTGGGCCGTGTGCTGGGCCACAGCTACACCCCGACCATCTACAAAGAGCTCGCTGGGCTTGAGTACGTGCGATTTGAGCGCGAGCCCAAGGATCTTGAGGCTTTTATGACGGGTAACGAATGGGAAGGCACCAACGTGACCATCCCCTACAAACGCGCCGTCATGGAATACCTGGACGAGCTGAGCCCGCTCGCCGAGCGCATGGGCAACGTCAACACCATCACACGCCTGCCCGACGGCCGCCTACGCGGCGACAACACCGACTACTTCGGTTTTCAGTGCTTGGTCGAGGAGCTGGGCGTTGAGGTCGCCGGCAAGAAGGCTCTCGTGCTCGGAGCCACCGGCGGCGCCGGCACCACGGCAAGTATGGTGCTGGGAGACCTGGGCGCCATCGTCGTGCCCGTCGGCCGCACGAGCGAGGTCAATTACGACAACATCTCCCAGCAGTCCGATGCAACGTTAATCGTCAACTGCACTCCCGCCGGCATGTTCCCCCATTGCCCCGACGCGCCTTGCACGCTCGAAGGGCTCGATGCGCTCGAAGGCGTTATCGACATTGTCTACAACCCCGCCCGCACGGGCCTGATGCTCGAGGCCGAGCGCCGCGATATCCCTTGCATCGGCGGCCTGCTGATGCTCGTGGCCCAAGCGGCACAGGCCGTCGAGCGTTACACCGGCCAAGCCACCCCGTGCGAGCGCATCCTGGACGTAACGGAGCGCTTGTCCCGCCGCGAGCAGAACATCGCGCTGATCGGCATGCCGGGCTCGGGCAAGACCCGCGTGGGTGAGCAGATTGCCCTGCTCACGGGTCGCGAGCACATCGACCTGGACCGCGCCCTCGAGGAACGCCTCGGCATGCCCTGTGCCGACTTTATCGTCAAGCGCGGCGAGGCCGCCTTCCGCGAGCAGGAGACGGCGGAACTGTCCGACATCTCCAAGCGCAGCGGCCTGGTGCTCTCCACCGGCGGCGGCGTGGTCACACGCGACGAAAACTATCCGCTGCTGCACCAAAACAGCCAGATCGTGATGCTCAACCGCAAGCTCGACGAACTCGCCCACAAGGGACGCCCTATCACCGCCCGCGACGGCATCGACAAGCTGGCCGAGCAGCGCATGCCGCGCTACCGCGCCTGGGCTGACTACATCATAGACTCGCGCGACTGCGCCGCCAACACCGCCCAAGCTCTCCTCGACACCCTCCCACCCGCTCTCTAACCTGTCTCTTATACACATCTGACGCTGCCGACGATACCCCATGTGTAAAT
>CABRIB010000102.1 GCA_902470915.1 uncultured Collinsella sp. | reverse complement strand
GTGGTGGGCGGCGGCGTGGGGGTCGTCGGCACTGCAGACGGCGCTCACCACAAAGAAGCCATCGACGCCGGTGGCCTTGAGCTGCGGCAGGTCGGCCGTCTTGACGCCGCCGCCCACCACGATGGGCACGGGGCTTGCCGCGTGGAGTGCGGCCAGGTCCTCAAAGCTCTTGGTGATGATAGAGCCGTCGGCCGCGCGTCCGCAATCGCGTTTGGTCTCGGTCTCGTGGAGTGGGCCGATGCCCAGGTAGTCGACTAGGCTCATGTCGGCGGTCTTGACGTACTCGAGCATCTCCTCGCAACGGGCCGAAAGGCCCACGATGGCATCGGGGCCCAATAGTTTGCGGCAGACCTCGACGGGAATATCGCTCTGACCCACGTGCACGCCGTCGACAGCAATACCCTGCTCGCGCGCGGCGAGTACGCAGTCCAGGCGGTCGTCGATTAACAGGGCGACCTGACCGGTCTTGCCAGCCTGTGCGATAGCCTGCGCGGCGTCGCCGGCCAGCGCGATGATCTCGCGGGCGCTTGCCACCTTGGAGCGCACCTGGATGCAGGTAAAGCCTGCGTCGAGCGCCTGGGCCACCACGTCGCCCACGGGACGCCCGAGCGTGTTTTCGGGGCCGAGTACCAGATAGGCCGAGATATCAAGGTTGTCGCGGATACTCATCGTGCTTCCTCCTGCTTTTTGATCTGCGCTTCCATGCGCTCAAGCTTGCCGGTCATGGTGTCAGTAAATCCGGGTCGAATATCGGCTTTGAGCACGACTTCGGTGCGGATGCCCTTGCTCGCCAACACAAAGGTTGCGTCGCGCACGACCTGCATGACCTCGTCCCAGTCGCCCTCGATCTCGGTGAACATCGAGGTGGTGCGGTTGGGAAGGCCGCTCTCGCGAATGACGCGCACGACCTCGGCGACCTCGGCGGACAGCTCGTCGCCGGTGCCGCATGGGGCGATGGCCACGGCGACGAGCGTGTTCATGCCGGCATTTGTTGCGGGTTCGGACATGGCTTATGCCTCCTCGAGCTCGAGTCGGTTGTCGGCAATATCCTGGGCGGTTGCGCGGTAGAGCTCGTCGATAAAGGCGACCTTAAAGCTTGCCGGGGCATCGGCGACGGCGGCGGCACGCGTGCCGGCAACGTTGTAAACGGCGGTGCCGCAGACTGCTGCCGTAAACGGATCGGTAGCACAGGCGTACACGGCCAGCACGCCGCCCTGCGAGCAACCGCAGCCGGTGATCTTGGACATGAGCGGGCTGCCGCCGTGGGATTTGGCCACGGTCGTGCCGTCGGTAATCAGGTCGACTTCGCCCGAGACCACAACGGCGCCGCCGGTGTAGCGAGCGAGCGCCACGGCGGCATCGCGGGCGGCGTCGACCGTGTCGGTGGTATCGACACCACGTACGCGGCTCAGATCGGCCGACTCGCCCTCAAGACCCCACAGGCCGGAGAGTGCGATGATCTCGGAGGCGTTGCCGCGTACGATGGCGGGCTTGTACTGCTTGAGCTCGTTTACCAGCTGGGTGCGCAGGCTACCGATGCCCAGACCCACCGGATCGAGCACCCAGGGCTTGCCGGCGTCGTGTGCCGCCTTGGCCGCGCGGGGAATCGTCTGCTCGTAGATGGGGAAGAGCGTGCCCATGTTGAGATAGATGGCGCCGCCGCCGGCAACGAGCGCCTCGCCCTCGTCGGGCAGATAGACCATGGCGGCCGAACCGCCCACGGCGAGCTGCGCGTTGGCGACAAAGTCGATCGTCACCGTGTTGGTGATGGAGCCGGCCATCGGATTGGTGGCTCGAATCTCCTCTACGGCCTTGACCATATGTTGCTTAAGCTGTTCCGAATCAATCACTGCACATGCCTCCTTGGCATAGAAAAGGGGCGCTGTGCATAGACAGCGCCCCTGTAAAGGCGGCATGCTCCCTACGCCAGCATTAACTGACAGGTTCAAAGGATTGGGCCCTATGCCCTCTCAGCCTTGTGGTTTGCACCGCCGGCACTCCCGCATCGAATCTGTTGTTCCCTATACTAGCGCACCTGCCAATATGGGACAGGTTTATTTTGGCAGGTGGCAACAGGGGCGCTGCATTTTCCCAGATAAAACCTGCCAAGATAAACCTGTCCCTTATTGGCAGGTCGTTACAATAGACGGGATAAAGAATGACCGAGGGGACCTTATGATCAAACTTGTGCTGACCGATATGGACGATACGCTGATTCCTGCTGGACACGATGGCGCCAGCGACTGCGCCATCGAGGGCATTCATGCCATGCAGGCGGCGGGCCTGCATTTTGGCCCGGTTTCGGGTCGCCAGCCGTCCGCGATGAGCTGGATGTTCCGCAATCGCTCCGAGTGCTTCTCGACCGGTGCGTTTTGCAACGGCCAGGTGATGTTTGTCGATGGCGAGGCGGTTGCCTCGCGCGCAACTGATAACGATGCCCTTATGCGCCTGGCCGACTACCTGGAGCAAGAGACCGACGATACCTATTTGAAGGTCTACCGTCTGGGTGATGACTTTTGGGACAACGACGCCTATTGCGTGACAAGCGATCCCGAGCGTGTGCGTCACGCCATGGAGTCAGGCGGCAACGCGTGGCTCAAGGGCGAAGAGGCTCCCTGTCGCCCTGTCGTTGATGATGCCCCGGTATACAAGGCGAATATCTGGAGTGCCCGTTCGCGCGAGGAGCTCGCCGAGCTGCGCGAGCGTGTTGCCGCCGAGGTGCCGGAGCTCTCGCTCGTGTTTCCCAACAACCGCGTGCGCCTGTTCGACGTTCTTCCGACCGGCTGGGACAAGGGCTGTGCTGCGCTGGAGCTGGCGCGCGCTTTGGGCCTGACGCCCGACGAGGTGGCCGTATTCGGCGATTCCGATAACGATTTGCCCATGATCGATGCCGTTCCCAATTCCGTTGCAGTCGCCAATGCCAACGAGGCCGTCACGGCTGCCGCGCGCTGGCATATCGGCGCTGCGGCAGATGATGCGGTTGCCGGGGCTCTGCATCAGATTGCCGCCTGCGCCGCGACGGGGGAGATGCCGTCGTTTATGCGTCAGATGGACGCGACGGGTTTCGACGTCACGAACGTCTAGGGAGAAAGCCATGAAGCTCCAGCAGCTCAGATATGTCGTCAAAGTTGCCGAATGCGGCAGCATCACCGAGGCCTCGCGCCGGCTCTTTGTGTCGCAGCCTTCGATTACCGCGTCAATTCGCGATCTCGAAAACGAGATGGGTGTACACATCTTTGAGCGCACCAACAAGGGCGTCATTGTGTCCGAGGAAGGCGAGACCTTCTTGGGCTACGCGCGCCAGGTGCTCGACCAGGCCGACCTGCTCGAGGGCAAGTACAAAGGCACGTCCGAGCAGGTGCCGCACTTTAGTGTGAGCTGCCAGCATTATTCCTTTGCCGTTAATGCGTTTGTCGATGTGATCCGCGAGTTCGATGCCGCGCGCTACGACTTTACCCTGCGCGAGGAGCAGACCCACGAGATTATCGAGGACGTCGCGCATATGAAAAGCGAGCTCGGCATCCTGTATCTGTCGGAGCACAATCGCGAGGTCATCGAGCGCATGCTGGCGGCCAACGAGCTCGTATTCGAAGGACTCTTCTGCGCTACGCCGCATGTCTTTGTGTGCTCCGACCATCCGCTGGCGGGTCGCTCGAGTGTGACGCTCGAGGACTTGGAAGACTACCCGTTCCTGTCCTATGAGCAGGGCAGCTACAACTCGTTTTACTATTCCGAGGAGCTGACCTCGACCTTTGAGCGCCGCAAGAATATCCGCGTGCGCGACCGTGCGACGCTGTTCAACCTAGCTATGGGCCTTAACGGTTACACGGTGTGTTCGGGCGTGATCAGCCATGAACTTAACGGCCCCGGTATTATCTCGATTCCGCTCGATGTAGACGAGTACATGGAGATTGGCATCATCACGCGCAAGAACACGACACTTACGCGCTACGGGCAGGCCTATATCGAAGCGATTCGTCAGCACATCTAGACTGCTGCGTTCTGCGCGGGTCAAATCTCTTTATGGCAGTCCAAACTGATATAGGAAGCATCTATATCAAACTGTTATAAACATATATTTTACGATGTCCATATGAGCGCTCATACTCTGTCCCAGTAAAGCAACCAATGCAAAGGGAGATATCTATGAGCACTTCGATTCAACCGAACGCGCCGTTTCGTGCCGATATCGTCGGCAGTTTTCTTCGTCCGCAGGCTGTAAAGGACGCCCGTGCCGCCTATGTCGCGGGTAAACTCGACGCTTCCGGCCTTAAGGCCGTCGAGGACGAGGCCATCCGCGACTTAGTGGCCAAGCAGAAGGCTGCCGGCCTGCAGGTGATTACCGATGGCGAGTTCCGCCGCAGCTACTGGCACCTCGATTTTATGTGGGGCCTCAACGGCATTGAGCGCCGCGCCTCGCGCACGGGCTACATGTTCCACGATGAGGAGACTACCGCCGACACCGCCGTGGTAACCGGTCCCATTAGCGGCGAGAATCATCCGTTCGTCGAGCACTTCAAATTTATCAAGTCGCTCGAGGGAGAGGGCCAGGTCGCGCGCCAGACCATTCCGGCGCCGATCCAGACGTTCTCCGAAGTCACACTCGACCGCTGCGATGGCCAGCAGGAGAGTCTGCACGCCGTCTACAAGACCGACGAAGAGCTCGTCGATGCCATTGCCGCAGCATACCGCACCGTGATTGCTGACCTGTATGCCGCGGGCTGCCGCAACATCCAGTTTGATGACTGCACCTGGGGCATCTACTGCGATACCGATTTTGTTGCCAAAACCGGCATGAGCCCGGTCGACCTGCAAAAGGTAAGCGAGCTGGGCGTGGCGCTCAACAATGCCGCCATCGAGGGCAAGCCCGACGATCTGGTTATCAACACGCATGTATGCCGCGGCAACTACCACTCCACCTACGCTTTTGAGGGCGGCTACGACCCCATCGCGCCGTACCTGTTTGCGCATGAGGACGTTGACGCGTTCTATCTGGAGTTCGACACGCCCCGCGCCGGTGGTTTTGAGCCGCTCAAGTACGTTGCTCCCGGCAAGAAGGTCGTGCTGGGCTTGGTGACCACCAAGGCGGCAGAGCTCGAGAACGAGGATGTTATCGTCGAGCGCATCCGCGAGGCGGCAAAGTACGTGCCGCTCGAGAACCTGTATCTGTCTCCGCAGTGTGGCTTTGCCAGCTGCGAGATTGGCAATAAGCTGACCGAGGACGAGCAGTGGGCAAAGATTGCGCTGGTCAGGCGTATTGTCGAGCGCGTTTGGAAATAGCGCTAGCGTTTGCAGGTGGCGGCGCGTGCGAGACGTGGCGTATCGCGTACAATGGTTCGGATCGTATCGTTCGGGCAGGTTATCCGATATGCCTGATCGCCCTTCCATTCGAAAGGACTTCCATGTCCCAGTCTTCGACGCCCGCCGTCACCGATGCCATCTACGATGCATCGTCGCTCGGCCGCCCGCGCATGTTTGTGTTGGGTTTGCAACACATGTTTGCGATGTTCGGAGCCACGGTGCTCGTGCCCGTGCTCACCGGCCTTTCCGTTTCGGCGACGCTTCTGTTCGCCGGCATCGGCACGCTGCTGTTTCATTTTCTATCGCGCGGTAAGGTGCCCGCGTTCCTGGGCTCCTCGTTTGCCTTTATCGCGGGTTATGCCGCCATTGCGCCCAACGGCGAGGCTGAGCTTTTGCCCTACGCTTGCCTGGGCGTAGCTTGTGCCGGCCTGCTCTATCCGGTGCTTGCGGCCCTGTTCCGCGCCTTTGGCGCCAAGCGTGTCATGCGTTTCTTCCCGCCGGTGGTGACTGGCCCCATCGTCATTTCCATCGGCTTGATCCTGGCAAGCTCTGCCATTGCTAACTGCCAGACCAACTGGTTTGTTGCTGCTATTGCCGTTGCCGTGATCATCATCTGCAACATTTGGGGCCGCGGCATGGTCAAGATCGTGCCGATTCTGCTGGGCGTTGTGGTGA
>CABRIB010000101.1 GCA_902470915.1 uncultured Collinsella sp. | reverse complement strand
TCGTGGGCTCGGAGATGTGTATAAGAGACAGCCGAGATCCTGTCCAAGCTCAAGTCTGGTATGCGTCTCCAGGGCACCGTTTCCTCCATCGTCGACTTCGGCGCCTTCGTCGACCTCGGCGGTATCGACGGCCTCATCCACATCTCCGAGCTCTCCTGGAACCACGTCAACCATCCTTCCGAGGTTGTCAAGGTCGGCCAGGAGGTCGAGGTCGAGGTTCTCGACGTCGATCTCAACCGCGAGCGCATCTCCCTGGGTCTCAAGCAGACCACCGAGGATCCGTGGCGCGCACTGGTCAAGAAGTACCCCGTCGGCGCTATCGTCGAGGGCACTGTGACCAAGCTTGTCCCGTTCGGCGCTTTCGTCGATCTGGGCGAGGGCATCGAGGGCCTGGTGCACATCTCCGAGATGGCCAACAAGCACGTCGATCAGCCTTCTCAGGTCACCCACGTGGGCGACAAGGTTCAGGTCAAGGTCATGGAGATCGACCTCGACCGTCGTCGTATCTCCCTGTCCATGAAGTCCGCTGCTGAGACTCTGGGCGTCGAGATCGAGGTTACCCCGCTTCCTTCCGAGAAGAAGGACGAGGAGACCGACGCCGAGTAAATTGGTTTGACGATCACTTGTTTTAAGGGATCCGTCCGCAATGGACGGGTCCCTTTTTGCATTTGGGGCCGAGATGCGCGATGCTGCCCCCGTGCGCAATGCTGCCCCGGGCTGTTCATAGGCTATTTGGTTGTCGGTGCATGAAAAATGCCGACATCCCGCCTCGGGGAAGAGGCGGGAACGCACCGAGTAGACGGAGGGGTGCGGAGCGCGGTCGCGTCTCGACTGACGACGTTGCCCATCGACGGGACTATTGTAGCGCATGGGTGGTTCTTGGTTTATCGTGCGAGCGCTTGTGTTGTGCCGTTGCCTGCGGCAACGGTGTGTTACACTCTTGCACTGCTGAGTGGGCCAGACGGTCGCGCGATGTGCTGCTTGCAGTACGCGTGAGGAAAGTCCGGGCTCCAGAGGGCGGGATGCCGGCTAACGGCCGGGCGGAGTGATCCGACGGAAAGCGCCGCAGAAAAGAAGACTCCCACCTGCGCCGCAAGGCGTAAAGGGAAAAGCTGAAACGGTGGTGTAAGAGACCACCAGCGTCGTGGTAACACGGCGGCTTGGCAAGCCCCATCCGGAGCAAGCGCGAATAGGAACGCTATGGGCCGGCCCGGTCCGCGTTCGGGTAGCGTGCGTGGAACTGCACGGTAACGTGCAGACAAGATAAATGACCGTTCACGACAGAACCCGGCTTATCGGCCCACTCAGCACTTTGTTGACGCTGCGAACCCGTCAGCGCGGCAATCTGCCTTTCAAGCCTTCGGGCATGACCATAAGGTCAATGCCCTTGTCTTTCAAGGCACCTTGCTCGCGCTGACGGGTTCTCGCTGTTGGTGACGGTATCATTGGCGTTTCCGTTCTTGTTGGCGAGGTCAACGGTGCTGTCTTTGCCGTATTATTGAGGCTGTTTGTTGCTGCGCTTTATTTTGTTGAGGGGCTTTGTTGGACAGCTATTTTACTCTGCAATCGAATATTGAGGTTTCGGGCGAATTTGTGGACCGCAAGAGCCGGTTTATTGCCCAGCTGGTCCATATTGAGTCCGAGGATGAGGCGAATGCCTTTATCGAGACCGTTCGCAAACGTCATTACGACGCTCGACACAATGTTCCCGCGTGGATTTTGGTCGATGGGCGCGAGCGCCAGAGCGATGATGGTGAGCCGAGCCGCACGAGCGGTATGCCGACGCTCGAGGTGCTGCGCGGCGCGGGGCTCAAAAATGTTTGCTGCGTAGTGACGCGCTATTTTGGTGGCACGCTGTTAGGTCCTGGTGGCTTGGTGCGCGCATATACCGCGGCGACGCAGGCGGCGGTGGCAGCTGCTCGGGAGGCTGGGCAGATCGTCGAGATGACGAGCGTCGTGCCCGTTGACGTGCATGTGGCCTATCCGCAGTATGAGCAGGTGCTTCGTTTGGCGCAGGATTCGGGTGCCAAGGTTTCGGATACCGATTACGCGGATACCGTGACGATTCATTTGGTGTTTAAAGCGGGGGAGCAGGAGCCGTTTTGCGCAAAGATGCGCGAGCTTATGGCGGGGCGCGAGGAGATTGAGGTCGGCGCTCCCAAATTTGCCGAGTTCTAACGGCGACGGCCGGCGTACTTTTGGATGGATCCCAAGCGCGCCGGCCGTCGTTTTTCTGTTGCTGCCGTTTACTCGGCGAGCTGCTTTAGCATATCGCAGGCGATCTCGACGGCATCGTCGATGCAGCCGGGGCAGCTGCGGAGCGGACCCTTGTCCGATCCGATGCCCTTGAGCGTGCCGCAGACGGTCGTCGTGTTCTTCTCGCCAAAACGCTTGGCGATTTCGCGCGACAGCTTGTAGGTCTGGCCCTTGGTCTTGGGGTTTTCCATGCCGTCGCTCATTACAAAGCCCATGATGGCCACGGCGCCCGAGATGGCGCCGCAGGTTTCGGTCATGCCGCCCATGCCGGCGCCAAAGCCCTCGGTGAGGGTAAAGGCGACTTGGGGGTCGAGCCCGACGGCGGGCGCGAGCGTGCAGGCGACGGCCTGGGCGCAGTTAAAGCCACGGGCGTGGTATTCGGCAGCTTGAGCCTGACAGGCGGTGATGTCGAGCTGGGCCATATCGATTTGCTTCATCGTTGTCTCCTTGGTCACGGTGTACCCGCCTATGGTACTCGTGACGGGGCATGTAATCATCGAGAGCTTCATGTATGCCTCATTTTTATCTATCGAGCAAATGCCCAAGGCTTGAGATAAATACCCCTGATCAATTTGTCCACTAACCTACCTTGTGGATGGGTTGAGAGGGGTGCGGGGTAGCGGTATCGTGAACCGAATAAAACTAAAACCCAGGCAAGGGAGCTAGATATGAGCGAGCAGACCATCGGTACCACATGTGTTCAGGGCGGCTATCACCCGGGAGATGCCGAGCCGCGCCAGGTGCCCATCTACCAGTCCACCACGTGGAAGTACGACACGTCCGAGCACATGGGCAAGCTGTTTGACCTGGAGGAGTCGGGCTACTTCTACAGCCGCCTGCAGAACCCCACGTGCGATCTGGTTGCCGCCAAGATCTGCGAGATGGAGGGAGGCACCGCCGCGATGCTCACGAGCTCGGGCATGGCTGCGAACTTCCTCGCGATCTTTAACGTGGCCGGTGCCGGCGATCATGTGGTCGCTAGCTCTGCCATTTACGGCGGTACCTATAACCTGCTCGCCCACACCATGGGCCGCATGGGCGTTACCTGCACGTTCGTCGCCCCCGACTGCACCGATGAGGAGCTCGAGGCAGCCTTTGAGCCCAATACCAAGCTCGTCTTTGGCGAGACGATCGCCAACCCCGCCCTTGCTGTGCTCGATATTGAGCGCTTTGCCAAGGCCGCACATGACCACGGCGTGCCGCTGATGGTCGACAACACCTTCCCGACGCCCGTGATGTGCCGTCCCTTTGAGTGGGGCGCCGACATCGTTACGCACTCCACCACCAAGTACATGGATGGACATGCTGCCTACCTGGGCGGTGTGATTGTTGACCACGGCCAGTTTGACTGGATGGCCCACGCGGATAAGTTCCCGGGTCTCACCACGCCCGACGAGAGCTACCACGGCGTGACGTATGCCGAGAAGTTCGGTCGCGAGGGTGCCTTCATTACTAAGGCCACCGCGCAGCTCATGCGCGACCTCGGCCCCATGCAGAACCCGCAGGCGGCCTTCTTCCTGAACAGCTCGCTCGAGAGCCTGCATGTGCGCATGCCGCGTCATTGTGAGAACGGCCTGGCCGTTGCCAAGTTCCTGCAGAGCCATCCCAAGGTACGCTTTGTGAGCTATCCGGGCCTGGAGGGCGATAAGTACTATGACATCGCTCAGAAGTACATGCCCAACGGTACCTGCGGCGTTGTGAGCTTTGGCTTTAACGGTGGTCGCGCGGCGGCCGAGACCTTTATGAAGAGCCTTAAGCTCGCCCAGATTGCCACGCATGTGGCCGACGCCCGCACTTGCTGCCTGCATCCCGCTAACGCCACGCATCGCCAGATGAACGATGAGGAGCTCATCGCCTGTGGCATCTCCGCCGACATGGTGCGCCTGTCGTGCGGCCTTGAGGACACGGCCGATCTGATTGCCGACCTTGAGCAGGCGCTCGAGCAGTGCTAGGCTAGCTCCGTTCAAGGTGCCGATGCTGGCAGAAAGCTTCGGCGACCTTTCGTTCCGATTCCGTAGGCGGGACCCCAATCGCGACTGTTCGCAGGCGATTGGGGCCCCGTTTTTGCGTTGCACCACTCGAAAGGATAGATATGGAGAAAACTGCAGAGCAACTGCGCCGCGAGCGCATTGCCCTAGAGGGCGACACGCATGGCAAGAACAAATGGGCGATTCTGTTTACCGTGCTCATCATGACGTTTATGGTATGTCTGGATTCGACCGTCGTGACCGTGGCGCTGCCCGTGATGCAAAAGGAGCTGGGCGTGGGCCTCGATCGCATTCAGCTGGTGAGCTCGGTGTATCTGCTTGCGACGTGCGTGGCCATGCTGCCGTTTGGCCGTCTGGGCGACGTGCGCGGCAAGGTCGGCGTGTTCCAGCTGGGCGTCATCGTCTTTACGGTCGGTTCGCTGCTGTGCGGCCTTTCGGCCTCGCTCGAGGTCCTTATTCTGGCACGCATTGTTCAGGGCGTCGGTTGCGCGGCGGCCATGGCTAACAATATGGGTATCATCACCGAGTCGTTTCCGGCGCGCGAACGAGGCCGTGCCATGGGTATTCTCGCGACCTTCGTGGCCCTCGGCATGATGTGTGGCCCCGTGCTGGGCGGCATGCTGGTGGCAAGCTTTCCCTGGGAGAGTATCTTCCTCATCAACCTGCCCATTGGTGTCATCTCGTTTATCGTGGGGCTCTATACACTGCCACATGTTAAGCCGGAGGCCGGCGAGCGCTCCATGTCCCTGATCGAGGCCGCCCGTCGCTGCTTTGCAAATTCGGCCTTCACCATCAACCTTGTCTGCATGCTCATCGTGTTCGTTGGCATTGGCGCATCCGAGTTTATCCTGCCGTTCTATTTTCAGGACGCCCACGGCTTTGGTTCCGACATCTCGGGACTACTCTTTTTGGCGCTGCCGATGGTGAATGCCTTTATCGGCCCGCTTTCGGGTACGGTTTCGGACCGTGTTGGCTGCGAGGGCCCCACGGCAGTCGGCCTGGGCGTGTACGTGTGCGGTCTTTTTGCGGTAAGCACGCTCGACGAGTGCTCTTCCATCCCTGTGATCGTGTGCTGTGCCGCGTTTATGTCGTGCGGCACGTCGATTTTCCAGAGCCCCAATAACTCGCTGTATATGGGCTCGGCTCCGCGCGAGGCACTCGGTTTTGCGGGCAGCTTGGGCAGTTTGGCGCGCTATGCCGGCATGGCACTCGGCATTACGGTGGCGTCGAATATCCTGTATGGGCAGATGAGCGTGGCGATGGGCGAGGCCGTGACCAGTTTTGTTGCAGGCCGTCCGGATGTGTTCTTGTTTGGTTTCCGTTCGGTGTTCTATGTGTTGATGGTTGTGGCCGCTGTGGGCTTTGCGCTCGCCGTGGTGCGTTTGGTGAGGATGCGTGCCCGCCATTAATGCGTTGGGAGGCTGTCTGCCACGAATCGGGCCTATCTACTGGTCTTGCGGCTTTATGGTGCGATGCGGCTTGTGGGGCGGGCGAGGGTCGGTCCGTGGTAGACTATCGAACAACGTTTATTAATCGCGCGGTATCTTGCCGCGAGAAGGGGTTGCGCCATGCAGGAGCTTGAGGATCGTATTCGCCATGACGGCATCGTAAAGGCCGGTAACGTCCTTAAGGTTGATGCCTTCCTCAACCACCAGTGCGACGTTGAGCTGTTCGACCACATGGGTGCCGAGTGGGCCCGTCTGTTCGAGGGTGTCGAGATCAACAAGATCCTGACGATCGAGGCTTCGGGCATTGGCATGGCTTGCATCGCGGCTCAGCATTTTGGCGGCGTGCCGGTGGTCTTTGCCAAGAAGGCGCAGTCCATCAACCTTGACGGCGAGCAGTATGCCACGACCATCTACCTGTCTCTTATACACATCTGACGCTGCCGACGATACCCCTTGT
>CABRIB010000100.1 GCA_902470915.1 uncultured Collinsella sp. | reverse complement strand
TCTACACAAGGAGTATCGTCGGCAGCGTCAGATGTGTATAAGAGACAGCACGCTGCTGCTCGACTGCCTTAAGGGCGCCATCTGCGTCCTTATCGCGCGTCCGCTCATTGCCGACTTGGGCTATGGCTTCCCCGTGAGCATTATGGCCCCCGGTGCCGCCGGCGACTGGATGCTCGGCGTCATCTGCCTGGCAGCCGTGTGGGGCCATATCTTCTCGCCCTACCTCAACTTCCATGGCGGCAAGGGCATCGCAGTTGGTCTGGGCGTCATCCTCGCCTGGTACTGGCCCATCGGACTTTCGCTGCTGGGCATGTTTATCGTGGCCGTCGCCATCACCAAGTTTGTGTCGGTGGGCTCGCTTGCCGCGGCCATCGGTCTTCCCATCGCTGCCTGCGCGGTCTTTCCGTACAGCAGCCTCGGACTTAAGTTTTGCATGGCGCTGATCGGCATTACTGTGGTGTGGGCCCATCGTGCGAACATCAAAAAGCTCATGACGGGTAAGGAGTCCAAGCTCTCGTTTACCAAGCGCGTCACCGAGCCCGACGATAAGTAGGAGAGAGTCATGAATGTTGCGCTGATTGGCTCCGGCTCCTGGGGAACCGCCGTCGCGGGCCTTGCCGCCGCGCGGGCCGAGCGCGTGACCATGTGGGCCCACAGCGAGCAGACGGCCTCCGGCATTAACGGCGAGCACCGCAACCCCCGCTACCTTGTGGGCTACAAGCTGCCCGGCAACGTCGTCGCCACCACGGACCTTTCGCAGGCGCTCGACGGCGCCGAGGCCGTCATCTTTGCCGTGCCCTCCACGCACCTGCGCAGCGTATGCCATCAGGCGGCACCTTGTATCGCCACCGATATCCCGGTGCTCTGCCTCACCAAGGGTATTGAGCCCGAGTCCGGCCTGCTCATGAGCGAGGTCATCGCCAGCGAGATCGGCAACGAGACGCGTGTGGCGGCACTCTCGGGCCCCAACCATGCCGAGGAGATCTGCCGCGGCGGGCTTTCTGCCGCCGTCATCGCAAGCAAAGATCCGCAGATAGGGGAGACTTTTAAGGACCTGCTCCTGTCCACGGCCTTCCGCATCTATCTGTCGCAAGACATGACCGGTGTCGAGGTCTGCGGCGCCATGAAAAATGTCATCGCCATCGTGTGCGGCATCTCCGCCGGCTCGGGCGCAGGCGACAACACGCTCGCCCTCATCATGACGCGCGGCCTGGCAGAGATCAGCCGTCTGGTACACGCCCGCGGCGGTCAAGCTATGACCTGCATGGGGCTTGCCGGCATGGGCGACCTCATTGCCACCTGCACCTCGGAGCACTCGCGTAACCGCACCTTTGGCTACGAGTTTGCCCACGGCGTGTCGCTCGACGAGTATCAGACGCGCACGCATATGGTGGTCGAGGGCGCCGTCGCGGCCCGCAGCGTCAGCGAGCTTGCCCGTTCACTGGGCGTAGACATTCCGCTCACCTTTGCCGTGGAGCAAACGCTCTACAACGGTGTTACTTTGGATAGGGCGCTCGAGATTCTCACCGACCGCGTCCCTTCTCAAGAGTTCTACGGACTCACCGACTAGCGCAGAAAGGCTACTACCATGGGTTCCATCAAAATCGCTCCGTCTGTCCTTTCGGCCGACATGGCCAACCTCAAGGGCGAACTCGACAAGATCGCCGGTGCCGACTACGTGCACTTCGACGTTATGGACGGTCACTTTACCGGCAACCTCACCTTTGGCGTTGACATCCTTAAGGCCGTCAAGCGCTCCACCGATGTACCGGTCGACGCGCACCTGATGGTGTCGAACCCCGACGAAACGGTCGATTGGTACGCCGACGCCGGTGCCGACATGATCACCGTGCACTACGAGGCCTCCACGCACCTGCACCGCACGCTCACACATCTGCAGCAGCGCGGCGTCAAGGCCGGCGTGGTGCTCAACCCCGCCACCCCCGTGTGCGTACTCGAGAGCATCATCGACGTCGTCGATATGGTGCTGCTGATGAGCGTGAACCCCGGCTTTGGCGGCCAGAGCTTTATCCCCGGTACCATTGCCAAACTGCACGAGCTCAAGGCCATGTGCGAGCGCCACGGCGTTTCGCCCCTCATCGAGGTCGACGGCGGTATTTCTTCCAAGAACATCGCCGAGGTCGTCAAGGCCGGTGCCGATGTCCTGGTGGCCGGCTCCGCCGTATTTAAGTCCCAAGATCCCGCTGCCGAGGTTGCGCTGCTGCAGAAGCTGGGCAACGAGGCCGCACAGGAGGCATAAACCCTTATGACCGCAGGTCAAAACCGCATACCCGTGAATCTTGACTACGCCGCCTCGACGCCCATGCGCGCCGAGGCGCTCCTTGCGCAGCGCGAATATGACGACAGCGAGCTTGCCGGCGTCAACCCCAACTCGCTGCACTCGCTTGGACGCAAGGCCGCCGCACGCCTGGAAGTTGCCCGTCGCGAGATTGCCCGCAGCTTTGGCGCGCGCGTCCGTCCGTCCGAGATCATCTTGACCAACGGCGGCACCGAGACAAACCAGCTGGCGCTGCTCGGTCTTGCCGAGGGTGCACGTCAGCGCGACCGTAAGCGTAACCGCGTGATCGTATCTGCCATCGAGCACGATTCGATTCTGGACAACCTGCCGCTGCTGCGTGCCGCAGGCTTTAGCGTCGATCTGGTGCAGCCCTGCCGCATGGGCTACATTGAGCCTGCCACGCTTGTCGAGCTACTAGGCTACGACGTGGCGCTCGTGAGCATCATGGTTGCCAACAACGAGACCGGCGTGGTACAGCCTATCCGCGAGCTTGCCGCGGCCGCGCATACCGTGGGCGCTCTGTTCCACACCGATGCCATCCAGGGCTATCTGCACATTCCGCTCGATGCCGCCGAGCTGGGCGTCGATGCCATGTCCGTCGCCGCCCACAAAATTGGCGGTCCCGTGGCATCCGGCGCGCTTTACGTTAAGACCCGCACGCCGCTGCGCCCCCGCATCTTTGGCGGCGGACAGGAAGCCGGACGTCGCGCCGGCACGCAGGACCTGCGCACGCAGCTGGCCTTTGCCGCTGCCGCCCGCACGCTGGCTCCCCATGTGGCTCAGGAGCGCGAGAAGCTGCAAACCCTTTCCAACAAGCTCTACGCCATGCTTACGGCCCATCCGCGCATTCACGCCACCATGGGCGACTATGCGCATGCCGACCGTCTGCCCGGCATGGTGTCGATCTACATTGACGGCATGGACTCCGAGGAGCTCATCATCAAGCTCGACGCCGCCGGCTTTGAGGTATCGGCAGGCTCGGCGTGCTCGAGCGGCAGCATGGACCCGAGCCACGTGCTCAGCGCCATGGGCATCGGTCGCGAGCAGGCATTGGGGTCGCTGCGCATCTCGTTTGATGACCGCGTGAATCCTGCCGACCTGGACGACTTTGCCCAAGCGCTGCTGTCGATCGTGGGTGCCGCATGATCGTCGCCGGGCTCGAGCGCGCTCTGCTGGCACGCTATCCAAAGACGGACACCGAGCCCTGGGACCACGTAGGCTTATCCGTGGGCGACCCTGCCGCCGAGATCACCGGCGTGACCTGTGCGCTCGATGCAACCGAGACCAACGTGCACCGCGCTCTCGAGGCCGGTGCCAACGTTCTGCTGACGCATCACCCTATCTATATCAAGGCTCCTGAGGCCTTTTGCCCAGCTGATGCCGCACGCCCCCAGTGCAGCGCGGCACTCTACGAGGCAGCGCGTTGCGGCGTGAGCATCATATCGCTCCACACCAACCTGGACCGCTCGCACGAAGCCCGCGTCTGCCTGAGCGAGCTGCTGGGTGCCGCACCCGTGAGCTCACTGGAGCACGTGGACGACCCCGAGTCCACCGGCCTGGGCGCGCTTGCAACGCTCAACGACCCGTGCACGCTGCGCGATCTTGCCACCCGTGCTGCCACAGCCTTCGGCAGCGACCCGCGTGTGTGGGGCGAAGTTGATCGCCCGTGCCGCACCGTCGCCATTTTGGGCGGCTCCCTGGGCGACTTTGGAGAGCTTGCCATCGCCGCGGGCGCGGACGTTGTCGTGACGGGCGAGGCGGGCTACCACGTGGCGCAAGACCTTGCCTTACGCGGGCTGCCGGTGATCTTGCTCGGACACGATCGCTCCGAGGAGCCGTTCGTTGATATATTGATGAACTCTGCAGTTGACGCCGGGGTCGACCCCCGTCATGCGATTAAAATACTGAACCCTTGCCAATGGTGGACTGTGACAAAAGGAGAGAACTTATGAGCGCCGGCGCTACGCTACTCAAGCTGCAACAGATCGATTTGGAGCTCGCCCGCAACAAGAGCGAACTTGCCAATATGCCGGAGCTCAAGGAGCTCGCTTCCAAGCGCAAGACCTATGTGAAGCTCAAGTCCGAGATGACCAAGCTCTACGCCCAGCGCAAGGATCTGGACATTGAGCTCGACGATCTCAATACCACCGAGATTCAGACCAACAACGCCATCGAGGCTGCCAAGAAGCGTCACGTCGACGGTTCTGATTACCGCGAGGTGCAGGACCTGGAGAATGAGCTTGCCACCCTGGCAAAGCGTCTGGACAAGATTGAGCACACCCGCAAGGACGTCGTTGTCGCCCATAAGGAGGCGCTCGACCGCGAGGCCCGCGCGCAGGCAATCATCGCCAAGTTCGAGGAGGGCGTGAAGGCCGATACCAAGGCCGCCCGCGCCAAGGCTGCCGACCTGCAGGCTCAGATTGACGCCGCCGCTAAGGAGCGCACCGCGCTTGCTGCCACGCTGCCGGCCGACGTTCTCACCGACTACGAGCGTCTGCTCAAGCAGTTCCGCGGCCTGGCTGTCGAGACCATCCAGGGCAACATCCCCACGGTCTGCCACACCGCGCTGCAGGCATCGTCCATGAGCGACCTCAACCACGACGGTAGCGAGATTACGCACTGCCCGTACTGCCACCGCCTCCTGGTGCTCCCGAGCAAGGAAGCTTAAACGATGGCGGCATCCAACAATTCAATGCAACTTGAGGGAAAAACGATCCTGCTGGGCATTACCGGCGGGATCGCCGCCTATAAGTCGTGCAATATCGTGCGCCTGCTGCAAAAGCGTGGCGCGCGCGTCAAGGTCGTTATGAGCGAGCATGCCACCGAGTTTGTCGGCCCGCTCACCTTCCGTGCGCTTACCAACGAGCCCGTCGCCGTAGGCCTGTTCGACGACCCCTCCGACCCCATCCACCACATTTCGCTGGCGCAAGAGCCCGATCTGGTGGTCGTGGCGCCCGCGACGGCCAATATCATCGCCAAGATGGCCAACGGCATCGCCGATGACCTTATTTCCACCACGCTGCTTGCGACGCCGCGACCCATCGTGATCGCGCCGGCCATGAACAACGGCATGTGGAAGGCGCCGGCA
Organism: uncultured Collinsella sp.; assembly: GCA_902470915.1. Classification (GTDB taxonomy): domain Bacteria; phylum Actinomycetota; class Coriobacteriia; order Coriobacteriales; family Coriobacteriaceae; genus Collinsella. The sequence goes on along the minus strand of CABRIB010000100.1, from coordinate 962 downwards.
ACGCAGGCCAACATGGCCACGCTGCGCGACCGCGGCGTGCATGTGGTGGGACCCGGCAGCGGCTACCTTGCCTGTGGCGACGTGGACACGGGCCGCATGAGCGAGCCCGAGGACATCGTCGAGGCTGTCTGTGAGGTGCTCAACCCCGCGCCTCAGGACCTGGCGGGCAAGCGCATCGTGATTACCGCCGGCCCCACGCACGAACCGATCGATCCTGTGCGCTTTATTGGCAACCGGTCGTCGGGCAAGATGGGCATCGCCCTGGCGGGGAAGGCTGCTCGCCGCGGTGCCGAGGTCACGCTTGTGCTGGGCCCGACATCGCTCGATGTTCCCCGCGGCGTGGAGTGCGTGCGCGTGCAGACCGCAGCAGAGATGCTGGAGGCGGCGCTGAGCGCCTTCCAGACGGCCGATGCGGCCATTTGCGCGGCCGCCGTCGCCGACTACACACCGGCGGCCCCTGCGGACCATAAACTCAAAAAGTCCAACGAGCGCTTGGATTGCATCGAGCTGGTCGAAACGGTCGATATTTTGGCCGAGCTCTCGCGCCAGAAGGGCGAGCGGTGCGTGATCGGATTTGCGGCCGAGACCGATAACGTCGTGGAGTACGCGCAGCGCAAACTCGCGCGCAAGGGCTGCGATGCCATTATCGCCAACGATGTCTCGCGCGCCGATTCGGGCTTTGGAACCGACACTAACAAGGCCTGGATCGTGAGCACAGCGGGCACGCAAGAACTTCCCGTGCTAACAAAGCCCCAGCTCGCAGATACAATTTTGGACTTGCTTCAAAATTTGTAAAAAAGTTCTTGCACAAGTCTAAAGTTTCGGGTTAATATACTCCGTGTTGCGAGCGAGAGCAGAGCAACAGACAAAAGCTTCGGGACGTGGCGCAGCTTGGTAGCGCACTTGACTGGGGGTCAAGGGGTCGCTGGTTCGAATCCAGTCGTCCCGACCAGAAGTTTGCA
>CABRIB010000099.1 GCA_902470915.1 uncultured Collinsella sp. | reverse complement strand
CATAAAAAAGGACCCGCAAGCTGCGGGTCCTTTCTAGGCACTAAATTGTAGGCCGAATGTTAGTCCAGGTCGTCGGCAGCGAAGTTGTCGATCGGGGCGAAGGGATCGGCCACGGGGACAACCGGGTCAGCGACGGGCAGCGGCTCGGCAGGAACAGTCACCGCAGGAGAAGCGGCGGAACCGACCGGCGTGGAGGCCATGAGGTCGGCCGGGAAGGAGTTCTGGGCATCGTCCATGAAGTGCTGGATGAGCTTGAGATACTCGGCCTTGAACTCCTCACGGGAAGCCTTGAGACGATCGATCTCCTCGAGCTCGGCCTGCTTCTCGGTCAGAGCTTGGCGGATAACCTCGCGTGCCTTGGCGTCAGCCTCGTTGCGGATACGCTCAGCGTTCTCATTGGCATCGTTGACGATGGTCTCAGCGGTCTGCTGGGCAGCGATCAGGGCAGCGGAAATCTGGCGCTCCTGAGCGGAGAAGTCAGGGGCGGGAGCAGCCACGGGGGCGGCAGGAACGGCCTGGACGGGGGCATCCTGAGCCTGGGCAAGCTGAGCCTGCGCATCGGCAAGCTGCTGCTCGGTAGCAGTCAGACGACCTTTAAGGTCGACGATCTTAGCAAGCATAGCGTCAACCTCGGAGGACAGCGTCTCCAAGAAGACGTCGACCTCGGCAGGATCGTAGCCACGCTTGGCCTCAGAGAAAGTCTGAGCCTGGATGTCTGCAGGGGTAATAGCCATAACAAGTCTCCTTTTTCATCGCCTTGGCGCCACACGCCCGACGTAAGTTACTAAGTCAGTTCTACACGAGTATACCTATAAGAAGCTGCAGAACCAGCCTCTGCACCAACTGCAACGCAATAATCGCAACGACCGGCGAAAAATCGATACCGCCCATCGGCGGGATGAAACGACGGAACAGGTTAAGCCACGGACCGCACACGCTATCAAGCACCGCAGCAATATCCTGAAGCAAACCACCCTGCTTCATGGGAATCCACGTCATAAAGCAGTAGACGACAATGAGCGTGGAATAGAAGTTGAACAGCGTGTTGACCAGCTGGACGATAGTGTAGATGTTGATGGGAATCTCCTCGTCTTGTCTTTACTTAAGGTAGCCGTCGGCACGAAGCTTCTTGAGATCGGAATCTTTGACCTCGCAACCGGCGGGCAGCACCATGAACACGCGGTCGCCCACCTCCTTGACCGTGGCACCCAGACCGCAGGCAAAGCCGTAAGAGAAGTCCAAGACGCGCTTGGCAACTTCGGTGCGTACGCCCACAAAAATCAGTGCGACAGGCTGCTTGGTGCGAACGCGGCGCACCACGGTCTCCACGTCGTCATAGCTCTCGGGGCGCAGGACATAGGCCGGCAGCTGCGGCGTGGCGTTGATGATATTGCTCGCATAGGCCGAGGCATCGCTCGGTGCAGGCGCGGGCGCAGCGGCGGCACGGGCGCGGGTATTCTCGGCGTAGCTCGACGGCGTGTCATAGGCACCAGGACGATAACCGCTCGCAACACTGTCCTGCGAGCGCGAAGGCGGGTTATACGTCGTGGCATGGCGGGAGTCATCGCCGACCAGCTGACCGGAGCGCGTATACACGGCAACCGACTCAGCTTCACCGCGGCGCGTCTGGCCAAGCAGGCCGTTGCTCGGCTCGTCTTGGGTGTAGAAGCCCTCGCCCGAAGCACCACTGTAGCCGTTGTTCTGATAGCCATCGTCGTAGCCGTCATCGTAGCCGTAGTCGTCGTCCTGGCCATAACCCTGGTCGTAACCCTGCTGGCCGCCCAGGTGCATCTTATTTTTAATCTCGTCAAGGAAGCCCATGGTTGTGTCCTCTCGCGGTTTAGTGCAGGCGCCCCGATAATCAGTGCGCACTTCAGAGCCTTATTTTACTGCAAACTCCGGGCTAAATACTACCCTGCCCAGGCGAACGAGCGTAGAGCCCTCCTCAAGGGCAGACTCAAAGTCCTCGCTCATACCGCAGGAAAGCTCAGGCAGGTTCAAATCGGGATGCGCCGCCTCCAGCTCATCCCTCAGCTCACGAAGCCCCGCAAAGGTGCGGCGTGCCACATCCTTATTCCCCCGGGGCGCCATAGTCATAAGCCCCTGTACGCAAATTCCCTCAAGTTCCGCAAGCTCACCCGCGGCGGCGCGAATCTCATCGGGCGAAAAGCCTCCCTTCGACTCCTCACCACTCACATTGACCTCAATGAGCACACGCTGGGGGCCGGCGAGCTCGCCTGCCTCAATCTTGCGGACAGCACGGCTCGAGATCGCCTGCGCCAGATGCAGCGATCCCACCGAATGAATCAGCTCGGCCGAGCCCAGAACCGCATTGATCTTGTTGGTCTGCAGGTTGCCGATCATATCGAAGCGCACCTCGGGTAGCTCCGGATGCTCTACGAGGCCCGCAAGCTTGCGAACGAGCTCCTGCGGGCGGTTCTCGGCAAAATGGCGATACCCCGCCTGAATAGCGGCAACGGTCTCATCAACGCCAACAGTCTTGGAGACGGCAATCAGGCGCGCGGCATCGTGGGGACGGCCCGCGCGATCGAGTGCTGCATAAAAACGTTCGAGAATCTGCTCGCGGCGAGCGCGTATCAAGTCCAAATAGTTATCCATTGCCAATCGCCTCCGCAGACAGCCAAACAAGTAGTCCCATGCTAACGCAAGAGCGCGGCCTCGCATGTGCAAGGCCGCGCTCACTTAGGTATTTACAATCTTTCGACGAACGGGGTTACTTACTCCTCGTCGTCCTCGCCATCGTCCTCATCCTCAAGATGATCGAGCAGGTAGCGAAGACCCTCGCTGACCTCGTTAACGGGCACCTTGGCAACGTAGCGTGCATCGACGGCGGGCCTCATGATAACACCCTCGCCCGAAGGCACGCGCATGCTCTCGAGCTCATCCTCATCAGTGCAGGCGATATCACCGGCAGTCATACGCTGTCCGGTCAACAGGAAGGTCAGACGGCAGGCGGCATCGATGGAAATCGAGGCGATGCGATCGAGATAGCGCGATACCATGATGGCGCGGCGCAGGTCGTCATAGTTGCTGTCGTCGTCCATAAAATCGCCCGTGTCCATGCGGTTAAAGGTGCGGAAGAACTTCTCGTAGGCGGCGTGCACTGGCTCGTCCTCGACGGCCAAGTTGCAGATGATGGACATGTCGTTGGTGACGAGCGCAGAAAGCGAAGAGCCCAGCACCTGGTAGACGGCCTCAGCCTCGGCCTCGACCGTGCCGACAAGCTCCTTGGGCAGCGAGATGTCGGCCTTGATCATATGACGCGTGGCGCGGCAAATCTGGCGAACCTTATCGGTCATGCGCTGCAGGTTAAAGTCGACGTAGATGATCGTCTGCAGCAAGCGGAAGTCGGAGGCGACCGGTGACTGCGTGGCAATCAGGTTGTAGCAGACGGCCTCCAGGTTGGCGCAGCGTGCGTCAATCGAAAGCGTGCGCTTCTTGGTCTTGGTGGCGAGCTTGCGGTCGTCGGTCACATAGGCCTTCACGGCATCGTGGAGGGCCAGATCGACGGCCTCGTAGATGCTCAGCATCTCGTGACGGGCCTCGATGAGCTGACGGGAAAACAGTTTGCGCATGGTTCACTCCAATCAGTTGGGTGCGGTCATGCCGCCCGCACAGTGAATACGCACCGGACCAGATCCGATCGGCTTGGGACTAGTCGCACCGATCAGCCAAAGCGGCCGGTGATATAGTCTTCCGTCCGCGAGTCCACCGGGCTGGTGAAGATCGCGTCGGTTTGACCATACTCGATGAGCGTAGCGGGCTCGCCGGCAACTTCCTGCAAGAAGAACGCGGTGTAGTCACTGATACGAGCTGCCTGCTGCATTGAATGCGTGACGATGATAATCGTCATCTCGGGCGCCAGCTCGGCCATCAGATCCTCGACCTTAGAGACGGACGTGGGGTCGATGGCGGAGCAGGGCTCGTCCATCAGGAGGACATCGGGTTGCACCGCAAGCACGCGCGCGATGCACAGACGCTGCTGCTGACCGCCCGAGAGCGCCAAACCATCCTTGTTGAGCTGATTGGATACCTCTTTCCAGAGGTTGGCGCGCTTGAGCGATTCTTCCACGATGTCATCGAGGTCGCTTTTGCTAGTCACGCCCTGCAGACGAGGGCCAAAGGCGACATTCTCGTAGATGGATTTGGGAAACGGGTTGGGCTGCTGAAAGATCATGCCCACGCGACGACGGAGATCGACCGGATCGACACCCTCGGCATAGATATCGTTGCCGTCGAGCGTCATGGTGCCCTCGACGCGCGTGCCCTCAATCAGGTCATTCATGCGGTTGATGCAGCGCAAAAACGTCGACTTGCCGCAGCCCGAAGGGCCAATGAAGGAGGTGATGGCGTTTTTGGCGATGTTGAGGTCAAGCCCCGTCAGCGCATGAAAGTCACCGTACCAAAAGTTGAAATCCTTGGCCGTAATGGCCGCTTGCTCCAACGCGGGAGCGGACTGATAAACGGACATGGGACTCCTTAACTAGCGACGCTTGCGCGACAGGAAGCGCGCAAACAGGTTGAAGGCCAAAATGATCACCATCAGCAAGAGCGCGGTGCCGTAGGCTGCGTTCATGTTGATGCCGTCGTTGGCAAGCAGGTACAGGTGAACGGTCATGGGACGACCGGAATCGAGCGGCGAAATAGGTAGATTGATGGCCTGGCCCATGGTGTAGAGCACCACGGCGGTCTCGCCGATGGCACGGCCGATGGCAAGGACGATGCCCGTGGCAATGCGGCCAAAGGCCGAAGGAAGCACGATCTTGGAGACGACCTGCCACTTGGTAGCGCCCAGGCCGTACGCGCCCCAACGGATATAGCGCGGAACGGCGCGAATGGCTTCTTCGGTGGTGCGCATGACGATGGGAAGCATCAAGAGCGCGAGCGCCAGAGCGGCCGAGACCATCGAAAGGCCCAGGCCCATAGCCTCGACAAACAAGGCGTAGCCAAACAGGCCCATAACGATGGAGGGCACCGAGGCCAAAGCGTCAGCAGCGTAGCGAATGAGCTCGACGACCTTGCCCTGCTTGGCGTACTCGGCCAGATAGACGGCTGCCAGCACAGCGATCGGCGTGCAGATAAGCATGGCGAGCGCCGTCACGTAGACGGTCGAGACGATCGTGGGCCAAATTCCGCCCTCGGCGTTGACGCCCTGGGGCCAACCGAAGATAAAGTCGAGCGAGATGTGTGGCAGGCCGTTGATGACCACGTAGGCGATGATAGCGACCAGCACCAGCGTGGTGATGTAGGCAGCGGCACGAAACACGCCAAGCATGATCTTGTTGGACAGGTCCTTGTTGATGCGGCCCTTCTTGCCGTGGGAAAGGGCACGCTTGATGCGCTCGCGCGACGAGGTCGTATCGACCGTCGTGTCAACGGAATCGGACATAGCCTACCCCCTCTTCTTCTTGGAAATCAGACGAACGATACCCACCAGCGTGGCGGAGATGATAAACAGGACCACACCCATGCCGAACAGCGCCGAGCGGTGCAGACCCGAGGAATAGCTCATGTCGAGCGCAATCTGGCTCGTGAGCGTCGAGATGGGGCTCGCAATGCTGTCGGGAATAACCGGGGCGTTACCTACGACCATGAGCACGGCCATGGTCTCGCCGATGGCACGGCCCATACCCAGCACGATGGCATCAACGATACCCAGCTTCGCGGCAGGTAGCACGACCTTATAGATGGTCTGCCACTTTGTGGCACCCATGGCATACGATGCCTCGCGAATGCCCATGGGAATGGAATTGAGAGCATCGATGGTGAGCGTGGTGATGGTAGGGACGATCATGATGGCGAGCACAAACCACGCCGTCAGCGCACCAAAACCAAGGCCGCCGGTCAGTTGTGCGATAAACGGGCGGATGATGATCATGCCAAAGAAGCCGTAGATGATGGAGGGTATGCCCGCCAGCAGGTCAACGGCGGGGCTGATGAGCTTGCGCACGCGCTTGCTGGCAATCTCGACCAGGTAAACGGCCGTACCCACGCCCAGCGGCACGCCCATGGCGAGCGCACCGACGGTCACCAGACCCGAGCCAGCAAGCAGCGACAAGATGCCGTAGTGGCCCTCGGAAGGCGCCCACGTAAAGCTAAAGAAGTCAGCCAGACCGATGTCAGTAAAGACGGGCAGCGCCGAGTACGTGGTAAAGACAAAAATCAGGATGACGGTAACGACCGCCAAGAACGCGCAGGCAAAGAAGATCCACTGCAGCGCCTTCTCCTTGATATAGGTACTGCGCGATACGAGCGCCAGCTCGCGCTTCTTGGGCGTCTGAACATTCTGCTCAGTCTGGGAGTTTTCCTGTGCTTCCATGCTACTCACTCCCCTTCTCGTCGTTGGTGACGGGAATAAAGCCCGCCTCGCGAATCTGCTTGTCCATCTTTTCGGACGTCACATAGTCGATGTAATCCTGCGCCTGCTGCGAAGGCACACCCTTCACAAAGAAGTAAAGGTCGCGCGAGATGGGATAGCCGCCACTCGCGACCGTCTTCTCGGACGCCTCAACATGATTGACCGAGACGGCCTTGACCGAGGTCTTGGCGTTGAGGCTGTCTCTTATACACATCTGACGCTGCCGACGATACCCCTTGTGTAGAT
>CABRIB010000098.1 GCA_902470915.1 uncultured Collinsella sp. | reverse complement strand
CTCGTGGGCTCGGAGATGTGTATAAGAGACAGGCCTGGCCGTCTTGCGCGACGGTGAGCACGAGGCTACGTCGCTTCGCGATGACGTGCTGCTTTCGTATCGCGGCCGCGTCATTCGCCCCAAGACGCTCGGGCAAAAGCGCTATGTGGATGCCATCCGCTCGCATACCATCACGTTTGGCTTGGGTCCTGCCGGTACCGGTAAGACCTATCTGGCTATGGCGCTCGCCGTTGCCGCGCTCAAGCGTCACGAGGTGGGCCGTCTGATCTTGACGCGTCCGGTTGTCGAGGCGGGGGAGAATCTGGGCTTTTTGCCCGGCACCCTCGAGGAAAAGATCGATCCCTACATGCGTCCGCTCTATGACGCCCTTTTTGACATGATGGATCGCGAGCGCACTGATGAGCTTATGGAGCGCGGCGTGATCGAGATTGCCCCGCTTGCCTACATGCGCGGCCGCACGCTGAGTGATGCCTTCGTGGTGCTCGACGAGGCGCAAAATACCACGCCCGAGCAGATGAAGATGTTCCTGACACGCCTTGGGTTCAACTCCAAGTTCGTGATTACCGGCGACCTGAGCCAGCGCGACCTGGTGGGTCGTCGTGGCGGTCTTGCCGACGTTGAGCAGATTTTGGGCCGTGTCGACGATGTCGCATTTTCTCACCTCGAGCGTGCCGACGTGGTGCGCCATGCCCTGGTGGGTCGTATCGTCGAGGCATATGAAGCTTATGATGACGTGCGCGAGCAGCGCCCGCGCGACCGAAAGGAGTCCCGTTGAGTGTATTGATCAGCAACGATGCCGAGCTCGATACGCTGCTCGACGCGCAGGAGGTGGAGCACATCTGCGAGGTTGTGCTTGCCGCCGAGGGCGTTGAACGTGAAGTCGAGATTTCCCTTTCGTATGTCGACGAGGACGAGATGCACGAGCTCAACCACGAGTGGCGCGGTATCGACCGCACCACCGATGTGCTCTCGTTTGAGTGCGATTCGGCCTTTGACGAGGATATTCCCGCCGACGAGACGCTCGAGCTCGGCGATATCATCTTGGCCCCGCAGGTTATTGCCCGTCAGGCCCCCGGTTTTGGCAATAGCCCCGCTGACGAGTGTCGTCTGATGCTCGTACACGGCATGCTGCACCTGCTGGGCTATGACCACATCGAGGACGACGAGGCCGAGGTCATGGAGGCCCGCGAGGACGCCATCCTGCGCGATCTGTCGCTCGAGCGCGGCGAGGACCCTAAGCTAGTCCACGTCGGCCCCATCACCAACCACGCCCACGACTAGGAGCCGTCTATGATTCCCGGATCGAACAAGGACCATCCGTCCTTCTTTAAGTCGTTTTCCTACGCCATGGAGGGCTTCGTCACCGCCGTCAAGACCGAGCGCAACATTAAGGTCATGCTCGTTGCGGGCGTGTGCACCGTCATTGCCGGCTGCGTCGTGGGGCTCGACATTGCCGAGTGGGCCACGATTATCATCTGTTGTGGCCTGGTGATTCACGGCGAGCTGTGCAACACCGCTATGGAGGCCATCGTCGACCTGGCGACTCAGGAGCTCCATCCGCTGGCCAAGCGTGCGAAGGACATCGCCGCCGCTTCCGTATACGTACTTTCCATTACCGCCGCGATTGTGGGCGTGCTGGTATTTGCCCACGCGCTCGGCTTTATTTAGAAAGGGATTCCCATGTCCGACAATATGCAGCCTATCGATGAGATTTTGGATGACGAGGCCGAGGAGTTCGACCCGTTTGAGGGCATGAGCGATGAGGAGCTCGACGCCCTGTGCGACGAGGACGACAACCTCGCGGGCTTTGGCGACGTGGAGCCCGGTTTCCGCAGCGGCTTTGTGGCCCTGGTCGGTCGTCCCAACGCCGGCAAGTCCACGCTGCTCAACGCCTGTTACGGCAAGAAGGTCGCCATCACCTCGCCGGTGGCCCAGACGACTCGTCGCCGCATGCGCGCCGTCGTCAACCGCCCCGGCTACCAGCTGGTCTTTGTCGATACCCCGGGTATTCATAAGCCTAAGGACGGCCTGGGTTCCGAGCTTAACAAGAGTGCGTTGTTCGAGCTGAACGATGTCGATGTCGTCGCGTTTTTGATTGATGCCACCAAGCCCATCGGCAGGGGAGACGCCTGGGTTGCCGAGCGTGTCAGATGCGCTCGTTGCAAGAAGGTCTTGGTGCTCACTAAGGCCGATGAGGCCGACCCCGCACAGGTCATGGAGCAGCTTAAGGCCGCCCACGAGCTCATGGAATATGACGACGAGATCGTGACGTCGTCGGTCAAGAACTTCAACGTCGATGCCTTTATCGAGACCGTTGCGCACTTTTTGCCCGAAGGCCCGCGTTGGTTCCCCGAGGACATGGGCACCGACGCTTCTGACGAGACGCTCGTTGCTGAGTTTGTGCGCGAAAAGGTCTTGCGCCGCACCCGTGATGAGATCCCGCACTCCGTTGGCGTGATCTGCGATGCGCTCGAGCAGACCAAGAAGGTGCTACGCGTGCACGCCACCATTTACGTCGAGCGTGAGGGCCAGAAGGGCATCATCATCGGCAAGGGCGGCGAGATGATCAAGCATATCGGTATCGACGCCCGTCGCGATCTTGAGCGCATCTTTGGCACGCAGGTCTTTTTGGAGCTGGACGTGAAGGTCAAGGCCGGCTGGCGTGACGACGAGGCCCAGATTCGCCGCTTTGGGTACAACGCGGAAGATTAGTTCGCGTCAATGGCAGGCTCCCGGACATATCGCACGAAGGTGCTCGTCCTCGATAAGACGAAGCTCAAAGAGACGGACCTGATCTTGACGATGCTTGACGAGCGGGGCCGGCAGGTTCGTGCCGTGGCAAAGGGCGCGCGTAAGCCCGGCGGGCGGTTGGCGGCGCGCTGCGAGTTGTTCTGTACGGTCGATATGCTGCTCGCGCATGGACGGTCACTCGACGTGGTTTCTCAGGCCGAGCTTATGGAGGCGCCGCTCGGCGCTGCGCCCTATTACGAGACGACCTGCGCCGCAAGCGCGATCGCCGAGGTTGCGCGCGTGTGCTCGTTCGAGGACGCCGAGGACCCGTTTACCTTTGCCATTACGCAACGGGCGCTTACCCTGGTGGGCAGCGGGATTGACGCGGCGCATATGGACCTACTTGTGGCGGCATATGTCTTTAAGCTGCTGTCGCACGTTGGCTATCGACCAGATTTTTCGGCCTGCGTGCTGTGCGGAGACCCCATGCTGTCGCATTTTTCACCACAGGCGGGCGGGCTCATGTGCGGATCGTGCGCGTCGAGCGTTCCGGGTGCCGAGCTGGTATCGACTGGTGAGGTCGCCTGGCTGCGCGCCCTCATGTCCATGACCTTCGATGCGCTCATGGCCGAGCGAATCGACCCGCATACGGCGGCATTCTTGCTCGGGCTTTCGCATGTTTGGGCCGCCACGTACACCGATCAGCGCCTCCGTGCGATGGAATTCATGTTGGGTCGGTGATGATGCGCAGGGGCGGGCTGCTTGTGGTAACATATCGGCCGTTGGTACCTCGACCTTGGTTGCTCGCTCCACCGGCGGCTTCCCAGTCCGAGGCGAATCGAGTTGCCCGTGGGCGACGTTAAACGAAAGGTGAAACAATGACTGTTTCCAAAGAGCGCAAGGCTGAGCTGACTGCCCAGTTCGGTAACACCCCGGTCGACACCGGCAACCCCAAGGTTCAGGTCGCCATCCTGTCCGAGCGCATCAAGGAGCTGACCGAGCACATGAAGTCCCACCAGAAGGACTTCCACACCCGTCGTGGTCTGCTCATGCTCGTCGGTCGTCGTCGTCGTCTTCTTTCCTACATCAAGAAGAACGACATCGTCGAGTACCGTGAGCTCATCAAGGCTCTGGGCATCCGCGACAACATCCAGTAGGATTTGTACATGCTAAGAGCGTCCTGCGCAGCGGGGCGCTCTTTTTGTGTAAGGGCGCGAACAATCACGCTCTGAAGCGTGGCGGGGGCAGGGGGCCCGCGTCACATGAGAAGCCCGCAGGCAAGGGGCCTGTGGGGTAAAGGAGAACAATGACACTCGTATCCAAGACCTTTGAGCTGTACGGCAAGACCTACACCTTCGAGTCGGGCGAGCTTGCCAAGCAGGCCACCGGCGCCTGCCTGGTCAAGCAGGGCGACACCACGATGCTCGACACCGTGGTCGTCTCCAAGGAGCGCAAGAACTACGACTTCTTCCCGCTGACCGTCGACTTCAACGAGAAGATGTACGCCGCAGGGCGCATCCCGGGTGGCTACCTCAAGCGTGAGGGCCGTCCCAGCGAGAAGGCCACGCTCACCGCGCGCATGATCGACCGTCCGATTCGCCCGAGCTTCCCGGACGGTTTCCGCAACGAGGTGCACATCGTCGCCACCTCGCTTGTCGCCGACCAGGTCAACCCCTTTGACGTCATCAACGTCATGGGTGCTTCCCTGGCCATGACGCTCGGCGGCGTGCCCTTCGAGGGCCCGCTTGCCTGCGTGCGCATCGGCCGCAACGTGGAGACCGGCGAGTTTATCGTCAACCCCACCTACGAGGAGCGCGAGAACTCCGATCTGGACCTGGAGCTGGGCGGCTCTGCCGACTTCATCTCGATGGTCGAGGCCGGCGCCGAGGAGATCTCCGAGGACGACATGCTCGCCGCCATGAAGTTTGGCCAGGAGGCCCTTGCTGCCTTCTGCCAGGCTCAGGACGAGTTCGTTGCCGAGTGGGAGCAGGCCAACGGCCCCATCGTCAAGAAGGAGTACCCGCTCGACCAGCCCGTCGAGGAGGTCCAGGAGCGCATCTTCGCCCACTACGACGAGATGGCAGCCGCCTTGCGCGATGCCGACAAGCTCTCCCGTATCGGCAAGGTCGAGGCTCTGAAGGAGTCCATCCGTGCCGAGTTCACCGAGGAGGAGCAGGCCGCTTGGGAGCGCGAGATCCCCGTGGCGCTCAAGAAGCTCGAGAAGAAGGCCATGCGCACCATGGTCGTCGAGACCGGTGAGCGCGTCGACGGCCGTGCCGCCGACGAGATCCGTCCCATCATGGTGAAGGACAACTACCTGCCGCTCGTTCACGGCTCCGGCCTGTTCCAGCGTGGTCAGACCCAGGTGCTTTCCGTCCTGTCGCTCGGCATGCTCAACGAGGGCCAGCGTCTGGATACCATCGAGCCCACCGAGGGCAAGCGCTACATGCACCACTACAACTTCCCGCCGTTCTGCACCGGCGAGACCGGCCGCATGGGCAGCCCCAAGCGCCGCGAGATCGGCCACGGCAATCTGGCCGAGCGCGCTCTGCTTCCGGTGCTCCCCGACGAGAACGAGTTCCCCTACGCCATCCGCGTCGTCTCCGAGGTCATGGAGTCCAACGGCTCCTCTTCGATGGCTTCGACCTGCGGTTCTACGCTCGCCCTTATGGACGGCGGCGTGCCCATTAAGCGCCCGGTCTCCGGTATCGCCATGGGCCTGATCCAGGAGGAGGGCAAGACTGTGGTCCTGTCCGACATCCAGGGTCTCGAGGACTTCCTGGGCGACATGGACTTTAAGGTCACCGGCACCACCGAGGGCATCACCGCCCTGCAGATGGACAACAAGGCTACCGGCCTCACCTTCGACATCCTGGCCCGCGCCCTGCAGCAGGCCAAGGAGGGTCGCGCCTTCATCCTGCAGAAGATGCTCGATGTGATCCCCGAGCCGCGCCACACCACGCGCAGCACCGCCCCTCGCATCGTCTCCATCCAGGTTCCGACCGACAAGATCCGCGACGTCATCGGTTCCGGCGGTAAGGTCATCCGCGGTATCCAGGACGAGACCGGCGCCTCGGTCGACATTCAGGAGGACGGCACCGTCTTTGTCGGCGGCACCGGCGAGTCCGTCGATCAGGCTGTCGAGCGCATCAAGCTCATCATCAAGGTTCCCGAGCCGGGCGAGGAGTACACCGGTCGCGTGGTCTCCATCCAGCCCTTCGGCGCGTTCGTGAACCTGCTGCCCGGTAAGGATGGCCTGCTGCACATCTCCCGCGTTGCCAAGGGCCGCGTGGAGAAGGTCGAGGACGTTCTCAACGTCGGCGACGAGGTCAAGGTCGTCGTCATCGAGGTCGACGATCGCGGCAAGATCTCGCTCGATCGTCTGGACAAGCCCGAGGCCCCGGCTCGTGCCGAGGGTGCCTCCGAGGGCGACGGCGAGCACTTCCAGCGCCGTGAGCGTCCGCGTCGCGAGCGCTCCGAGCACAGCGACCGTCCGCGCCGTCCCGGCGACAACGGAGGCCGCAAGCCCCGCCGTCACCACGACGCCGAGTAACAGCTACACATAAGCAGCTCAACAAGGGCGACTCCGTACAGGGGTCGCCCTTTTGCTATTCCCGGCGGGGTCCGCGGGTAAAGTTTCCTGCTCTACAGTCCTGCTCGCACGGAGAGCACATTAAGTGCTCTCCGGCTCGTGCGGAACTCGCGATAAACTTTACCCGCGGCCCCCGCCGGGAATAGCAAAAGGGCTGGTTGGTGCGGGTTGCGATTTAGCCAGATAGCCTATTCAGTTTTCTTTTTTCTGAATTGTCGATAGCCGTGCTCTTGGCATATCCCCAGATAAAACCGACCAAAATAAACCCTGTCTCTTATACACATCTCCGAGCCCACGAGACGGACTCCTATC